>CAYGCC010000305.1:0-9255 GCA_964348165.1 uncultured Gemmatimonadota bacterium | reverse complement strand
CACATCCGTCTGAAGACGCATCATATCCATCAGGGAGTGCTTGCGTCCGGCCGCTAGCACCTCGCTGGCCCGCGCCCAGCGGAACGGATCCGACCAGGTCCACCCCACCGCATTTCGGTACTGGTAATCAGGCGGGATGAGATTGTTGTTTGCCGTCACGAAGAACCCTGCCTCCGGGTTGTGCACGTGCGGCTTGGCCTTGATCGGGAGGTAGCCATCCCATTCATAGCGACCGTCACCCGGAACTGGTACGAGGCCGCTCCATGTCCGGCGAATCGGCGCAATCCCCACTGCCTGCCACCCGATATCTCCGTGAATATCCGCCCAGACCATGTTCTCACCCGGGATGTTGCTATAGCTACACGCGTCGCGGAACTCCTCCCAGTTGCGCGCTTGATCCATGCGAAGACTGGCGAGATATGGGGCGCCGCCGATCTCCATCCACGCCGCGCGTACTGCGTACGCCTTGTGGTGCTCCCGATCCTCGTAGACGACGGGTCCGTGGCGAGTGTACTTGTGCTCCACCAATGCGGGACCTTCTCCTTTGACCGGGATGGTGTCCGCTATAGTCGTCATGTTCTCCCATCGGCCGGCGTACCGGTACTGGAGCGGGTTGTCCGGATTCGTCTCGTAGACGTACAGATCCTCTCCGTCCGTCGCGAAAACCGTCAGTCCCCAGGCGCCATACTCGTTGTGGCCGATGGAGACGCCCGGGATCGCCGGCTCACCGCCCCCGATCACGTTCCATCCAGGTCCGATGAGATGCACCAAGTACCGAAGCGACGGGGCGGCCTGCACGCGGTGCGGATCGTTGGCCATGATCGGATAGCCGCTTTGGGTGAGCCTTGGGGCGACAACCCAATTGTTACTGCCGTAATCTTGGTCTTCGAGCCAACGCCATTCAGGTGAGATCTCCCCTGTTGCCGGGGCGAGACGGGAGTCGGACGAGGCATCTCCTCGGTAGGCAGCCACAATGTCGTCACGCTCGAAGCGCATCGGTTGGCGGAACGCGTTGTACACGCCCAGGATGTCGTCGAACAGGAGGGAGCCGTCGATGGCAGAGTCCAGTGTGATGTCCGGTTCGCCGGGATGGAAGTTGGAGAACTTCTTCACCTTCTCGGGCCCTAGGCGCCAAACGGCGCGCCCATAGTTCAGCTCCGACCCAATGTTCCCGAGGAGTCCCTGGTGTCGGGAGATCACTACGGCCGGTGTCCATCTGCCCGGTTTGATCCCCAACAGTCGGAACTCGATGGGGAGCAGATCCGGATTGTCTTCCGTCTCCGCGATGTAGGCATTGATCCCTTGCACAAAGGCCCTAATGATCGTTTCGCCCCGCGGGTGATAGTGGTTCAGCTCTCGAGTCAGATTGCCACGAAACTTGAAGAGCCGAGTTCCGATGTCACGGCGGAGCTCCCGGCGGCCCAGGATCTCGGCGACCGTCCCGGTCGACTGCCGGCGCCATAGTTCCAATTGGAACAAGCGATCACGAGCTGCGCTGAACCCTTGAGCAAAAAAGAGATCGTGCTCCGTTTCGGCGTAAATGTGCGAGATGCCCCACCGGTCCTTGATGATCTCAACCGGCTTCGAGAGACCTGGGAGCTCCGTGCGCAACGTGTCCTGAGTTGCGGTGGCCTCGCCGGCGCTGGGTGCGAGCAGCGTTCCCAGAATCAGGATGCACCAGAAAGCCGGTTTGCTCGGGACGAAAATCGGTGAGAGCGCCGAGATCTGCTCGCTCGGTAAGACACGCACGACGCGACGCAAGGAAAGAGATCGGCAGATCATGAGGACCATCCTCCGTGGGGCGCTGAGATCGCGATCCAAAAATAGAAGTGGGTACGTCAGGGAGCGAGCATGGCCGCAGACGAGCTGATGAAGCGCAGCTGGCGCGGAGTCGACTCATCGCCTAGCCGCCTCTGCCAGACTGGGTCACATTATCATGATCAACATAACGTTGAGTCGCGCATGTCCTCGCTTAGAAGAATCATTCCATCCCAGGGCATCTGCGCGCTGATCGCGTCCCGGCCGACCCCCCCACTCACGATTTCGCCGAGGGGCACGGAGCACTCGACGGGTCCCGTCCCGGCGTCGCCGGTGCTGCACGCCGAGGCCACCCAAAGGGCCACGGTGACCGAGGCGGCGTACGGAAGGCCTACGAACGTCGAGGGTCGCTTCATGGAGCTCCGGGGTCGCCTGGGCCATCACCTACAGAAAAAAACGTGGCCGGTCCCCATCGAGGTTCCCCGGCCGCGGCCCTTCCCTCGGCTGCCCGGTTACACCGACCCGTAAACCATCCTACCTCCGATTCCGTCTTACCGGGGCGGCACAATATTCAGCGGCTTCCCGTCGCCGTTGCCCCCATTGCTGCTGCCCTGTCCGCTGCCGGGCTCGACCACGAGGATAACGATCGCCGTGGCGGCGGCGAGTCCGAGGCCAATGAGCGTGCCGGTCTTCGCCCCGGCGAGCCGCTTCTCTTCGAGCCTGCGGACCTGTTCCGCCGCGAGCGCGAGCCGCCGGTGGCCCCCATCGTGCTGAAAGCCCGACCCGGACCAGACCCGGGTCACGTATAGAAGGAGGGAATCCCCGTCCGCGGGCAACAGCCGTCCTTCTACCGTCCCCACGTCGCGAACAAGCAGGTCGCTCGTTTGCACATCGCGGGGCTCAGCCAGCTCGACCCGCACCTCGCGACCCGTTGCCGGCACCGGCTTGGCCGTGTCGATGGGTACGTAGGTGTAACAGCCCCAGGTGAAGAGCAGCGGCAGCGCCACCGTGCGGCGCCAAGGCCGCGGGCGCCGCACCACCGCGGAGGAGCCCGACCGTCTCATGTCGACTGATTCGCTATCGGTACCGGCGTCAGCCGGTCGGTCTGCGTGCCGTCGCCTAGCTGCCCGTTCCCGTTGAGCCCCCAGCAGTAGCCCACGGACGTCACGCTCAGGCCGCAGGTGTGGTCGTTTCCGGCGGTGAGCGAGGAGAAGTCGATATCGCCGGAGACCGGCGCCGGCGTCGGATCACACGGTACGAAGTCGACTTGGTTCTGGCCGATCTGACAGACCTTTGCCACGCTTCTGCCCAGCTGACCGCTCCGGTTGGCGCCCCAGCAGTACGCCACCCCATCGCTGGTGGACCCACAGCTGTGGCTCGTCCGAACGGTCAGATCGAGGAACGTCAGCCCGCCGGAGACGGGCATGGGGGTGCTGCTCCTCGACACCAACGTGTCGCCAAGCTGGCCCACCGTGTTGGCGCCCCAGCAATAGGCGGCCCCGCCGACGGTGAGGCCGCAGGTGTGCTCGAAGCCTACGCTGATGGAGGCGAAGGCGAGCGAGCCGGACACCGCGACCGGTGTGGGGCGGCTGGTCGTCGAACCGTCGCCGAGCTGGCCGGCACCGTTCTGCCCCCAGCAGTAGCCCTCGCCGGCGTCGGTGAGCCCGCACGTATGTGTGGTCCCCAGGCTCAGTTCGGTCAGCACCAGAGCGCCCGCCACGGCGACCGGCGTAAGCTGGTCGTTCACCGACCCGTCGCCCAACTGGCCGCCCTGGCCCCACCCCCAGCAATATGCTTCGCCCGCCGGGGTCAGCCCACAGCTGTAGGCCCCGCCGGCCTCGACGGAGGCGAAGACGAGCCCGCTCGCCACGGCGACGGGCACGCGGCGCGTGTTTCGGGTGCCATCCCCCAACTGGCCGCTCAAATTAAATCCCCAGCAATAGACCGTCCCATCGGAGCTCACGCCGCAGGTGTGGCCACCACCAGCGCTGATATCGGTGAAAGTCAAGCCGCCAGAAACCGCGACCGGCGCCCGCCGGTCCCCGCTCGTCCCGTCGCCGAGCTCGCCGTCCCGGTTCCAGCCCCAGCAGTAGGCGCGCCCGGTCGTAGTGAGCGCGCAGGTGTGGAGCCACCCGGCACTGAGCGAGGCGAAGGCCGCAGGCACGGGCTCGGTGGGCGCGCCGTCGCCGTCGCAAGCGGTGACGCCGAGGACCACCACCAGGAGGAGCCAGCTTCGCGGCTTGCGCGGGGCCGTGGACCGTCGGGCCGACCGGGATTCGTACCTGATCGTCTCGCCGCGTCGCTTGCGGGTCGGGCCCGCACCGGGCGGCTCGGCTCGTGGCGCCCAATTCATCGTCGTCTCCGCGCTGTAACCGGTGCCAAGGCCGGCACGGCCTTGCCTCCCCACCGCCCGGGAGCTCCCAGAAAGCAAAGGGGCGGTGAGGTGCCGGGCGGGGTGTGCATCGGCTCCTGGCCGTCACGTGTAAAAACGACAATAGATATTTGGCCCCCGTGCCGCGCAATAGCCAGCCGGCTCCCGTCTCGCCCAATAGCCGGCCGGGTGACCGGTTCCCCGGTCGGATCGGTCTCCAGGGAGCCGGCAGGTCGTCCCGACGCCGCCCCGGGTTTCGCCCGCGACAGAGGCCCCGGGGGGTTGCGTTTCCCCCTTGACACGCCTCGGGGAATCTAGTAACTAGGCGGCTAACGCCCAATCTAATGCTAGCGCTGGTACGCCGAGGCGGGCGACATCGTCTGGGAAGAGACGCGAATCTCAGGTCGCTTGCCGATATCGTTTTGGTTTTACTTCGTGCCGCATTTCCGTGTCGGCCTGCTTTCCCTTTACGCCTGGAGGGGCATATGGACTCCTTACGTAGTTGGTTCAGAGCGGGGGTCGCGGCCCTCGGGCTGCTGACTGCCCTGGCATCCACCGGGCTGGCCCAGCAAGGCAGGATAGTCGGGCAGGTCCTCGACGAGACCAGCCGTCGCCCGCTGGATCTGGTTCAGGTCTTCGTGCCGGGCACGCCCTTCGGAGCGATCACCACCCCGGATGGTCGGTACGAGCTGACCGTGCCGCCGGGCGAGGTCACGGTGCGGGCACAGCGGATCGGGTACCGGACCGGTTCGCAGACGGTAACGGTCCGGGCGGGCGATTTGCTCGAGGTCGACTTCGTGCTGCCGGTGACCGCCATCGCGCTCGAGGAGATCGTGGCAACGGGGACCGGTGTGGCGGTGGAGAAGCGGAAGCTGGGGAACACGATCTCGACGATCTCCTTGGGCGACATCGAGAACGCGCCGGTCCGTAGCTTCTCCGAGGTGCTCCAGGGACGAGTGGGGGGCGTGGTCGCTATGCCCTCCGGCGGCCTGACCGGTGAGGGCACGCGGATCCGGATCCGCGGGTCGTCCAGCCTGTCGCAGCCGAACGAGCCGATCGTTTACGTGGACGGGGTTCGGGTCGACCGGGGTGGCGGGTTCGGCCGCAACATTGGAGTCGGTGGCGGCGGGTCCCCTTCGCGTCTGGACGACATCAACCCGGCAGCGATCGAGCGGGTGGAAATCCTGAAGGGCGCCGCCGCGGCGACCCTCTACGGCACCGAGGCCTCCAACGGCGTCCTCCAGATCTTCACGAAGAAGGGCGCCCGGGGCGCGCCGCGCTTCGACTTCACGATCGAGCAGGGCTTCATGAACTACCCGGGTGGCCGCTACAAGGCGAACGCGGGCTTCGCGCGCACGCCGGAGCAGGCGCAGCAGATGAGCGAGTTCTTCGGGGAGCCGATCCAGCCGTTCCAGATCGTCGAGCGGCCGTTCGTGGAGCGGCTCTTCGAGACTGGGCACGCGCAGACCTACTCCGGTTCGGTCAGCGGCGGCACGCAGGACATCACGTACTACGTCTCCGGCCGCTTCACCGCGGAGGACGGCCCGTTCGGCGGCGAGGAGCTGCATCAGGTGGGCGAGTCGAAGGACTTCAACCGCAGGGTGCAGGCGTCGGCGAACCTGACGATCTTCCCGGCCGAGAAGCTCCGGCTGCGGATCACCAACCTGTTCAGCGACACGCGCCACCAGGTGCCGGAAAACAACAACAACATATTCGGCATCCTCTCTCTGGCGATGTTCGGCAAGCCGGAGCTGGCGAGCTGCTCCAGCGAGATCGTCGGACCGGAGCAATGCGCGGGCCCGGGCAACCCGACCGGGCAGATCGCCTTCGCGACGGTCCGCGAGGCGGCGCAGCTGGAGGTTGGCCAGGACACCAGGCACTACACCGGCGCCCTGACCGCCACGTACACGCCGTGGACCTCTCTGAACCTGGAAGCGACCGTCGGCGTGGACATCGTCAACCAGGTCAGCGTCAACTTCTGGCCCTTCGGCTGGAACGTGGACGACTTCGGCGGCTCTAACGTGGCCGGTGCTCGCGCGCTGTCCGACCTGAACCGTCGGGAAATCACGGTGGAGGCGAAGTCGACCTGGACCACCGACATCGGTGAGAACTGGAGCTCCACCCTCGTCACCGGCGCCCAGGGCTTCATCGAACGGACCGAGGAAGCCGGCGGCAACAGCGACGCCTTCCCGGGCCCAGGGCTCGAAGTGCTGGGAGCGGGGGCCAACAGGACCAACTTCGAAGTCTTCCTGGAGGTGGTGAACGCCGGCCTGTTCGCGCAGGAGCAGCTCGGGTACAAGGACTTCGCGTTCCTGACTGTGGGCGGCCGCTGGGACCGCAATAGCGCCTTCGGTGAAGAGACCAGCGGAGAGTTCTACCCGAAGGCAAGCCTCTCGGTGATCCCGAGCCAGCTGGACCGCTGGTCCGATGTGCCGGTGCTGGGCAATCTCTCGACGCTGCGCGTGCGGACGGCGATCGGGCAGTCGGGTCTGCAGCCGGGCGCGTTCGACAAGTTCACGACCTTCGGGCCGCTCCCCTCGGTGGTGCTGGGTCCGGGGCTCACACCCGACAACCTGGGCAACCCCGAGCTCAAGCCCGAGGTCACCACCGAGTGGGAGCTGGGCGCCGAGTTCGGCCTCTTCGAAGACCGGCTGGCGCTCGACGTCACCTATTGGGACAAGGTAACCAAGGACGCGCTGGTCGACCGGCAGTTCCCGCCGTCGGGCGGATTCCTGCAGAGCCAAATCGTGAACCTCGGCCGGATCGATGCCCACGGCTGGGACCTGGGGTTGAACGCGCTCCTGTTCAACCAGCCGAACTTCTCCGTGGACTTTTTCGCCAACGCGGCGTTCCTGAGCGAGATCATTACCGACATGGGCGGGGCGCCGCCGATCAAGGTGAGCGGCACCTATACGCGGCCGCGGAACTTCATCATGGAGGGCCACGCCCCCGGGTCGTTCTTCGGGGCGAAGCTCGAGGACGTGCCGGCGGGCACTTTGCCGTACGATCTGAACGGTGATGGCCAGCCGGACACGGAGCAGGAGCTGCTGGGGATTCTGGGTGAGCCGGTCACCCTGGACGACCTGGCGCCCCTGGTGGCGGACGAGGACGGCGACGGTGATGTGCTCGACCATTTCCTGGGCAAGCCGCTGCCGGACTGGCAGGGCTCGTTCGGGGCAACCTTCCGGGTTCTCGGAAACGTCGAGCTCTACACCAACTTCGAGTACAAGGCTGGCAACTACCACGTGCAGAACCTGACGGACGGGTTCCGCGACTCGAACGCCTCCATCGGCCGCAACCACCGCAAGGTCGCCGAGATCGAGTCGACGCTGCTGAATCCGGCCAGCTCCGCGGAGGACCGGCTGGACGCGGCGAGGGAGTGGCTGGGGCTGAGGCGGCTGGCCCCGTTCGCTGGCCTCAACCAGGTGGAAAAGGCCGACTATGTCCGGTGGAACGAGCTGAGCCTGACCTATCGGGTGCCCACCGACTGGGCGCGCCGGACCTTCGGCTTCAGCCACATGTCGATCACGGCGTCGGTCCGCAACCTGGCCCTCTGGACCGGCTACAGCGGCATCGACCCGGAGGCGAACTGGTTCGGCCGTGGTAGGTTCTTCGCCGGCGGTGTGGAGCCCGTCGAGCAGAACTTCGGCATCGGGATTGACGCTTTCGGATTCCCGTTGCAGAGGCGCTATACGTTCGCCGTAAACTTCGGCTTCTGACCTGGCCGCCTAGCGAGGAGATGCTGCCATGATTTCGCGAAGAGATAGAAGGCGATGGTCCCGGATGCTGTGGGCGTCCGCACGTGGCGCGCTGGCCCTCTTACTGGTCGTGGGCATGGCCGGGTGCGACGCACTGGTCGAGGTGGAGAACCCGAACAACGTCAACGAGGAAGACCTGGACGACCCGGTGGCCGCGAGCGCGCTCGCCTCGGGAGCCGTGGCCCAGGTGTCGGAGGCCTACGGGGGGACCCTGGTCGTGCAGGCGGCGGCCGCCGACGAGCTGACCTGGGTGGGCTCACGGGACGCCTGGCAGCAGCTCGATTTCGGGAATGTCTCGAACCCGCTGAACGAGTTCACGGATGGGTGCTCCTACGCAGGAGGCCCGGGCTGTGAATCTATCGAAGTCGGCCTGGCCCCGGCCCGGTGGCACGCCGACTTCGCCATCCAGAAGCTGAACGGCTTCGACAGCGAGGGCCTGCTGGACGACCGGACGCTGCTGGCTACGGCCTACCTGTACGCGGCGCTTGCGTACCTGACGATCGGGGATAATTACGACGACTTCGTGTTGTCGGATCGCCGTACGCCGGCCCCTCCGATCGGGCCAGAGAACATGAGCCAGGTCTACGACCAGGCGATCGACTACCTGGACCAGGGCCTGGCGATCGCCCGGAGTGAGGGAGACGCCGATCTGGAGCTTCAGATCCTGGCGGTCCGGGCCCGGGCGCGCCACGGCGAGGGCGTATGGCAGCTGCTGAACCCGCCGGGCAGCCCACCTGCCGTTCCGCTGGTCTTTGACCCGGACGCCGTGGCGGACGCCCAGGCCGCCCTGGCGCTGCTCCCCAGCTCGGACTGGAAGTTCCAGTATCAGTACAGTCCGGAGACCATCGAGAACGCCATCGGCCACTGGGTGAACGAGCGGCTGGAGCTGCGGGTCGGTGACGTCTTCGTCTTCCCTGACGAGAACGGGAACCGTGTGGACACCAGTCGCCCGGACAACGGGATCAGGATCCGGGACATCCTCGAGACCGACACGCCGCATCCGGAGCTGACGGAGATCGTGCTGGAGTTCGTGAGCAGCCGATTGTGGGGCTCGCTCACGATCGTCTCGGCCCGGGAACTGCACCTGATCCTGGCGGAGGCCTTCCTGGCCCAGAACGATCTCACGAACTTCGCGCTGGAGATCAATGCGGTGCGGGGCCTCGACGGCCTCACCGCGTACGATCCGAACGACCCGACCCACCCGGCGGCGCTCACGATGCTCCAGTTCGAGCGCCAGGTGAACCTCTTCTTGGGCGGCCGCCGTCTGAACGACCATTACCGGTTCGGGGTGCGCGCGGACCTGTGGAGAGACGATGGCGACGCGGTGAGAAACTGGGGCGTTCTCTTCCCGATCACCAACGTCGAGCT
>CAYGCC010000304.1:0-1748 GCA_964348165.1 uncultured Gemmatimonadota bacterium | reverse complement strand
CTTTGAGCGCCACATCCTCGGGCACCGGTTGCTGGGCGGCGGCCTCCGCCAGCTCGCCGTAAGCGGCGCGCCGGTCGCTCGCCTCGTGGACCACCGTCCCGTTCTCCGCCCGGCACTCACTGGCGGCCACGCCCCAGCGCTCGGCGGCCGCGGCGACCAGCATCGCCCGTGCCGCCGCCCCGGCCTTGCGCAGCGGCTCCCAACCGACGCGGACGCTGGTGCTGCCGCCGGTGACTTGCAGGCCTAGCGCCGGGTTGTTGTACGCGGGGTCGGCGGGCGCGAACTCGAAGCGTACGGCTTCTAAGTCCACCTCCAGCTCTTCGGCCAACAGCATCGGTAGCGAGGTGGTCACCCCCTGGCCCATCTCCGATCGATCGACGACCAGCGTGATCGTCCCGTCGCCGGCGATGCGAATCCAGGAATTCGGCTCGAAGATCGCGGAGCTATCCGCGGCGCGGCGCTCGCAGCCCGGCAGATAAACGGCCAGAACGAG
The DNA here is from genome assembly GCA_964348165.1 of uncultured Gemmatimonadota bacterium. Taxonomy (GTDB): domain Bacteria; phylum Gemmatimonadota; class Gemmatimonadetes; order Palauibacterales; family KS3-K002; genus CAYGAJ01. Next base: position 1,255 of record CAYGCC010000304.1, on the reverse strand, counting down.
GCCGCCCCCGGCGGCGCCCGTGACCTTGATGAAGTCGCGGCGTGTGAAGGTCGTCATCTCAAACCTCCTGCGTCGTGCTGGCTGCCCGGCGGATCGCCCGGCGAATGCGCAGATACGTACCGCAGCGGCAGATGTTGCCGCGCATGGCGTCATCGATCTCGGTGTCGCTGGGGTTCGCGTTGCGGGCGAGGAGTGCCGCCGCGCTCATGATCTGTCCCGAGTGGCAGTAGCCGCACTGGGGCACGTCCTCCTCGATCCAGGCGCGCTGCAGAGCGTGACCTCGGTTGGGCGACAGCCCCTCGACCGTGGTCAGCTCTTTGCCCTGAGCCGCCGAGATCGGTGTGATGCAGGAGCGGATCGCCGCGCCGTCCAGGTGGAGGGTGCAGGCGCCGCACTGCGCGATGCCACAACCGAACTTGGTGCCGGTGAGTCCCAGCACGTCGCGCACGACCCAGAGAATCGGCATCCGCTCCGGCACGTCGACGGTCTCTGAGCGCCCGTTCACTTTGAAGGAGATCTCGGCCATGGTAAGCTCCGGTTCTAGAGAAGATTGGGCCCAATTTGTGCCTCGGAGACGGGGAGGTCACCTGTTCGGTGCGTCTTCGTGCCTCGGCAGGGGTGAGCCAAAAGCACGGCCTCGCTTGACGGATTGAGGCGTGGCAGACATTCTACCCCGGCGATGGACCCTTTTTCTGAACGGGTTGGGTGAATGGCAGTCTGGGCTGAACTGCGCAAGCGGCGCGTCTTCCAATATCTGGGTGCTTACATCGCCGGCGGTTTCCTGGTGCTCGAGGGTGTAGATCAGCTCGTTGGGCACGGGATCCTCCCTGAGATCGCCTATCCGGTTGCTCTGATCTTCTATCTGTTCGGGATACCTGGAGCGACCATCATCGCCTGGTACCACGGCGAGAAGGGCGCGCAGAAGCCACCGGCCATGGAGATCTGGCTTCAGGCCGGCTTGGTCGTGGCGGCGCTAGCAGTCTCCGCGGCTGTCATCAGGAGCCAGCGCGCGATACCGACGGTCGAGTCGACGCTCGATCCGCGCAGGGTGGCTGTACTCTATTTCGATGATCTCAGTCGAGATCAGGAACTGAGTTACCTGGCGGACGGCCTCGCCGAGACGCTGATCGAAAAGCTGTCCCGCGTTACGGCGCTCGACGTCATCTCGCGAAACGGTGTCGCGCCTTATCGCGGCAGCAGACTCTCCCGCGACAGCATCGGAGAAGCGCTGCAGGCGGGCAGCCTGATCGAAGGT
>CAYGCC010000303.1:0-40775 GCA_964348165.1 uncultured Gemmatimonadota bacterium | reverse complement strand
GAGCAACCGTTGGGTCGGTTGAAGCGGTGTTGAACGACCGAGGGGGCGAATCCACCGCCCCCTCGAAGAATTGATCTCGCTTGCTCGATCGCGCCCGACGGCGGGCTCAGAGACTGCCGGTCGGCTGCGCCCCGGCTGCACGTCGGTAGGTGACCCCCGAGATCGCCTGGGACGATTCGGTGGTTACCGTGAACTGAGCTTCAGTCTCCTTCTCCGGGAGGGTGATGCTCGCGTTCTCGCTGGCGACGACCTCACCGGCGTCACCGTAGAAGTCGAACTGAAGGTCAAGCTGGCCACCCGGCTCCAAGCTGATGTTGTGGATATAGCCCGTGAGCGTGTACGTCCCGTCGCTCGCGGCGAGCGCCAGGTCCTCGAGCTCGACGGCTAGCGCCTCATGCTTTTGGAGGACCTCGAGCGCTTTCTCAGACTGCTCCAGCTCGCGATAGGCGTTGGCTAGCAGGGCCAGATTGTTCTTGTTGAGTGGGTAGCGCTCCACCAACTGACTCGCCACCACCGCTAGCGAGTCGTAGTTCTGCGCGGAGAACAGCGCGTATGCCAGCTGCACCAGCGAGCCAGGACGGTAGGGCTGCGAGTTGAGCGCCTTCCTAAAAGCAGCGGCGGCCTCTTCGTGCATACCGATGGTATTGAGACCGAGCCCGAGGTTGTGGTACTCGCTCGCCGTCAGATCGTCGCGGGCGATGAGCTTGGCGTAGAAACCCTTCGCCTTCTCGCGCAACGCCTCGGCTTGTTCCAGAAGCGCCGTCTTCTGGGCACCATCCTCCAGCGCCTCCGCCTCTGAGCTCGTCCGCTCCGCAGCCCGTGTCAGCACGACCGCGGCGTTCGTCAAAGCGTCGGCGTTGTCGGGTTCGTCCTTCAAGAAAGCCTCGTAGGCTTCCGCCGCTTCGTTGAATCGATCCTGAAACGCCAGCATCTGAGCCATGTTGAACGTCGCCGCCCGGGAATACTCCTGTTTCTCCGAATCCCGGAGCCGGTCCGAAGGATCTTCCATGATCTTCAACGCTGTGCGATACGCCTCGATGGCTTTCTCCTGGGCCGCCTGCCGCTCCTCGACGCTCGTCGCCGCTATGGCTTCGTTGGCAAAGACCGCGCCGATCTGGAGAAGCGGCTGCGGCAGCCTATTGTACACTTGGTACGCTTCCTCGTACGCGGCCAGGGCTTTCGCGGCGTCGCCCGACTGGGAATACATGACCCCGCTATTGAATGCACGCACCCAGGCGTCGTAGCGCAGCGTGTCGATCGCACCGGCGTAACACGACCACATCTGCTCGGCCTTCGTCCAAACGCTGTCCGCTCCAACGTAGTCCCCCAGCCCGGCATAAGCCTGACCGGCCAACTCGTAGTTGCGCGGATTGTCCGGCTGCTTCTCGAACCCCTCGAACAACACATTCAGCGCCTGTCTATAGCGCTTTTGTTTCTCGTCCGCTCTCGGGTTCTCCCGCGCCGTCTGCAGGTAGAGTTCGGCACTGGTCGCCCACGTGCCACCACGGGGCTTGTTCCCCTCACACGATTGCGCCACTCCAACCTGCGGCAACGCCAGGATCACCAGCAGCGTGGCACTCCCCGCCAACGCCATGAAACGAGACAAACTCATTGACCTCCTCCTTGGGCGTGAGTCGCGGCCCGCCGGTCCGCCGGCTCTCGAATTGTAGCTCAACTGACGTTCGACTGCGTATCCAGCAGTCGCTCGATCGCCCGCCGAGCCTCAAGCGCCGACACCCCCAATGCACGGGCTGCCTCAATTACGTCATCGTACTCCGCTTTGCAACGAACGTGCCCCTCGGGCGTTCGGCTTGTTTTTATGCGGATGGGGAACCCGCGCCATTGTATCGTGTTCGTGGCGCGAGGCAATACCTCGCGTTCCACCTGCCAGAATCGCAGCCCCAGGGTGGTGCTGGCCCGGAAGAGGGCCCGGCTGACCTCCTCGCGCTTGGCTGCCGGCACCAGTGCCTCGACACGCTGGCCGCTGCGCCCCTTCTTCATCACCAGCGCAACGGTCCAGACATCGGTGGCTCCCGCCGTCTGCAGGGCCTCGAGCAGCGGCGGCACGTACTCCGGCGACAGGTCGTCGATATCCGCCTGAATCAGGCACATCGGTCCGCGCGGATCCAGTTCGCCCAGTGTCAAACGCAGACAGTTGGGGTGTGTCTTTGGGTCACGGCTCCCGGCCCCGAAACCGGAAGCGAGCGGCGTGAACGGCCCGGGAAGACGCTGGCCGCCCGTGAGTACCGAGAGCAGCACGGCACCAGTCGGTGTGGTGAGCTCACCCTCCAACTCGCTCTCGTAGATCGGGAGGCCTTCAAGCAACCTCAGTGTCGCCGGCGCTGGCAAGGGCAGCTTGCCGTGGGCTGCGTCCACCCAGCCGCGGCCGACGGCCACGGGTCGTGTGAAACAGGCCTCGATGCCGAGTTGCGGAAGCGCAGCCACGGTGCCGATCACGTCGATCAAGGCGTCCGCCGCCCCCACTTCATGGAAATGAACTTGCTCCGGCGGGACGCCGTGAAGCGCACCCTCCACCTCAGCGAGGCGGCGGAAGGCATCCGCAGCTTGCGCTCGAGCCCGCGCATCTATCTCGGCCGCGTCGACGATCGCCAGCACGTCCTCGAGGCGCCGAGCCGTCTCCGGCTCCGGGCTCGCCACATGGACGGCCCAAGCCTGAAGCGTCCCGCGCCTCACCCGTTCGGCCCGTAGGGTCGCGCGCACCGGCAACGAGCTGACCAGCTGCTCCAGCCACCCCTGCGGTAGTCCCAGATCGAGCAGACCACCGAGGATCATATCTCCGCTCACCCCTGAAAAGGGGTCGAAGATCAGGCAGCGCGTTCGCTCATCCATCTATCGCCTCGGCGGTCCCCCCGCCGTGAATAGCACGCTCAAGGTCCAGCGCAGCGCCAATGATTTCTTTTCGCCGCTCACCGGGTCGCCGGCAAAGCCGGGCTCGCTGGCCCAGACCGGGACGGAGATCATCACCGCGAGCCTGTCGTGCCCGCCCGTGAACGCCAGGCCCAGATCCGACCACAGCGAAGACACCGTGAGGCTGCGGGCACGGAAGCGACCCAGGTCATTGCCCTCCCCGGCCGGTAGCTCACGCCAGTCGAACAGCAGGGCTCCGTCGGCCTTCAGGCTCTCCGGACCCAGCCGGTCGGGCAACCCTGGCAGCCAGGCGGCCTCGAAGAAGCCGGCGACGCGACCCCAGAACCCGCGCGTCGACTGGACGGTGCGACCCAACTCACCGGAGGCGGCGACATAGCGCTTGACCAGCGGCCGTGTCTCCTCGTAGGCGCGCAGGTTCGGACCACCCGGGACGAAATAGTCGACATGGCCGCCCACGAAGGGCAGATCGTTGAACAACGCGCCTCGCGCCTCAAGATAGGGGTTGAGCCAACGGGTGACGGGATCGGCACCGGCGAGCAGGAAGCGTCGCTGCAGGGGCGCGTCGCCCGAGCTCCACCCCCCGGCCAAGCGGGCCGACCAGTCGAAGCGGCGCCAGAGACCGCCGACCCGGCCCTCCAGCTGAGACCGGATGTAGTCGTGATCGCCGCCGGCCAGCTTCAGGCCGACGGCCAAGGTCCCGCGGAGGCGGGGCGACCGCCAGACGCCGGCTCCCCATTCCGCCTCGGCGACGGCGGCAACATCCTCACCGCGGCTCCAGGGGTAAGGTCTTTCCACCTGTTCGCACGGTAGCGAAGGCGCGTCCGCCGGGCAGGCGAACAACGGCACAGTCTCCAGATACCGCTCATCGTCGAGCCACAGCGCCGATAGACCGACCGCCAGCCGGTCGAGGTCATTCGTCGCCTCCTGCTCGCCGGCCAGCAGCGAGTACTGCACCGAAACGGCGCCTCGGCCGTGCAGCTCTCGAAAGGCGATCAGGCCGCGCTCGAATTGCGCGGCGGCCTCGAAGGCTGCCGGCGTGCCAGCGTCCGGCGACGTGCCGAAGCCGATGCCCAGCCAGAGCCGCGCCGGACCCAGCTGGCGCCGCAGCGCCCCGCCCACCACGCAGCACCCCTCCGGGTTGCCATCGGTGCTGTTGAACCAGAGGAGCGGGATTACCTCCAGCTCACGTGGTGTCACCGGGCTCCACCAGTAGGGAACGGCCGGGAGCGCCGCCTTCCCAACCAGCGCCTCCTGGCCGGCCGCGAGCGACGGGAGCAGCGAGCCGGTCGCCAAGAGAAACAAGAACGCAAGGGTCAGGCGTCGCATCGTCCTAGGCGCGGTACTTCAGCCAGGCGCCGGTATTGAAGAGGACCACACGGTCCTGAGGGCGAACGTGCCCTTCCGCCTTCAGCCGCTGGAGCCCCGCCAGCGTCGCCCCTCCCTCCGGGCAGGCCTCGACCCCGCACCGCAGCAATTCCGCGGTTCCAGCGATCAGCTCGGTGTCGCTGACGGCGACCGCGGCCCCCCCGCTCTCTCGCACGGCGCGCAAGATCAAGAAATCGCCGAGCGCCGAGGGTACGCGCAGGCCGGAGGCGATGGTCTCCGCTGAAGCCCAGCGCTCCGCCACCTCTTTACCCTCACGCCAGGCGCGCACGATGGGCGCACAGCCCGCGGCCTGAACCACGTACATCCGCGGGCGTCGCCCCGTCTCGATCCAACCCAACGCCTCCAACTCGGCGAAGGCCTTCCACATCCCGATGATCCCCGTGCCACCGCCGGTAGGGTAGATGATGGCATCCGGCAGGTCGCCACTGAGCTGCTCGCAGATCTCGTAGCCCATCGTCTTCTTGCCCTCGACGCGGTAGGGCTCGCGCAGGGTCGAGACGTCGAAGAACCCACTCTGCTTTGCGAAGGCGCGAGCCTCCACCCCGCAGTCGCTGATCAACCCCTGGATCAAGACCACTTCCGCCCCCAACGCGCGGCACTCGGCGATGATCGCCGGTGGTGTGTCCTTGGGCATGTAAACCCGGACCGGAACCCCCGCGCGCGCCCCGTAGGCCGCCAGAGCGCCTGCCGCGTTGCCGGCGGATGGCGCGGCGAACCCGCAGGCACCTCCGGCCACGGCGCGGGTCACCGCCGCGGACATGCCGCGGGCCTTAAACGATCCCGTCGGGTTGAGCGCCTCCTCTTTTACCCAGAGCTCGGCCACGCCCAGCTGTTCCGCGAGCCGCCTCAGGCGAAGCAAGGGCGTGCCGCCCTCGCCGAGCGTGACCGGTTCCTCTTCCGCCGCGAGCGGCATCATCTCACGGTAGCGCCACATGTCCCAGCGGCGACCAGCAAGAGCGGTGGGCCGCAGCCGTTCGGCAACCTGTTCGATGGCATAGCGTGCCAGAAGCGGCGCGCCGCACTCCCGACACACGCCCGGCGTGCCGGCTGGGTCGTGGCGCTTCTCGCAGCGGGAGCAGAACAGCGAGAACTCAAACGCCATCTTTGGACGGCCCCGAACGCTGGAGGTGCTCGCGCGCCTGCTCGATGACCCGGAGCGTGGTGGCCTTTCCCTGTATCGCGAAGACGTCGACTAGCTCGGGACCCTGGGTCGAACCGGTCACGGCCGCCCGGATCGGCATGAACAGGTCTCGACCCTTGATCCCCACCTCCTTTCCTGCCGCCCGGATCGCGGCGACCGCCACCGCGCCGTCCCAATCGTCCACGCGCTTCAACGCCGCGTGGGCCGCAGCCAGCAAGCGCGGCACCTGAGGCGCCCGCAGGTTCTCCAGCGCCTCCTCATCCCAGCGCATGGGGTCCGGTGGATACAGCTGCGGCAGAAACCGCCGCGCCGCCGTAAACGTGGTGATCCGCTCCTGAATGGCCGCCGCCAGCCGCGCCCGTTCGCCAGGCTCCTCGGGCAGCTCAGCCCCGAGATGATCCGACAAACGGTCCGCCAGCGCCTGCAAGGTCATGCGCCGGATATACTCGCCGGACAGCCACTCCAGCTTTTCCGGATCGAGCCGGACGTCGCTGGTTCCGACGCGTGACAGGTCGATTTCCTCGACCAATCGCTGGGCCGGCAGCACTTCGTCCCCGCTCGGACTGGACCACGACAGCAGCGACAGGTAGTTGATCAGCGCCTCGGGGTGGTACCCGGCGTCGAGGTAGTCCTGTAGGCTGCGGGCGCCCTGTCGCTTGGAGAGCGGACCGCCGTCCGGTCCCAGCACATGCGGCACGTGCAGAAACTCCGGCGGGCTCAGCTCGAACGCCTCATAGAGCATCACCTGCCGGGGCGTGTTGGCCAGATGTCCGACGCCACGAATCACGTGGGTGATCCCCATGGCGTTGTCGTCGACCACCACAGCGAAGTTGTAGGTAGGGGAGCCATCGGACTTGAGGATCACAAAATCATCGAACTCGTTGGCGTCGAAGACGATCTCGCCGCGCGCCGCGTCGCGCACACGGGTCGCGCCGGCCGGCACCTGAAAACGAACGGCGGGAACGATCCCCTGCTCGCGCCACCGCCGTTCCTGCTCGGGGCTGAGGTCTCGGCAGGCACATTCGACCGGACGCTTCGCGCTCCGCGCTCTTGCCGTTTTCGTCTCGGCCTCCGCCGGCGGGCAGTAACAACGGAAAGCGGCACCGCCATCGATCAGCCTCCGCGCCTGCTCCGAGTATAGCGCACCCCGCTCGCTTTGCCGGTAGGGACCGTAATCCCCGCCGATGTCGGGCCCTTCGTCCCAGTGCAGCCCCAGCCGGCGCAGCGATGTGCGGATCTCTTCCTCGGAGCCCTCCACGTTGCGATCCACGTCGGTGTCCTCGATGCGCAGGATGAAGCGGCCGCCGCAGTGCTGCGCATAAAGCCAGTTCAACACGGCGATCCGCGCATTGCCGAGGTGCAGTTCACCGGTTGGACTGGGCGCGAAACGTGTCCGGACGCTCATCGGTAAGGCTGGACGTGTTGTCGGTGTGTTGGATTAATGCGCGGCTCAACATAGGCGCGCCGCACAGAGCGAACAAGTTCCACCCTAGCTCGATCCGTTCGCGTCGCGCAGGTGCTGTGCGATCTCGGCGGCGAGGCTGGGCCCGATGCCCCGAACCTGGGCGATCTCCTCGGGCGTCGCCTCGCGGACGGCTCTCAGGCTGCCGAACGCCTTGAGCAGCGCTTGTTGCCGCGCCGGGCCGACGCCGGGTACGTCGAGGAGGATCGATCGCAAAGTCCGCTTGTCGCGTCGCAGGCGATGGTAGCGCAGGCCGAAACGATGCGCCTCGTCGCGGATTTGCTGAAGCAGGCGCAGGCCCGGCTCACGTCGGGCCAGGCGGAGTGGCTCGGGTCGATCGAGCGTGAACACCAGCTCCTCGCGCTTGGCCAGCGAGATGACGGACAGGTCCGGCACGCCGGCGCGCTCCAACGCTTGCGCGGCTGCGGAGAGCTGCCCCCGTCCGCCGTCCACCAGTACCAGGTCCGGCAGCCGCCGCTCTTCTTCGAGCCGCCGCGCGAAGTAGCGCCCCACGATCTCCTGCATCGCTGCGTAGTCGTCAACGCCGGCCACCGACTCGATGCGATAACGGCGATACTCGTTCTTGAACGGACGGCCGTTCTCGAACCAGATGGCGGCGCCGACCGGTTCCGAGCCCTGGATGTTGGAAACGTCGAAACCGACGATCGCCCGTGGCACGCGCTCGAGGTTCAGTTCGCCGCGCAAAGCGTGGAGCGCCGAGGGCGCACGCCGGTCCGCCTGCCCCTCGAGCAGCTGCTGTTCCTCTAGTAGGTGCCGCGCGTTCTCCTCCGCCCGCCGCACGAGCTCGCGGCGCATTCCGCGCTTTGGCACCCGGGCGCTGAAGCGGCGACCGGTTCGCTCGCTCAGCAGCGCCTCAACGGCGGGCCGGTCGGCGAACTCCAACGAGACCAAGAGCTCGCGACCCACTTCCTGCTGAGCCAGGTAGTAACGGGCGAGAAAGGCGGACAGCACCGCCGCGTCCGTCTCAAATTGCACGTTGCCGAGGAAATGGGCTTCACGCCCCAGCAGCTTGCCCTCCCGGATCTTGAGAATCACCCCGCACGCCGTATCCCCGTCCCGGGCGAACGCCACGGCGTCCAGATCGCCGCCGCGCGGATCGATAGCGACATGACGTCTCTCGAGCTCCTCAAGGCCGCGGAGGATGTCGCGGAACTCGGCGGCACGCTCGAACTCCAGAGAACGCGCCGCCTCGGCCATCCGCTCGGCCAGCTTCTCGGCCAGCCGGCCGGTGTGACCCTGAAGGACGAGCAGCACTTCATCGATCATTTCCCGGTACTCCGCCTCGCTCTGGTGGCTCACGCACGGCGCCTTGCAGCGACCGATGTAGTAGTCGAGGCAGGGACGCGGCGGCGCTTGCTGTGGGAGGTCGTAATGACAGGAGCGAATCGTGTAAAGCTTCTTGATGGCCCTTAAGGCGCGTCGCATGTGGCCCACGTCGGCGTACGGTCCGAAGTAGCGAGATCCGTCCTTGACCAGTCGCCGCGTCACGAAGACCCGGGGGAAGGGCTCGCTCAGAGTCACCTTGATGTAAGGGTACGTCTTGTCGTCCCGCAGCCGGATGTTGAATCGCGGCGAGTACTCCTTGATCAGGTTCGACTCCAGAAGCAGGGCCTCCGCCTCCGAGCTCGTGACGATCGTCTCGAAGTCGGAGATCTGTCGGTACATCTCGGGTGGCTTGTGGTGAGAGGTGGCGTCGTCGCGGAAGTAGGAGCGGACACGATCGCGCAACGACTTGGCCTTGCCTACGTAGATGGGACGGCCCCGGGCGGTCTTGAAAATGTAGACCCCCGCCGCCGCGGGCAGCGCAGCCAGTTTCTCCTCTATCGCCGTAGTTGCCTTCATCCGACTAGGAGCCGCGGTCAGTCCAGACCGAAAGGCCGCCCGGTGGGATCGATCGAATGACTCGACTGATTGCCAAATATACTACCCCGAACGCCGTTAGCGTTCCGGCGGTGACCACCAGACGCGTGAGCCCCCCGGTCAGCGCTTCGACGGGCGGCGACAGAGCGGACTCAACAGCCAGCGCCGCGCCGGTCGCGGCGGCGCACCCGGTTAGGATCTTGAGCAGGTAGACGAGTTCGGCCGTAGCGAAGAGGGGCCCCAGCCGCGCCCGCAGCCCGCGCCAGAGGAGCGAAAGATAAAGCCAGGCGCCGACGGCGGCGCCGGCGGCGAGTCCCGCAGCGTAAAGCGGCCACATGAGCGCGGCGCCCGCGCCGGCACCAACCGCCAGCGCGGTGGCCGCGTACTTGACCGGCGTCCGCGTATCCAGCATGGCGTGAAACCCAGAGGCGAAGAGCCGCACCGAGGCAGCCGCTACCAGTCCCACCGAATAGGCCGACAGCGTGGCGTGGACGATCTGCGTATCCTCGGCGGTGAACTGCCCGCGCTGGAACAAGAGTCCAACGATCCAGTCACCGAAGAGAATGAAGGCGACGCTCGCCGGCAGCACGGCGAACGCGATCCCTCGAAACCCGCGTATCAGCCGTTCGCGCAGTGCCGATAGCTCCTGCCGCTCGGCTTCCCGCGACAGCTCGGGCAGCGACGCGGCGGCCACCGACGTGCCGAAGAGGCTGAGCGGCAGATAGTAGAGGCGCTGAGCGAAATAGAGCGCGGCTACGGCACCGTGCGTCAGGAAGCTGGCCAGGAATACGTCGAAAAAGCTCGACAGCTGCGCGACCCCGGCGCCCAGCACCACGGGCCCGAAGTTCCGCAACACCACACGGACCGGCTCCCAGCGTAGCTCCAGCGACAACCGGAACTGCCCCGCCAGCCGCCGGGCGGCAGGCAGTTGCACTAGGAACTGCAGCGCACCTCCAGCGAGCGTGGACCAGGCCAGCAGCACGACGAGTGGCTCCCAACCCATGCGCCAGGCGAGCAGCAGGCCGCCGATCTGGGCCAGGTTCCAGAGTGCCGGGGCCGAGAAGGAGAGGAAAAAGCGACGGTGGCTGTTCAGGACGCCGAGGCACCACGCCGCCAGGATCATCAGCCCGGCCATCGGGAAGAGGATGCGAACCAGCTGTGTGGTGAGCGCCAGCGCGCCCGCCTCGTCGGACCAACCGGGCACCACCAACCGCGTAAGCCAGGGCGCCAACAAGATTCCGACGCCGCTGAGCACCGCGGCGAGCACGAGCAGAAGACCGAGGATGGTGCCGGCCAAACGCCGGGCATCGGACGTCGCGTTCCGGGCCAGGGCTCCGCTGTAAACGGGGACGAACGAGGCGGACAGGGCGCCCTCGCCCAACAGGTTGCGCAGGATGTTGGGAATGCGGAGCGCCGCCATGTAGGCGTCGGCCGCCAACGAGGTGCCCAGGAACGCCGCGATCGCGACATCCCGCCCGTAGCCGGCGATGCGGCTCAAAAAAATTCCCGCTCCCACAGCGAAAGCGGGGCGGGGTCGCCGGGCTACGCGGCTTTCGCTCTCACTCCTCACCGGGCGGCAGCGACTCCTGTGGCTTCGGTTTCTCTAACAGCTTTCGGATAAAACCCGTTTCGTCCTGCAGCGATTCGACGCTCTCCGACAGGTACTTCACCTCTTCCTCCAGCCGGCGCAGCCGGGCCTCGCCCTCAGCGCTACCTTCCCCTGACCCCAGCCGCCGTGCCAACGCTCGTCCGACCTCCGAATCCAGCACGATCGCCGTTAGCGGTATCATCAACACCAGCAAAACCACGACGCCGAGAACCCAGACCATACTTCCGACACCTCACCAAATGTTCCCCAGGATTGCGAAACGTAGGCGGGTGCGCTTCCCGGGGCAACCCGCCTGGCGCGCCCGCAGCCTAGCCGTCGAGCGGGGTCTCGACCTGTTCATACAGCGCCCCCAATAGATCCTCACCGTAGCGTATCAGGTAGGGAAACACGTTCAGCATCCTCTCTTGAGCACGCCCGTGGGGGAAAAGGTTCGCCGCCGCCTTTTCGAGCTGGCTCTGCATCACCTGGTGCTTCTCACGAACCCGCCCTTGCAGCTTCGACTCCAGCGCGCCGATGCTCTCGAATATCGCCCGCTCGCCGCTGCCCATCGCGCTCCGGGCGCCCGGATCGAAGCTCAGGGCCGCCTGCTCGACCCGGCTCAGGGCCGAACCGAGCGAGCCGCGCAGCTCGGCTAACGCCGCTTTCAGCTCAGGTGGAGTCCGCGTCCGGATCAGCTCGCTAATAGTAGCGCTCGCATCACCGGCAAGCTCGTCCGCCTCGACCTCGTACTTGTCCAGCACTTTCTGAATCTTCGCCTCGACCAGGCGAAAGGACGAGCGCGGCACCACCACCGGCGCCGGCACCCCGTGGAGCGCGAAGAGCACCTGGCTCTGTGCCAGATAGGCGATCTCGCTGGGACCAACCACCGTGGCCACGACAGGGAAAGCTCGCGCCTCGCTGACCGGCCGCAGCAGCACGCCCGGACTTACACGCACCGGGTCATCCTCTACTATTCGCCGGAGCTCGGCCTCGCTGTATCGCTCCTGCGAGCGCCGCAAGCGCGCCCACCCGCCCTCATCCAGAATGCGATCGCGACCCAGGCGTCCAGTCAGAAACAGGTTCGTTGCCCCCCCGGCAACCGGAACCTGGGGCTCGAACCCGTCGGCCCGCAGCGCCTCCTCGCGTTGCACGAGCCGCGCTTCGCTCTCCTGGCGGCGTTCCCACTCCGACCAGAGCAGCTCCCGGGTTACGCTCTTGACGTAGGGGTGGGCCGTGCGGATGAGCAGGAAGCCGTACTCGCGGAGCAGGTGGCCGAGTGCTGTTTCGAAGGCGGCCGCGAAGCCGTGCCCCGGTTCGTAAGCTCTTCGAAGTGGGTCGAGAACGATGGCTTTAAATTCTGTATCAGGCGTCAGTTGACTTAGTTTATCTAAGGCCTCTCCGATGTCGACATCCAAGGGAACGCTTTCGATGGGTGGGCTGGGATCCGATTCGACGTCACCCGATTCGCTTCGGCTTATCTCGATGCGGACGATTCGGTTGTCGAGGTCGATCAGATGGGTATGGTTGACCTCGTTCCAATCGTGGTCCTCGGAGGCGATCGAGAAAAGTGGCATGACCGGGAGCCCGAGGTGCTCCTCGAGCCGTTGCGCCAGGCAGGCGGCCGTCAGCGCTTTGTAGAGCGTGAATAGGGGGCCGAGGAAGAGACCCGCCTGCTGGCCGGTAGAAACGAATAGGCCCCTTCCCCTCACCACCTCGGCCAGGCGCTCGCGCGTGAGCCCTTCCACACCCGCAAAGGCCTCGCTCAGCTTCGACCAGCGCTCAGCGGGCGATTCGGCGCGGATACGTTCGGCCAACTTCCGATAGCTGGAAAGCTCGTCTGGCGAGCCACCCTGGTAGAAGGCGCCGGCTCGGGCATCACCTTCCAGGTAGGCCAAACAAAGCGGTGACCCGCTAAGCGGCAGCCGATCGATGCGCAGGTTCATCTTGCTTGGCCCAACAGGATGTAGCGTGGGCATTCCCGGCAGGCCGGGCCCCCGTGGTAGTCACCAAAGGTTCGCTGGGGCTCGAGCGCGCTGGCGCGCAGCATCTCCTCCAGTTCGGCTGGCTCATAGAGGCGAACCCGCTCGTAGTAGGTGCTCTCGGGTTCGGGCTCGTCCGGCTCGTAGAGGCGAATCGTCTTCACGACCACCCTGCCCCCTTTTTCCAGGCGGCGTTCCTGGACGACACGCCGCCGGTCAAGGCGGCGCTCGTCCCGCGGTACCAGACCGCTCCGCACCCTCTCCGCGTTCAGAAAGTCCAGCGCGTAGCCACCCCCCGGCTTCAGCACCCGGCGCACCTCGGCGAGCACCCTCAGGTCCTCCTCCGGCTCGGCGAAGTACCCGAAGGAAGTGAAGAAGTTGACGACCAGGCCAAAGCTCGAGTCGGCAAAGGGCAGGTTGCGCATGTCGCCGCGAACCAGCAATAGCCCAGGGTCGCTGCTCTGCGCCTCGCGCAGGAGCGGCGCCGAGAGGTCGAGCCCGACCACGACGTGCCCACGACGCGCGAATTCGAGCATGTGACGTCCGGCGCCGCACGCCAGGTCGAGGACCGTGCCTCGCGGTTTTCCCAGGGTGGAGAGCACGAGCTCGACGCCGGCAACCGCTTCCTCCGCATCGCGGTGCGGGTAAAGAGCCAGGTACTCCTCGCCGAACCAATCCCGGTACCACTCGGGGACGCGTCGTGGATCGCTCATCCGCCTCGGTGATAGGGTTCGCCGCGTAGGATCGTACCGGCACGGTAGATCTGCTCCGCCAACACCAGGCGCGCTAACTCGTGCGGCAGCGTGAGACGGGAAAGCGCGACAACTCGGTCGGCCCGACGTCGCAGTTCCTCGCTGAGCCCCGCGGGACCACCCACCAAGAACGCGGCTCCGTCTCGACCCTCGACGCCCAGTTTCTCCAGGTAGGCGGCGAGGCGTACCGATGACCAGGCTTCTCCCCGCTCGTCAACGGCCACGACCGCCAACTCCCCCGGCACACGAGCCAAGAGCGCCTCCGACTCCTTTCGCGCCACGTCGTCTTCGTCCCCTCCGCGCCTGAGAGCGACGGGCCGTACTTCGGTCGCCTCGAACTTGAAGTAGTGGCGAATTCGGGACTCGTACTCCGCGATCGCCGCCGCCAGGGTGGGCGATTTCGGCGTGCCGACGGCGATGAGCATCACCTTCACCTCGTCCTCACCCCGACACAAGTAGCGTGTCCCGCAGAAAGACCTCGTTGTCCTTTTGCGGGAACTCCGTCACAAAGTGCAGGCCGCGGCTCTCGCGCCGCCACAGAGCGCAACGGACCACCAGTCGGGCCACGTCGATCATGTTCAGCAGCTCGATTGCGTCGGCCCAGCGCGCTCCGGAGCCGGCGAGCGCCCCGCTGGCCTCGGTTCGCTGCGCCGCCCATTCGCGTCGCAGATCGTCCAGAATCGCCGCTCCCTGCTCCATCTCGGCACGCTGCCGCACGATACCCAGGTGTTGCCACATCACATCTTTCAACCGTTCGCGCAAGACGGACAGCGACGCCTCGGGGAAGCGCGAGAGATCGGTCGGCGCCGGGGTAGCGCCCCGCGGGTCCGAAACGAAGGGGAGATCCGCCAGTATCGATGCGGCGGCTCGCTCCGCGAACACGACCGCCTCCAGCAACGAGTTGGAAGCCAGCCGGTTGGCGCCGTGGACTCCTGTGCAGGCGCACTCCCCGGCCGCGTACAGACCCGGTAAGCTCGTTCGTCCGTCCGCATCCGTCCAAACACCACCGCACAGGTAGTGTGCAGCGGGCACGACCGGTATCGGCTCACGCGTCGGATCGACGCCGCTGGCGCGACAGCCTTCGAGGATGTTGGGGAAGCGAGCCTCGAGCGCCTCCCCCGAGATACCGGTGGCATCGAGCCACACATGGGGCTGCCCGCTCCGTCTCAGTTCGCTGTGCACGGCGCGCGCCACGATGTCCCGAGGGGCCAGCTCTTGTCGCGCATCGTAGCGAGTCATGAAGCGCTCGCCCTGCCCGTCGCGCAGAACAGCGCCCTCGCCCCGCAGCGCTTCTGAAATCAGGAATGCGTGCGCTTCGGCCGGATACAGGGCCGTTGGGTGAAACTGGATGAACTCCATGTTGGCGACGACGGCCCCGGCACGATAGGCCATGGCCACCCCATCGCCCGTGGCGATCGCGGGATTCGTGGTGTGCCTATAGATGGCCGCGCTGCCGCCAGCGGCCAGCATCGTTGTGCGGGCACGGACTTCGAGTGCCTCACCCGACTCGACGTCCAGCACCCAGGCGCCCACGCAGCGACGCTCTCCAGCCAGGCATTCGCTGGCCAGCGAGAGCGCCATGTGGTGCTCGAGCACGCGAATCTTCGCGTGGGCGGCGACCGCCTGGTCCAGCGCGCTTTCGATCGTCGACCCGGTGTGATCGCGACTATGAACGACTCGGGCGTGGGAGTGTCCGCCTTCCCGGGCCAACGCTAGCGCCACGCCGTCTTTGGAAAACCTCACGCCCCAATCGATGAGGTCGGCGACCGCACCGGGACCGCTGCGCACCAGCAGTTCGACTCGCTCTCTGTGGCAGAGGCCGGCGCCGGCGCGCAGCGTATCGGCGACATGCTCCTGAAAGGAGTCACCGCGATCCGACACAGCGGCGATGCCGCCCTGCGCATAGTTGGTGTTCGAGTCGAGGCGCGCTTTCTTGGTCACCAGCACCACCTCGGCGTGTGCCGCCACACGCAGGGCGAAGCTGAGGCCTCCGATCCCGCTCCCGATCACCAGGATGTCGGTTTCGAGGGTTTTCACCATCTCGACTCCGTCGCCTTTCGGTTCGCCATCACTTGGGAAAGCAATTCCTCGATTCGATCGCCGCCTGCCTCCCACACCACCTCTTGCAACGCTACGTGGATATCGAAGTCGCCGCCCAGCACCGGGCCCAGCTTGACAGCGTCTTTGAGCGTCATCAAGACGGATTCGCCGCCAGCCTCACGCCGGATTCGCCGGACGTCCATGGGACCGTAGCGATGGTGGTCCGAGAAGGTGAGGCGTCGGGTCACGCTCACGCCCGCCTGGTCGAGCTGCCGCCAGAACGAGTCGGGCTGGGCCACCCCGGCGAGAGCGAGACCGAAGCGAGCGGCTGCGAGCGACTGCCGCTCGCAGCGTCCAGCCCTCAACCCCGAGTAGGTCAGCGACTCGGTCAATCGAAAGTGCACGCGACCCACGGGAAGCTCCCGATACGAGTGACGTAAGCGCTCCGCGATTCGCTCCGCCATCGATGCGTCGACCGCCTTACGCGCCACCACCGCCATGGTCGCCCGCTGGATCGCTGCGAGGGGTTCGCGCCAGGGACCGCGTGGTAACAACCGGCGGCGTGCCGGCCAGCCGTCCGCCGCTAACAGCACAACGCTCGCGTCGGGACGGAGCGCCCGGTGCTGGAACGCGTCATCGAGTACAGCCACCCGCGCTCCTTCGCGCTCCGCCTGGCGCAGCGCGGCGCGTCGGTCGGCCGACACGTACACCGGCACGGACGGGTTGAGTATCCCGTGCACGATGACCTCGTCGCCCCCGTATCCTCGCATCACCACCGCCGGCCGCTCTCCACTGCGCTCGAGCCTCCGTGCGATCCAGGCCGTGAGCGGCGTCTTCCCTGTCCCGCCCACCGTCAAGTTCCCCACCACGATCGTCGCGATCGACGCCCGGGACGAGCGCAGCCATCCCCGGTCATAGCCCAAACCGCGTAGGGCGGTGCCCAGACGGAAGGCCCATTCCGCCGGAGCCAGACCCGCCGATATCAGCGAGTACACCCCCCCGCCATTCCAAATGCGCCGGTGCCAGCCGTTCATCGACGCTGGAAGTACATCCCGTCCACTTGCGCCTTCAGGCTCTCGAGCCGCGACTCCAGCAGCTCCGCATGAGCCAGTAGGTCGCGAACCGAACAGTCACGGGCGATCCGTCGCGGCTCCCCCACCGCCACCCGCACTTCACCAAAGGGCCGCGGAATCATGAAGCTGTCCCAACCTTCCACCCACCAGGCCTGCCGGCTTCCAGCCATCACCGGGACGACGGGGACTTCGGTGATCCGCGCCGCCTGCAACGCCCCGGGCTTGAGCTTCTCGCGCGGCCCTTGCGGTCCATCCGGCGTAATCGCCAACGAACGCCCGCGCCGCAGCTCACGGACCAGCTCGCGCAGCGCGCGGAAGCCGCCACGCGTGCTCGAGCCTCGCACCGATTCGTAACCGAGTCCGCGACCGATGCGGGCGAGGTATTCCCCGTCCCGATGCTGACTGACCAGCATGACGATCCTGTGATCACGGAAAAGGTAGAGCAACGGCAGAATGCGTCCATGCCAGGTGACGAAGACCACTGGCTGTCCGGCCCGCCACGTTGATTCCAGATGCTCGTTCCCCGCGATCACGAATCTGAGGCTCGAGTAGACGGCACGAAACAGCGGCGGCCCGAGCTTGTCGGCGAGGCCGACGACGATGCGATCGCGGACTATCATCGGCCCCGACTCATCAGCTCCCTGGCCATCCCCGCCACCCGCCGGGGCGCGCCTGGCTCGCCCAGCCGCTCACTCACCCGGCGCAGCCCCTCGAGCATCGTCCGGCGCGCCACGGAGTTTGGGTCCAGCAGCGGCAGCAGCGCCTCGGCAATACGCGCCACCGGCAAACTCTGGATGAATTCGGGAGCGATCCGCTCCCCAGCCAGCAAGTTAACCATGCCTACGCTGTCGACGTTCACCAGCCTGCGCGCCACTCGATACGTCAGCGGATGCACCCGATGGGCGATGACCAGAGGCGTTTGCGCGAGCGCCGCCTCGACCGTGGTCGTCCCCGACTTGGTCAGGACCGCCGTGGCCGCGCCGAGGACCCGGCTGGAATCGGCGACCAGCGGAATTCCTTTAGCGGCCGTGTAGTACACGGCCGGCACGTGAGGGGCGCCCGACACCACCACCTGGAGGTCGGGACGGCGGCGCTCCACCTCCTGGGCCACGGCCAGGAACGGCTCCAGCAGGCATCGCACCTCCTGGGGCCGGGACCCCGGCAAAAGCCCGAGAACCGGCCGCGCCGGATCGAGGCCCAGCGCCGCAATCGCCTCCCTGGGGCTTTCCCGAGCCACGTGGCAGTCCAGCAGGGGGTGGCCGACAAAAACGGCTTCTACGCCGAATTCTCGCAGAAAAGGCTCCTCGTGGGGGAAGACCACGGCCACGCGGTCGGCGTGACGGGCCAGGATCTGCGCCCGCTGGGGCCGCCAGGCCCAGAGCTGAGGCGCGATGTAGTAGAGCACCGGTATGCCGCGCCCGTGGGCCTGTTCGCAGAGCCAGAGGTTGAAGCCCGGGTAATCGACCGGGATCACCAGATCGGGTGGCCGGGCCGCGAGCAGCCGCCTGACCTGGCGACGCAGACGGACAAAAGAGCCCAGGCGTGACACGATCTCGGCCAGTCCCATGACCATCAGCGTGTCGAAGTCGACGATCGGCTCGACCCCCGCCGCGGCCATCCGCGGACCCGCCAGGCCGAACAACTTCGCTCTGGGATAGAACTCGCGCAGCGCCGTGGCCAGCGCCGCCGCATGCAGATCTCCGGAAGCCTCGCCCGCGGAAAGGAAGATGCGGGGCTCAGACACGCGAGCTGATATACCAGATGGCGAAGAGGACGAGGCCGAGCAGCAGCAACAGCGTGCGCGTCCTCATCCCCGCTCGCGGTCCGGCGCCCTGCGACTTGCGCTCACGCCTGATGCGTATCAAAGACATGCCGTTGATGCCTCTCGATGCGCTCGACGATTTCCAGGGCGACCTCGAGAGCCGTTCGGCCCGCCTCGGCGCTCACCCGCACCGGCGCGACTCGGCGCACCGCCTGGACGAACGCCTCGAGCTCCAAGCGGAGCGGCTCGGCTCCGTCGCCCCGTAGGCTGACGTGCTCAACGAACTCCTCAAGCGCCGCGCGGGAGGCCGCGTCGGCGCTCGGATTTTTGCGCCGGTAGAACTCGCCGCTCCCCGCCCCCAGGTCGAGGCTAAGATACCCGGTGGCCTGAAAGAAGCGAATCTTTCTTTGGCGTTGAATCGAGACGCGGCTGGCCGTGATGTTAGCGACCGCTCCGCTGTCGAACTGCAGCCTGGCGTTGGCGATGTCCACACTGCCGCTCAAGACCGGCACGCCCACAGCTCGGATATCGGAGACCCGCCCCTGTACGAGGCTGAGTATCAGGTCGATGTCATGAATCATCAGGTCGAGGACCACGGGCACGTCGGTACCGCGGGGGGCGAAAGGTGCCAGTCGGTGTGATTCGACGAACAGTGGATTCTCCAGATAGGCCTCACAAGCGCGAACGGCCCCGTTGAAGCGCTCGATGTGCCCGACCTGTATCACGCGTCCGTTCGCCGCGGCCAAACGGATCAGCTCATCGGCCTCCGCTGTGCTCGCCGTGATCGGCTTCTCGATCAGCAGGTCGCACCCGTGTTCGAGGGCTCGCTTGCCCACGTCGAAGTGCCGGCTGGTGGGAACGGCGATCGTAACCGCTTCGACATCGCTTGCCAGTGATTCGAGGTCAGGGTAGGCCCGCGTCCCGAGCTCCTGTGCGACGGCCTGCGCCCGCTGCGGGTCGATGTCGTAAATCCCAGCCAACCGCGCCTCAGGCAGCTCTCGCAGCAGCCGGGCGTGGTGGAAGCCGAGGCTTCCTACCCCCAATACGCCGATGGTGACCGGATTCAACGAACCGTCAGACCGAAACCCCGCGCTCACTCGCCTCGATGAAGGCGATCAGCCGTTCGACCTCCTCGATCAAGCCGCCCTGAGACCGCAATTCTTCGATCGCCTGGCTCAGGTTCAAGCTCGAGCCAAAGAGAATGCGGTAGGCCCGCTTCAGCTCCTGACGCGTCTCCAGCGAGAATCCGCGCCGCTCGAGTCCCACCGAGTTCAGGCCGTACATCTGCAGGGGATTCCCCGCCGCCCGCGTGTAGGGGGCCACGTCTTTGGGCACGCGCGAACCGCCGCCCACGAATGCGTGGGTGCCGATTCTCACAAACTGGTGGATCGCGGTCAGACCGCCGACCGTGGCCCAATCCTCGATGGCCACATGGCCGCCCATCTGAACGCCGTTGGCGATGATCACATGATCGCCGATGCGGGAATCGTGCGGCACGTGCGCGTAAGCCATCAGCAGGCAGTTGCTCCCAACCTCCGTCGAGCCCGAAGCGCGCGTCCCCCGATTGAGGGTGGCGAATTCGCGAATCGTCGTGCGATCGCCCACGATGAGAACCGTGTCTTCGCCCTCGAACTTCAGGTCCTGCGGATCGGTGCCCAAAACCGCGCCCTTGGCGATAAAGCACTCACGGCCGACCCGTGTGTTTCTCTCGATATACACGTGCGGCCCGATGACCGTCTGCGTTTCGACCGTCACGTTCGGACCGATTATCGCGTAGGGGCCGATGTGTACCCCCTGCCCCAGTTGCGCCCCCGGATCGACGATTGCCGTCGGGTGAACCTGGGCCGGAGCATCCGGCGCCTGCCCTTTGACGGTCGGCGCACTCACCTGTCCACCACCTGAGCCATCATTTCCGCCTCCGCTACCACAGTCCCATCCACGCGGCCGACTCCTTTCATCCGGCACACCGTCTTCCGCACCTGAACCATCTCCAGCTCGAACACGAGCTGATCGCCCGGCGTCACCGGACGGCGGAACTTCACCTTATCGAGCGACATGAAATATACGACCTTATCCTCCGGGTTTTCCACCGTGTCCATCAGCAGAAGGCCGCCGACTTGCGCCATCGCCTCGATGATCAGCACGCCCGGCATGATGGGGAGCCCGGGAAAGTGGCCCACGAAGAACGGTTCATTGATCGTCACGTTCTTGATTCCGACGATTCTCTGGCCCCGCTCGTACTCGATCACCCGATCGACGAGGAGAAACGGATAGCGGTGAGGCAGAATCTCGAAGATCCGCGCGATGTCGACCCGCCGGGCCGACCGCTGCTGCTTGACCTGCTCCGCGATCGCGCGCACCAGCTCGATGTTCGCCCGGTGTCCCGGTCGCTCGGCAACGATCTGCGCCTCGATCCGCTGTCCCACAAGCGTCAGATCGCCCAGCAGATCCAAAACCTTGTGCCGGACGAACTCATCCTCGAAGCGAAGCGTCGACCCTTCGTGCAAGCCCTCAGGGGTCAAGACGACCGTGTTCACGGGATCGGCTCCCAGCGCCAAACCGGCGGCCCGCAGTTTTTCCGCATCGCGTAGAAAGCCGAAGGTTCGCGCCGGCCCGATCTCACAACAGAACGTCTCCGGGGTGATCGCGTACGAGGCGTGTTGGCGTTTGATCAGCGGGTGATCGAAGTCGATTGTTGCCGCCACCACGTAGCGATCATCGGGAAACACGGCGTAGCGCGACTTGTCCTCCTGCACCACGAAAGGTGTCGAGCACTTCCAGACCGCTGCCTCAGCCGCCTGCTTCTTGACCCCGGCCTCTGACATGAGGCGCGTGAACGGCTCGGCGCTTCCGTCCGTCGCCGGCGGCTCTTCGGCGTTCAGATCGACGATCAGGTTGTCGAGCCGCAGGCCCGCCGTCGCCGCCAGCAGGTGCTCCACCGTGCGAACCCGGGCGCCCTCGCGCTGTAGCACCGTGTGTCGCTCGACCTCCACCACCTGATCGATACGGGCCGGGACCTCCGGATTACCCGCGAGGTCCGAACGCCGAAATACGATCCCCCGATCGGGCTCTCCCGGTCGCAGGATCATTCGCACTTCCGCGCCTGTGTGCAGGCCACGGCCTGAAAGCTCGACTGTGCGTGCCAGCGTCTGCTGCTTCACTCGCGATATCCTTCCTCGCTCCGGTTACTTCGCCGGCAATTGTCCACTCAAGCGCTTTCGGCGCCCAGCTGCCTTTCGATCCGCCGAACCCGGCGCAGGATATCGGGCAGTTTCAAGAAGGCCGCGTTCGCTCGCATGACCTCATTGAGCCGACGCGCCGGGTGGCCGAACCAGGTCTCACCTGCTGGAATGTCGTGGCTGACACCCGACTGGGCACCGACCTGCGCCCCGTCGCCGATCCTCAAGTGGCCGATGATTCCCACCTGGCCGGCGAGGGCGACGCCGTCGCCGACGGTGGTGCTACCGGCGATACCCACTTGAGCCACGATGATGCAGCGGCGCCCGATCCGCACATTGTGGGCGATATGAACCAGGTTGTCGATCTTGGTGCCCGATCCGATGCGCGTCTCGCCCACCGAACCCCGGTCGATGCAGACGTTGGCTCCGATCTCGACCTCGTCCTCGACCACACAGCGTCCCACCTGCGGAACCTTGCGATGCTCGTTGTCCTGAAGCACGTAGCCAAAGCCATCCACTCCGATGCGCGTTCCGCTGTGAATGATGCACCGTTGCCCAACCACCGTGCCCGGGTACAGCGTCACCTGGTCCCTAAGCTCGCTCCCGTCGCCCACGGCACACCCCTCGCCGATCACACAGTGGGCACCGAGACGTATACCGTCACCCAGCCGGGCGCCGGCCCCCACCACGGTATAGGGGCCGATCATCACCGCCTTCCCCAGCTCCACACCCGGTGCCAGCACAGCCGTGGGGGCGATCCCCGGCTGCAGCGGTTCCTCCGGGTAGAGCAAGTGCAGCGCGTCGGCGAGGGCGCGGTGGGCGTCATCGACCCAGAGCAGGGCAGCCCCCTCGGGTGTATCCTGGGTTCCGCTCAGCTCACGACTGACGATGACAGCACCGGCGCGAGTGCCGGCAAGATACGGGAGGTATTTTCGCCGAGCAAGAAAACTGACGTCACCCGGCTCCGCTGTCTCTAGGGGCGCGGCACCGGATATCCTTATGGCAGCCTCGCCCTGCAGTTCGGCGCCCAGATGCACTGCTAGCTCGCCCACCGTCAGTTGCGTCCCCATCGGTCACTCCTGTGCGCACGTTTTGTTGTGGCCAAGGCCCGCGCGGGCATAGTAACAGCGCCCACGACGCCGCCTCGGGCCGTGGGCGCGCTCACGAAAGGTAAACGAGCCAGGCAAACGGGAAACTTAGTTTCCCCTGCCGTCCTTGGTCGTTCTCCGTGTCTTCAGCCGCTCGATGACCAGGTCGGTGATGTCCAACGCGGTGTCGGCGGCGATCAGCGCTCCCGCCGCCGCGTCGAAAATCATCGTATAGTCGCGCTCATCGCGCACCTCAAGCAGCACTGCGGTGATCATCTCGTAGATTGGCTGAACCAGCTCCTGTTGCCGCCGCTGAGCCACCTGCTGCAGGTCGTTCACGCGCTGCTCGTACTCAAGGCGCTTTTGCAGAATTTCCTGTTGACGCTCCTGACGCGCCTCGGGCGACAGCATCACCTGCTGCTGCTCGTAGGTCGTGATCATCTGTTGAAGCGAATCGGCCAACACCTGCACCTCGCTGCGCCAACGCGCGACCTCTCGGTCAAACGTATTTTGGGCCTCGGAGGCGCCCGGCGTCTGGGCGATGATGTCGTTGGAGTTGATGTACGCCAACTTCGTCTCGGACGCTTGAGGCTGGCCGATACCATTGTATCCAACCAACGCCAGCGCCAATAGAGCCACGACCGCACTCGCTTTGTAACGCAACTCTGCACTCTCCTCTACTTGCGGACCCGCCCGCCGGCGGCGTGAGGCCGCGGGTCTGGCAGCCGATCCGTCCCTCCTTCGTCAGTTTCGTGCCGTTAGAATATCTGTCCGAACCTGAAGTGCAACCGCCAGCCGGGGTCGGGCCGGCCGAACGCATCGCGAGCGTCGATCCCGTAAGCGTAGTCGAGGCCCAGCGGGCCCACCGGCGTCACCAAACTCACACCCACGCCGACGCCACGGAAAAGATCGGTCGGGTTGATCCCTCCCGAGGATTCCCAGACGTTGCCGGCGTCGTAAAAAGCGTTCACGTAGAAGCTGCCGCCCAGATTGATCCCCACGTTCGCATAGAGCGCGAAATAAGATTCACCTACCCGGTCGAGCTGGCTGAATCCCGGTGTGCCCCGCGGCACATGACCGACCGGCGTGATCGTCAGCTCCTCGTAGCCGCGAAGTCGCGGTCCCACCTGCACGCCGCCCAGGAAAAAGCGCTCGAGGAAAAACGGATTGCGTCCGAGAATCGTTCCACCCTCCAGCCGCAACCCCAGCGCCATATCGATGGGCGTCTTAGCTGGATCGGAACGCAAGCGCGCGATCGGCGTGAACCACTCGCTCTCGAAGGTGAGTTTCCGGTAGTCGCCGTCCCCGCCGAAGATCCCGCCCGCGTACTCGAGCCCGACGGCATTGCGGCTGCCGGCCGTGGGAAAGAGCGGGTGGTTGCGCGTATCTCGGGCGATGCGCAATTCCATCGAGCTGCGTGTTCCGATGTTCAGAAGCTGACGCTGATCCAGATCGAGCTCGTCCTCGTCCGAATCGAACTCGTCGCGGAACAGCGAGTAGCGAACCGACAATCGGGTCCAGCGCGCGCCTAAGAGCGGTGTGCCGAAGATGATGCTGCCACCGGTCTGACGTCGACGTCCAAGCCCGACAAAACCGAAGCGGTCGCGCGAGCTGCGTAAACTCACACCAGCCGAGTTGCGGCTGCCGAAGAGAGAGGGATCGGTGTAAGCGACCTCGATGTCGTTCGTCCGCGCCCCGAACAGCCAGCGGAAGCGGCCTGATTTCGCCTGGCCGAACAGGTTCGGCTGCTCGTAGCCGATGAAACCCGCCATCCCCGATGTCGGGGACAGCGAGGCGCCGAAGTTGACGTTGCCCGTCTGCTTCTCCTTGATCTTGAAGCTGACGTTGATGTTGCCTTCTTCGTTCGGCTTAATATTGAGCGCCTCGTTTGGAGGCAGTGGCTCGAAGAAGCCGAGGCCCTGTACGGTCTGGTAGCTCGAAACGATGCGATCGTCGTTGTAGACATCGCCCGGCAGCAGTGTCAGGCGGTCCCGGATCACCCGCTCGTGCGTGTTCGTGTTCCCGCTGATCGCCACCAGATTCACATACGCCTGCTCGTTTTCCTGTATGCGCCATTTGAGGCGCACCCGTGGGTGTCCGTCTTCTCCTTCCGGCAGTCGCTCGACGATCGGCTCGATCTGCGAGTAGAGGAAGCCAGCGTTTCGGTACAACCGAGTGACCAGCTCAGTCGCCTCCTGCCACTGACGCGTGTTAAAGACGGGATCACCTCTTTCCCCGCCGCCACCGATCAGCGGCAAGCGCGACAGCAGCGAGCGGCGGCCCGGGGCGTAGCGGGCCTCGAGGAACTCGGTGGGGAAATGACTGTTGCCCTCGATCTGGAAATCGGCGATCCGGTATTGACGTCCTTCCTCGA
The DNA here is from genome assembly GCA_964348165.1 of uncultured Gemmatimonadota bacterium. Lineage (GTDB taxonomy): Bacteria > Gemmatimonadota > Gemmatimonadetes > Palauibacterales > KS3-K002 > CAYGAJ01. The sequence continues at coordinate 16,181 of CAYGCC010000303.1, read as the reverse complement.
CTCGAATGACGAGCTTCGTCTTTCCGCTGGTGGGATCTACGATCATCGTGTCGCCGAGGACCTTGAAGTCGAGGAAACCACGTGATCCGTAATAGCGCGTGAGGTTGACCTGCAGGTCTTCGTTGTACTCGTCTTCTCGGAACTCGCCGTTTCGCCACCAGAAAAAGCCTTCGGGCTTCACCTTCATGGCCGATACCAGATCGGCTTTGCTGATCCGGGTGTTCCCCTCGAAATCGACCGCCGCCACCACCAGCCGCCGTCCCTCGTTAACTCGGAATATCAGACGGTACTCACCCGGCCTGTCGGTGGATGCGAACGACGTGTCGACCTGCGCGCGTACGTAGCCTTTGCGCGAGAGCTCTCGGCGGATCTGGTGTGAGGCCTGGTGTACGGCGGAAGGGTTGAGAGGCGCGTTCGGTTTGAGACCGGCCGTATCCCGGATACCGCCGGCCCCTACGTGCTCCAAACCTCGAAACGTGTAGCCGACTATGAAGGGGCGCTCCACCACTTCCACGAGCAAGGTGACGGGGCCCTGGGTGGCCGCGCCGAGGGCGAACACGCGAATGTCCTCGTATTGTCCGGTGGAGAAGAGCCGCTGAATACCTCGCTGAATGTTCCGTCCCGTCACGACATCCCCGGGCCGAACGCCAAAATCCGCCAGAACCACCGGCGTGGCCTGGCGGACGTTGCCGGTAACGCGAACGGAGTCGATGCGGACTCCGACCCCTTGGGCTTGTGTCTGAGCTGCGGTCGGCGCGGCCCTCGCCCCCAGACCGACGAGGGCCGCTATCAGTAGCGTGCGGGTCGAAAACCTCACGTGGTAAACGATGAAGACGACAGGACCCTGAACTCCAGACGCTCGCCGTCAGCGGACACATCGACTTCGATGGTGTCGCCCGGCGCCAGCTCGGCCATGAGGATCTTTTCAGACAGCGGATCCTCCACGTAGCGCTGGATGGCTCGCCTCAGGGGTCGCGCTCCGTAGGTGGCGTCGTAGCCGTGCTCGACCAGGAACTCGACCGCCGCATCGGTCAGCTGAAGCTTCAGCGCCTCCTCTTCCAGCCGTGCTCGCACATCGCGCATGAGCACGCCCACGATCTCCCGAATGTGCTCCTTGCTCAGCGGGTGGAAGACGATGACATCGTCCAGCCGATTCAGGAATTCGGGGTTGAAGACTTTCTCAATCTCGTCCTTAACCTTCGCCGCCATCTCATTGTAGCTTGCCTGGGCATCCGGCGTATGGAATCCGAGGCCGCTGCCACCTTTGGCGATGTCACGCGCACCGACGTTGGAGGTCATGATCAAGATCGTGTTCTTGAAGTCGATCACGCGCCCGTAGTTGTCGGTAATCCTGCCGTCGTCGAGAATCTGCAGCAGTATGTTGAAGACGTCCGGGTGCGCCTTCTCGATCTCATCGAATAGCACCACGCTGTAGGGCTTATGACGCACCGCCTTCGTCAGCGCGCCGCTGTCCTCATACCCGACGTAACCCGGAGGCGCGCCGATCAGCCGGCTGACCGAGAACTTCTCCATGTACTCCGACATGTCCACGCGAATGAGCGCGGTCTCGTCGGCGAACAGGAATCGCGCCAGAGCCCGAGCCAGCTCCGTCTTCCCCACGCCGGTGGGGCCGCTGAAGATGAAGGAGCCGATGGGTCGGTTGGGATCTTTGAGCCCGGCCCGGCTGCGGCGGATGGCGCGGCTGATCCCGGCGATCGCCTCGTCCTGGCCGACCACGTGCCGGTGCAGCTCCTCCTCCATGCGCAGGAGCCGATCGGTCTCGCCCTCCTGGAGGCGGGTGACCGGTATCCCCGTCCAGCGCGAGACGATGAACGCCACGTCATCCTCGCTGATCGTCGGCCGAAACGTCCTTCGTTCTTCCTCCCATTGCTCGCGACGCCGCCGGATCTCGGATTGCAGTTCGCGCTCTCGGTCCCTGAGTTCCGCCGCACGCTCGAAGTCCTGGTCGCGAATCGCCTCATCCTTGAGGCCGCCGATCTCCTTCAGCCGTTCCTGAAGGTCCGCCACCTCGGGTGGTGGCACCTGGGTCGACAGGTGCACACGCGCGCAGGCCTCATCGATGACGTCGATCGCTTTGTCCGGCAAGTAGCGGTCGGTGATGTAGCGCTCCGACAACTTCGCCGCCGCCACCAGCGTGTCGTGCGGCAGCGTTACCTTGTGATGGTCCTCGTAGCGTTTCTTCAGACCCTTGAGGATATCGATCGTCTCATCCACCGTGGGTGGATCCACCATCACTGTCTGGAATCGCCGCTCCAGGGCGCCGTCCTTCTCGATGTACTTGCGGTACTCGTTCAGCGTGGACGCCCCGATGCATTGCAGCTCACCCCGCGCCAGCGATGGCTTCAGCATGTTCGACGCGTCGATCGCACCTTCCGCCGCTCCGGCCCCGACCAGCGTGTGGACCTCGTCGATGAACAGTATGACGTCGCGGTTTTGAGCGATCTCGTTCATCACCGCCTTCAGCCGCTCCTCGAACTGGCCCCGATACTTCGTCCCGGCGATCACGGCCGCCATGTCGAGGGCGAGTACCCGGTGACCCTTGAGGCTGTCCGCGACTTCGCCGCGGGAGATCAACTGAGCCAGACCTTCCACGATCGCCGTCTTGCCCACCCCCGGTTCGCCGATCAACACCGGGTTGTTCTTCTTGCGCCGCGAGAGGATCTCCATCACCCGCTCGATCTCATTCTCGCGCCCGATCGTCGGATCCAGCTCCCCGGCGCGCGCCAGCTCCGTCAGATCGCGACAAAAATGATCGAGAGCCGGCGTCTTCGACTTCTTCTCCTTGGCAGCGCTTCCACTCTGTCCGGTGGGATTCGTACTCGGCACGTCCGTGCCCAGCAACTTGAGGGTCTGCTCCCGGGCCTGTTCCAGGGTGACACCCAGCGACTCCAGCACCTGCGCCGCCACCCCTTTCTCCTCGCGCAGCAGACCCAGCAGCAGGTGCTCCGTGCCCACATAGCTGTGGCTCATCTCACGGGCCTCCGCCACCGCGAACTCGAGCACCTTCTTGGCGCGAGACGTGTAGGGCAGCTCGCCCATGGTCGCCCCCGCCTTCCCCTTCCGAACCTGCTCCTCGGTCCGCTCCTGTATCTGATCGAGGTCCACGTTCAGGTTGAGCAACACGGCGGCCGCGACGCCCTCGCCCTCCCGGATCAGCCCCAGCAGAATGTGCTCGGTGCCGACGTAGTCGTGCTGGAGACGGATCGCCTCTTCGCGCGCCATCGCCAGGACTTTGCGTACCCGATCAGTGAAATTGTAATTCATCGAACCCTCATCTCACCCGGGGGCAGGGTCCACCCGTTGGACCTTAACAAGGTTAAGCGGTCGTGGAGGGCTCAGCCTCCGCGAGGGCTCTACGCACGTAATTCGCACGCTGGATGTCAAGCTCCCCGCCGGAGAGCTTCCCCTCGCTGGCTTCCTCCAGGTGGGCGTTCTGGGCGAAGACCATGGTCCTGTTGAGCACATATACACTGGGCCCGGAGAGAAGTTTCAGAGACAGGCCCAAACGGACGCCGGACAACAGGTTCATCATCTCATCGAACGCCAGCGAGCGCGCGTAGCGCAGCAACCCGTACGCTCGCCACACCTTGTCCTCTATCACGTTCGGCGCGTCTCGCAACAGGACGGCCCGCGCCTTCTGCTCGTATTCGACCACCTGGCCCACGATCTTCTGCAGGTGGTCGATCAGATCTTCCTCGCTCTTACCTAGTGTCGTTTGATTCGACACCTGAAACAGGTTGCCGATGACCTCAGAGCCTTCGCCGTAGAGACCACGGAAGGTGAGCCCCACCTGGGTGATCCCCTGCAGCACCTTATTGATCTCCTTGGTCAGCACCAACCCGGGCAGGTGGATCAGGACCGATGCCCGGAGGCCGGTACCGCAGTTGGTGGGGCACGAGGTGAGGTGGCCGAACTCGTGATGATATGCGTACGGCAGGACGCTTCCCAGCGCCTCGTCGAGCGAGTCGACGCGGCGCCAGGCGTCCCGAGGGCTGAAACCGCTGGCCAGGCTCTGCAGGCGCAGGTGATCCTCCTCGTTGATCATCAGGCCCACCGGCTCTTCCGCCGACGCCGCCAGTGCGGACGCGGACGGCCGCTCGGGCCCCGTCCCCGCGATCAGTTCGCGGCTCACCAGGTGACGCTCCAGTAAGATCTGCCTCCCACGCGCGTCGAGCTGGTCGATCTCCACCAGGACGCAATCGCGCAACAGCGCGGTGCGTTCCAGCACCTCCCGTACGGTGGAGAGAATAGCGGCGCGATCCGACGGTTTGGCCCGGACCGAGAAGGGGTAGCCCTGAAGGTTGCGAGCGATTCGCACCCGCGAGGACAGCACGATCTCACGGTGAGGTCCACTGGCGTCCAGCCAGCTGAGACCGAAGTCGGGCATCGTGGTCAGGTCGAAACGCTTCATGCGTCGATCGCCGCCTCTAACTCGCGGATCTGATCTCGAATCACGGCGGCGCGCTCGAAGTCTTCGGCCTCCACCGCTCGCTGAAGCTTACGGCGCAGCCCGGCGAGCCGTGCGCCCAGATCCGCTCCGGTGGTCGCGGGTGGCACGTACACCTTGCCCAGATGGTGGGTCGAGCCGTGAATACGACGGAGAATCGCCCGCAGCTGCGACTCGTAGATCGAGTAACAGTGCGGGCAGCCGAGGCGGCCCGTGCTGCGAAAATCGTCCACCGTCGTGTGACAGTAGCTGCAAGGGCCGGCGATCCCGGCCTCTTCCTCCGACAGCGCCGCTTTCCCCATCTGCGCCAGGAAATCGGTCAGCGGAAGATTCTTGCTGCTTCCCGCGTCCAGCCCCTTCTCGGCCGCGCAGGCGGGACACAGGTGCACCGTCGTCATCTCGTTGTCCACGATCTGAGTGAGATGCACTTCCGCCTCGTTCTTCCCGCAGTTGTCGCAGAGCATCACGGAATCGCCTCCTGCTCCGCCAGAGATAGGGAAACAGGATTCAGGCGACCATCCTGCAGCCAGAGGACCCGATCCGCACGCCGGGCCAGCTCTCTATTATGCGTCACGAGGACGACCGCCAGCTGTCGTTCCTCCCGCAGCCGGAAGAACAGGTCGTGAAGCCCAGCTGCGGTCTGGTAATCGAGGTTGCCGGACGGCTCGTCCGCCAGCAGGAGCAGCGGATCGCTCGCCAGCGCGCGCGCCACCGCCACGCGCTGCCGCTCGCCCCCCGAAAGCTGCGGCGGTTTGTGCCCTCCCCGCTCCTCCAACCCCACCTCCACCAGCAGTTCTTGGGCCCGGGCCTCAGCCTGGGAGCGCTCAACACCCCCGATCAACAGGGGCATCATAATATTCTCCAGCGCGCTGAACTCCCGCAACAGGTGGTGGAACTGAAAGATGAAGCCGATTCGTCTGTTTCGGACTTGGGCGAGCTCCCGCTCGTCCAGCCGCGACAACGGGTGACCCTCCAGCCTCACTTCGCCCCGGGTGGGGCGATCGAGGCCTCCCAGCAGGTGCAACAAGGTGCTTTTTCCCGCCCCGCTGGCCCCGACCACCGCGACCACCTCCCCCAGATGCACCTCCAGCTCTACCCCGCGCAGGATCGGTAGCTCCGAACCGTCGCTGTCGGTAAACGACTTGTGCAGGTCGTCCCCGACGAGAACCACGCTGCCGACCGCCTGAGGTGACAACTCGGCTCGCGCCGACTCGCTACTCATGGCGAATCGCTTCTACCGGCGCCAGCCCGGCCGCCTGGTGCGAGGGGTAGAGGGTCGCGGCGAAGGAGATGAAGATGCTCGCCGTTACGATGAGGCTCAGATCGAGCGGATCGAGGATGACGGGGATGCGGCTGATCAGGTACACGTCGCCGGGCAGTGAGATCAGCCCGAAATGGTCGATCGCCCAGCTCAGCCCCAGTCCGCCCGCGAGGCCGAGCGCCGTACCGGCCACTCCAATAATGAGACCCTGAAGCATGAACACTTTGAGTATTCGCCGCGAAGTGAGTCCCATGGACCGCAGGATGCCGATCTCCCGCGTCTTGTCCGTCACCACCATGATCAGGGTCGAGATAATGTTGAACGAGGCCACGAGCACGATGAGGAGCAGGATCAATGCCATCCCCATCTTCTCCAGCTTGAGCGCCGAGAACAGCCCCTCGTTCATCTGCTTCCAGTCGCGCAGGTTGTAGGGGTAGCCCAACTCCCCCTCCACACGGGCCGCGACGGCGTCGGCCTGCCAGGGGTCTTTCACCCACAGAGCCAGGCCGGTCACCGCACCCCCGAGCCCGAGCAAATCCTGGGCCGCCGCCAGCGACACGTAGCCCATCTGGTTGTCGTACTCGTACATGCCGCTGCGGAACAGACCGGTGACCTCGAACTTCTTGAATTTCGGGATAAAGCCCGCCGGGGTCAGCTCGGCGCCGTGGCCGGAGACCAGGCTCACCGTGTCGCCCAGAGAGACCAGCAGTCGGTCGGCGAGGCGGAACCCCAGGGCGATGCCGGGCAGCCCGGAACGGGTGGCCTCGAAGTCCCAATCACCTACGATGAGCTGGCTGTTCAGCCGTTGCGTGGCCTCGGGCAGGATGCCGCGCAGCGCCACGCCCTGCTGGTAGTCCACGTTCTGAAAGATGAGCGCCTCGGTGTACACGAAGGGCTCGGCGACGGTGATCTCGGGATCTTCGCGTCCAAGCCGCAGCGGCGTTGCCCAATCGTCCATCCGCAGGCCTTCGCCGAAGGTCGTGACCATGATGTGCGGGTTGGTGCCGAGGATCCGATCCCGCACCTCTCGCTGCAGCCCCGACATGACGCCGGTGACCACGATCAGAGCCATCACACCGACGCAGATCCCGCCGATCGCGATGATCGTGATCAGGTTCAAGAAGCGTGTCGAGCTGCGCGCCGACAGGTAGCGAGACGCGAGGTACAGCTCTAGCGACACTGGCTCACTCCGGCCTCAGCGTGGGAAACAGAATCACCTCGCGAATCGACGCGCTGTCGGTCAGCACCATGACGAGGCGGTCGATCCCCAGGCCCATGCCACCCGTGGGGGGCATCCCGTATTCCAGCGCGGTGATGTAGTCTTCGTCCACCTGGTGCGCCTCCTCCCAACCCTCCAACTCTCGCATACGTACCTGAGCCTCGAACCGTTCCCGCTGCTCGAACGGATCATTCAGCTCGCTAAAGGCGTTGGCCAGCTCGCGGCCGCCCACGAAGAGCTCGAAGCGCTCGGTCAGCTCCCGCCCCCCGCCTCGCTTGTGTTTGGCCAGCGGGCTCAGCTCCACCGGGTAGTCGTAGACGATGGTCGGCCCCTGGAGCTGGTCCTCGACGCACACCTTGAACAGCCCGTCGAGCAGCGCCGCGCGCCCCTTCGTCTCGGCGTCCTCGACGCCGGCCTCCAGAGCCGCCTCACGCAGACCCCCGTCCGACAGCTTCTCGGATACGAGACCGCCGTAGCGCTCCAGAGCCCCGTACCAGGTGATCCGCGGCCACGGCGGCTGAAAGTCGAGCTTCGCGCCCTGGTAGGTGACCTCCGCCGATCCCGTCGTCCGCTTCACGACCTCGTGGACGAGTGATTCGGTCAGCTCCATCATGTCCTCGTAGTCGGCGTAGGCCTGATAGAGCTCGAGCATGGAGAATTCGGGGTTGTGCGTTCGATCGATCCCCTCGTTACGGAACACCTTGCCGATCTCGTAAACCCGCTCCAGGCCGCCCACGATCAACCGCTTGAGGTACAGCTCGTCCGCGATCCGCAGATACAGGTCGGTCTCCAACGCCCGGTGGAAAGTCTTGAAGGGCTGCGCCGTGGCGCCGCCGTAGATCGGTTGCAACACCGGCGTCTCAACGTTCAAGAAGCCACGCTCGTCCAGGAAGCGCTGAATCTCGTTCACCACCCGTGTGCGCATGACGAACAAGGCGCGCACCTCCGGGTGCACCGCCAGATCGGCGTAGCGTTGGCGATAACGGCTCTCGACGTCGGCGAACCCCCCATGCACCACCGTGGCGCCCGACGCTTCGACCTCCTCCTTACCATAGGGCAGCGGTCTGACCGTCTTGGCCAAAAGCTCCACCGCGCTCGCCCGCACTGTGATCTCACCGGTGCGCGTTCGAAACAGCTCGCCCTCCACCCCGATCCAGTCCCCAAGATCCAGCAGCCCCACCAGCTCGTAGCGGCGATCAGCTAGCGCGTCTTCGCGGAAGTAGATCTGGATCTTGCCACTGACGTCTTCGAGGTGGACGAAGGTCGTCTTACCGTGAGGTCGCAGCGAGCGCACACGCCCGGCGAGCTTAACGTCGGGGCCGTCGTCGCCACCCGCCGCGACGAACGCATCGAGGGCCCCCGCCGCCGAGCTTGTGGGTTCGTAGCGGTATGCATAGGGCTCGATGCCCAGCTCGCGCAGCTGGCGCAGCTTCTCCCGGCGTGCCTCGATGACGTGCTGCGCTTCACCGGTCTCGGTCATCCCGACTGTGCCCCGTGTCGCTTGAGATAGCCGATGATGAACGGGTCGATGTCGCCCTGCATGACCCGCTGGACGTCGCTCTGCTCGATGTCGGTCCGGTGATCTTTGACCAGCGTGTATGGCTGAAAGACATAGGAGCGTATCTGGTTGCCCCAGGCGATCTCCGTCTTGGCCTCGTCGATCTTCTCACGCTCCTTGCGCTGCTCTTCCAGCGCGCGCTCGTAAAGCGCCGCCCGCAACATCTTCATTGCCGTGTTGCGGTTACGATGTTGGCTCCGCTCCTGCTGACAGGAAACCACGATACCGGTCGGGATGTGTGTGATGCGCACCGCCGAGTCGGTCTTGTTCACGTGCTGGCCGCCCTTGCCCGACGCGCGATACGTGTCGATGCGAAGGTCCTCCGACTTGACCTCCACCTCAACCGCGTCGTCTACGACCGGATACACGAACACCGATGCGAAGGAAGTGTGGCGGCGGCCCTGCTGATCGAACGGAGAGATGCGGACTAGGCGATGCACGCCTTTCTCCGCCTGAAGGTAGCCGTACGCGTAGCGACCGTGGATCTCGAGCGTCACCGATTTGATCCCCGCCTCCTCACCCGGCACCAGGTCGAGGACCGCGACCTCGAAGCTGTGTGATTCCGCCCAGCGCGTGTACATGCGCATGAGGATCTCGGCCCAGTCCTGAGAATCGGTTCCACCTGCGCCCGGATGGATGGTGAGCAACGCATCACGTTCGGCCTCCGAACCGCGGAGTATGTTGCGAAACTCGAGATCCTCGACCTCCCTTTCCAGATCTTGAACCTCGGCTCGAAACTCCTCCTCCATCTCCGCGTCGCCGTCGACCTCGATCAGTTCACCGAGCTCCAGCAGCTCTCCCGCCCGGCGCTCCAATTCCTCCCACGGCTCCACCCAGCCCTTCAGCTCATTCAGCTCCTGCATCACCGCCCGCGCCCGCTCCCCGTCCTCCCAAAAACCGGGCTTGGCGCTCTCGGCCTCCAGCCGGGACACACGAGTTTTCTTGGCGGTTATGTCAAAGATACCCCCTGAGCTCTTCCAGGCGCTCGCGAATTTCCTTGAGCATACCGAGCTCCATCACCACCGGCATGACTGCTCCTCACCGTTTAGAAACTACTAGCACTGAGCGCTCTAACCGCCCAGCAAAACAAACGATAGGGCCGCCCCCCGTGGACGGCCCCGGACTCTCTCCGCCGTGTGCAAACATATTCCCGGCCCCCCATACCGGTCAACGCCACGCCCCGCCGCCGAGCCGCCTCCCCCTCAGTCGCTAGCTGAACTGTCCACCGGGCGACTCCACGCCGAGGGCGATCAAAAGACTCGCTTGCCTTTGGCAAGGATCTCGTTGAGCGCGTCGCGGAAATAGGGTGTATTCTTCGCCGTCTCCAGGCCCACCTGCTCGGCGTACTCCTGCCACGACTTCCGTAACTCGTCCTGGAACAGCTCTTTGAGCCGACCTTCGCGCAGCCCTCTCTCCTGGCGTTCGGGGTGGTAGGCGGCCACATCGGAGATCAGGGCGCGGGCCAGGCGCCGAGCTCGGGCTTCCTGGTCGCTTTCTCCAAATGGAGAGCGCCAACCCGGGGTCGGCCGGTCGGTGGCCGGGGGCGGGGGCGGGGCCGGAGCGGGGGTCTGGATGGTGGGCGCGGTCGCCGCGTCCGGGCCGGGCATCGAGATCTCTTCACGCGGCTGGGGCGCGGCGCCTGGGGCCACGGGCGGAGCGACGCTGATCTCGCTCTCTTCGTCCACGGGGGCTTCCCTCCCCGTAGTGAGCGGTGTCGTCGCGGTCAGCGATCGCTTCGGCACCTCAGGCACCGCCGGCGCCCCAACCGGCTCATCCAATCCGGGCGCCTGGACCGCCGGGGCGACAGCCGGCTTGTCCTCGTGCATGACTTCGAAGACCCCACCGCAGACCGAGCAGCGCGCGCGTACGCCGTTGGCGGGCACCTTGCGCGGGTCGACTCTGAACACGGTTTTGCACTGCGGACAGGAGACGTTCATGATTCTTCCTTCATCGCTCCGGTAACGGCCGTCGCGGCACGGTCCGTTCGCTTGCCGCGCTCGCCATGGCGCCGATCGACGACGAAGATCGAGCCTTGCTTCGTCTTCGCGTACGCCTTCATCTCGGTTGCCAGCTCCCCCACCTGCGCCGTGTGAGTGAACTCTCGCTGATGGTTTGTCACCACGCCGATCGACAACGTCATCAAGGGAACCCGGTGCAGTTGACCCCGTCGATCCTTGCCCCAAAAGAAACCGGCCTTTCGATCTTCCTCCGAATACTGGTAAGGTATCAGGGTGTCGAAGATCGAGAGCACCTCGCGGCAGCAGGATTCAAAGATATCTAGCGGCACGTTGAAGATGAAGTCGTCTCCACCGATGTGGCCGATAAACCCGTGCGGGGCGAAAGCTCGAACCACGTCACGCAGGATCTTCGACGTGAGTAGGATGACACGGTCACCATGGGCATAGCCGTACCGGTCGTTGAACTCCTTGAAGTTGTCGATATCCGCATAGCAAACCGCAAAGCTCTCGGCGGCTGCCAGGCGTGCCGCGATGTCCCGCTCGATCATCGCGGTCCCCGGGAGACGAGTCGTCGGGTGCACTCCCACATCGCGCTCGGCGCGGCGCACGACGGTGTCCAGCCGGCGTAGCTTCTCACGCCGGTTCATGCTCTGTTTGAGGAAGTCGTCCGCCCCCGCCTCCAGGATGCGATCGAGCACTTCGTCCCCGGCACTCTCCGACCAGACGATCACCGGCACGATGGCGCTAAAGGGGTCAGAACGCAGCCTGGCGATCAGCTCACAGATCTCATTGACGGCCCCGTCCCCGTCCAGGACCAGCAGCGGCGGGTGCCCGCGGTTGACCAACGCCACGACGTCCCGGGTGCCCCCAGCGACCAACAGCTTGGACTCCCGCTCTGCCACGTGGTCCGATAAAGCCTGTGGAGGTGGTGATTTGGCGGAAGAGTAAAAGACGATAACTGGCGGTAGTGGCATGTAGCGACGAGTAGGCTCTTTCTGTCTTGGAGTCTCGCGGAAGGCGTCCTCCTGGCACTCTGCTTTCCGCTCAAGTTACTGCGGGCTTCTGAGACCGTCAATTTATCCTGATCCGCCCACAAAGCGGAGGTCCAGCTCCCGGGCGGCGCGGTCTACCGCCACCACCTGCACCCGCACTCGGTCCCCCAGGCGGAAGCGCCGCCGGCGCCCCTCCCCCACCAGCGAGTATTCCTCTTCCACGTACCGGTAGTAGTCGTCCTCGAGCTCGCTGACATGAACCAGTCCCTCCACCAGGACGTCGTCGACCAGCACGAAAACGCCATAGGACTTCACGCCGCTGATCGTCCCCTCGAACTCGTCTCCCAAGTGGCGCTCCATATACTCCATCTTCTTCAGCTCGACCGAGTCGCGCTCGGCCTCCATCGCCACCCGCTCTCGCTGAGACGAACGTTCGGCCACGAATCCGAGCCGCTCCGCCAATTTCGGGTCGGGCGCGCCGCGCCCCAGAAGCCCCGAGCCCAGCAGGCGGTGGACCACCAGATCGGGGTAGCGGCGAATCGGCGACGTGAAGTGCGTGTACGCTTGGAGCCCCAGCCCGAAGTGACCTTCTCGCTGGGCACTGTATCGCGCCTGTTTCATGCTGCGCAGCACGAGCGTGGACACCACCGCCTCTTCCGGCCGGCCGTCCACCCGTTCCAGCAGTCGTTGCAACGCCCGCGGCGATCGCTCCGCGTCCTTGGAAAGCTTGAGACCCAGTCCGCCGAGGAACTCGCGCAGTCGCTCCAAGCGATCCGGGTCCGGCGGCTCGTGAATCCGATACACGAACGGCCACGCCTTCCGCTCCGCCAGTCGCGCCACCGACTGATTCGCCAGGATCATGAACTCCTCGATCAACTGGTGGCTTTCCAACCTGAGCAGCTGCCGAATCTGGGTGGGCTCGCCGGCCGCGTTCACGATGACGCGCGCCTCCGGCAAATCGAAGTCGAGACCGCCACGCGCCAATCGGCGCCGCCGCAGCTGCAGCGCCAGATCGCGAAGCTCGACCAAGGCGCGCCGAAGCGCACTGGAAGACCGCCCCTCTCCCGCGATGATCGCCTGCGCTTCCTCGTAGCTGAGCGCCCGGTGGCTGCGGATCACTCCGGCCGCGAAACGCACCGACTTGACCGCCGCCGTCGAATCCAGCGTCAGCCACGCCGACACCGTCAGCCGGTCCGACCCCGGATGCAGGGAACAGAGGTCCCCGGATAGCGCCTCCGGGAGCATGGGCAGAACGCGATCGACCAGGTACACGCTGGTGGCCCGCTCGAGCGCCTCATCATCGATCTCCGAACCGGGCGACACGTAATGTGACACGTCGGCGATGTGAACGCCCACGATCCAACGGTCCGAGTCCAGCCGTTGTATCGATAGCGCGTCATCGTGGTCCTTCGCGTCCACGGGGTCGATGGTGAAGACCAGCAGATCACGGTAATCTTCGCGGGCGGCGAGCTCCGACGGGTCGATCCCCCGACGCGCCAGTTCTTCCGCCCTCCGTGTCACCTCGGGGGGAAAATCGGAGCGCAGCTCATGGGCGTGAAGGATCGCCAGGACGTCGACGCCGGGATCGCCTGATCGGCCGAGGACCTCAACGACCTCGCCCACGGGGTCGTGCTGATCGCCACCCCAATCGACGATCCGGGCGACCACCACGTCGCCGTCGCGGGCACCCGCTCGAGACCCAGCGGCCACGAACACGTCCCGCCGCAAAGTCCCTTCCTCGGGCACGAGAAACGCGAAGCGCCCGCGCCGGTGGAAAACGCCCACCACCTGCGTTCGGGCCCGCTCCAGAACCCTCACCACGGAACCCTCGGGGTTTCGACCGCGGCGCCGCTTCTCCACTCGTACGACGACCCGGTCTCCCGCCTGCGCATCCAGGAGCTGCGGTGCGGGGACGAACACGTCGCCCTGCCCCTCGTCCGGCACCACGAAGCCGTGCCCGGCTCGGGTCACCTCCAACCGCCCCACCACCAAGTTGATCCGACGCGGCAGGGCGTAGCGGCGCCCGCGGCCTCGGTACGCGCGACCACGGCGCTCGAGGTCGCGCAGTAGCCGGCGCAGCTGGCTGTAATCCCGATTATCCAACTTGAGGGCGTTAGCGATCTCTTTCGCTTTCAGCGGCCGCTCCGCACGCTGTAGAACCCCGATCACATCCCCTTCATCGACCATCGATTACGCGTCTCGCTGCCCAGAGGCCCAAACAAAAAAGGCCTCCCTCTCGGAAGACCTGCGAACGCCCGCCTTCGCCCCTCGCGGGGCGGGTCGAGTTCAGAAGATGACGCCGAATGTGACCTGAACGGCCTCCTCACCGGCGGCAGCGCTCAGGTCGTCGAACCCACGGCTCAGATCAAGATAGAACCAATCGTAGGTCACCCCCAGCCCCAACGACGGCCCGCCCAGGCCGGAGTCGAGGAACGAGTATCCGCCTCGCAGGAAGAACTGCTGGGCGAACCCCAGTTCGGAACCGACCATGAGATCGGGTTTCCCCAGGTCGCGCCACTCGTCTTCCAGATCGACCCCCAGCGAAAGGGCGAACGTGCTGTCCTGTGTGAATGACGAGAGCGCCTGATAGGCCACACCGACGCGAACCCTCGTCGGCAGCGGATCGTCCTCGTTGGCCCCCTGCAGCGCGAACCCCAGGTGTCGTATCGCTCCACCCACCGTCAGCGGTAGCCCAGCCGGCAGGTGGTACAGCACACCCAGATCCACTGCGTGCGTCGTCCGAGTAAACGACCCGTGCTCGGCACACACCCCATCGCAGCGAAACACCAGCTGGATGATCTTGTAGTTGATTCCGGCTTCCAGTGGGCCGATAATGCGCGTCGCGTAGCTGAGCAGGAACTCTTGGTTGCGGAAGTTGATGGTGCCCTGGACAGCACCCTCCACATTCGTGCTCGCCAGCTCGCCGTAGTCCACCAGGTAGTAGGTGACCGCCAGCGTTCCCACCGAGCCGGTGGGCCAGAGGACGGCGAGCACTTCGCTCCGCGTGTCGAACCCGCCCTCGCTATGATTGAAGAGCAGCCGAGTGTTCTCGAGGGCCGCCACGCCCGCCGGATTCCACATGACCAGCTCTCCCGTCCCTCGGAGTCCGGTCACCGCGCCCCCCATCCCCACCGCCCGCGCGCCGATGGGAAGCAGCAGAAACTCGGCGCCTTCCGACGCGGCGCCGCCGCTCCGGGTGTGCGGCCGCGGATCGAGCGTCTCCTCGTCGTCCTGCAATACGACGCGGTAGGACGCGCCATCCTGCGCCTGAGCGCCTAGCGGGCCCCCGAAAAGCGCCGCGAGAGCGAGCAGCGCTAAGGAGTTAGAACGGTTCGGCTTCATCGATCAGCATGACCGGGATTCCGTCCTCTATATTGTAGCGCAACCTGCAGCTGTGGCACAAGAGGACGCACTCCTCCTGCCGGTATTCCAGCTCGCCCCGGCACTTGGGGCAAACCAACACCTCGAGCAGCACTTCGTCCAGCGTCGCCTTTTTCCGCTTCATCCTATCTACACCCTCCGCGCTTGTCTGTCCACCATCAGTGCCTCGGCCCACCAGCGGGCGGCAACCGAAAGCCTAGCTGACGCAGCCGATTACGTTTGCGTGACCAACCCGCTATCACCTTCACCCGATGGTCGAGGTAGACCGGCCGTCCGATCACTCCTTCGATCTTTTCTCGCGACCGTCGCCCCATCTCTCGTATCGCCGCACCTCCACGCCCGATTACGATGCCCTTTTGACTTTCGCGCTCCACGAAGATCGTGATCCCAACCTACACGGGATCTCCCTCCTCGCGAAACTCATCGACTCGGCACGCGATCCCGTAAGGAATCTCATGGTGGAATTTCTCCATACAAGTCTCGCGTACGTATTCCTCCGCGAAGAAACGCACCGACCGCGTGGTGCTCTGCTCTGCTGGGAACAGCGGCGGCGACTGGGGGAGCAACGGCGTCAAGACTTCGATCAGCTGCGCGATCCCGGTGCCCTCAATCGCTGAGGTCGGCACAGCCCTGTAACCCGTTGTCTCCAATCGGCTTACGAGGCGCGTCACCGCGTCGGCATCGACCCGATCCGACTGGTTGAGCGCCACGATCAACCGGCGCCCCTCCCGGCGTGCGAGCTCGCCGATCTCGCGATCGGGAAGGGTCGCGGGCCGAGTGGCATCGCTGACGAACACCACCGCATCCGCCTCCTCGAGCGCCTGTTTCGCCGCCCAGCGCATCGCCTGCTGGAGCGCCGTACGCGGTTCGAACAGTCCCGGCGCATCGAGGAAGACGATTGGGTACGCATCGGTGTGGTCAAGATTCCGGAGACAAGCTCGCGGGTCGTTTGCGCTTTGGAGGAAACGATGCTGAGGTGCTGGCCGACCTGGGCGTTCAAGAGAGTCGACTTGCCGACGTTGGGGCGACCCGCCAAAGCGACGTAGCCGCAACGGTAGGACTCGGGAGACTTTGCGTTGTTCATGCCCTCCAGGTTCTTTCGCGCGCTCGCCATTACCTGGGCAGAGGCGCGCGCGCGAGCGGTGAGAGTTGCGGAGCGAAGACCGAGCCGCTTGCGACCCGCTCGACCGCGGGGCCGGGTGGCGTAGGCCGAGGCCCTGGCCGACTCGCGAAAGCTGGGAAGCGGCGGTGGCGCTGGGAGCGGCGCGGCCAAACGCCAGCATACTACGGCGGCAGGTGCGGCGCCACGGAAGGCTGGCGGCGCGGAGAACGAAAGACGCCGCG
>CAYGCC010000302.1:0-1540 GCA_964348165.1 uncultured Gemmatimonadota bacterium | reverse complement strand
AGGATGCTTCTATCTCTGTCAAGTGGCCATGCTTGACGCCTCGAGAAGACGGAAGATGCGGCGGGCGAGGTACCGCTTGAGGCACCGCTTAATCTCTTTCGGGCTCCGGCCGTCCGCTCTGCGGCGCTCGTAATACACCTTCGTCTCATCATGGTGGAAGAGGCGGGAAAGCACGATCTGGTGGAGGGCACAGTTCAGATGCCGATCTCCACATCGATTAAGCCGGTGGCGTGTCACCTGCCCCGAAGAGGCAGGGATCGGAGCGACGCCGGCCATCTGGGCGAACGCCGCCTCGGAGCGTACTCGACCGGGGTGAGACCAGGCAATGATGAGCTCTGCGGCCGTCAGTGGTCCTACACCGACTTCTTTAAGCAGCTGAGGAGCGATCTCCTGGACGAGGAGCTCGATGGCCGAAGCATGGTCCTCGGCTTCTGCCTCCAGCCAGAGGATTCGGCGGGCGGTTGCACGAATCGCGGCAATCGTCGCCCGATGTTCAGGTGATTGGTTTATGGTCGTGCGCAGGCGGGCGCACTTCGGGGCAAGTCGGACATCGCTCAGCTTGCGGAGCTGATCCCGCAGGCCGGTGGGCGCGGTGACGATCAACGACTTCAAATGGCAGATCGCTACGCTCTTCGCGCGTACTGCGGTCGTCCGGGTCCGGACCAGGACCCGCAGTGCTTCTCGCAGCCCCCGCCTCCGTGGCTGGGACAGGTGCGAGCGTGCGATGGCTTCCCGAGCCGCGCGGACGGCATCGAGGTCGTCGGCCTTCGCTCCATTCCGACGGGCAGGCCGCGCCGGTCGATCGATCTCGCCGACGGTCTCTCCGTTCTCCAGGAGGAACGTGGTGAGGCCGCGACCGAAGCTCCCCGTTCCTTCGATGGCCCAGAGCCGGGGTCCATTGCCTACGCGATCCGCAAACGCGAGCAACTTTTTGTGACCGAAGGCGTCGGCGGGCACTGTCAGCGTCTCCAACTCGGCTCCGGCCCTCGATACCACGGACGCGGTGTAGGACGCCTTGTGGGTGTCCACACCTACGACGTACTTGATACCACGCAGGTGCTCACGCATCGTGACATCCTCCGTTCTGGACCAAGGGCCGGAACTGACGTCCGAGGGCGGCACGACTGTGAGGAGTCACGCGACGTGTGGCGCAGCCGCGGACGGGCTTCTAATCAGGCCAACCGCAAGGACACGATCTCGGAGCGTGGGGTGGGAGACATATCTCTTGCAAAGGCACTCGTCCCGTCAGTGGCCGATGAGTCTTTGAGTCATCCCACCCCCGCTTCACCGAGTGTCAGTTGTCACGAGAGAGAACGAAAGACCTAGGAAGCAATCTCACAATGGGTCTTACCGACGCCGGGCGGGCCGAGGAAGACGACGTTTTCCTTGCGCTCGATGAAGCCGAGCTCATGGAGGCTCTCGATCTGCTCGTGCTTGATCGAGGGCTGAAAGCTGAAGTCGAAGTCGGCGAGCGTCTTCACGGCGGGCAAGCGCGAGGAGCGCATGGCGGCCTGCAGACGCCGATTGTTTCTGAGCGTGA
>CAYGCC010000301.1:0-5051 GCA_964348165.1 uncultured Gemmatimonadota bacterium | reverse complement strand
CGGGTCAGCGTGGTGCGGTCCATCACCGCCCGCTCGGCCAGGCCGCTGAGCGTCATTTCGCCCAGGCCGCGTAGCGCCATCAGAAGGGTGAACTGCGTGGCCCGAAGCCCCGCCTGCCGCAAGCGCTCATCGTAGAGCTGGGTCACAGCCCTAGCGGCCTTTCGCAGGTTGAAGCAGGTGCAGACGGCCCCGGCGTGGGTCGCTCGGGCGCGCTGGACGAGGTGTGGGTTCCCGTTCATAGTACGAGTATATACACGTTCTTTCTCTCTCTCTCTCAACCCTCGGCAACTCACGCTCCAGCCCCCTGGCTCAAACCGCTAAAGACCGCCCCGCGGCCGCCGAGTTGATCCACCGCCCACCCACCCACCGCCCACCGCCTACCGATCACCGACCGCCCACCGTTCACCCTCCGCCCACCGCCAACCGTCTACCGACTTGACCCCACCGCCACGGTCAGCGATCGTCGTCCCTCATGTCCGCACGCCCGAGGCCCGCCGCGAGATTCGATCGCTCGATCGTGGAAGGTCCCATCGCGCGGGCCGTGTGGCGGATCGCCTGGCCGACCATGCTCCAGAACGTGATCGGCGGCCTGCAGGGGGTGGTGGACCACGCGATGGTCGGCCATTTCGTCGGCTTCGCCGGCAACGCCGCCATCGGCGTCGCGTGGCAAATCTTCCTGGTCGTCATCATCTTCATCACCTCGCTCTACACGGGGATGGGCGTGCTGGTCGCCCGTTTCGCCGGCGCGGGCGATCACGACAAGGTCAACCGCTCCGTGTATCAAGCCTTCCTCACGTCGCTCGCCCTCTCGGTCGGCGTGCTGGCGCCGCTCGGTTGGACGCTCTCGCCGTGGCTGCTGACCTTCGTGAACGCTGAGGCCGCGGTGCAGGCCGAGGCGTTGCCTTACCTCCGCATCATGTTCGTCGCCAGCTTCGGCATGTTGCTGTTCTTCATGCTGAGCGGCGCGCTGCGCTCGGCCGGCGACGCGCGCACCCCGCTCCGCCTGGGCGTCGGCATGACGATTCTCAACATCGTGCTGAACGTGATCCTGATCCGCGGTCTGGGGCCGATCCCTGCGTTCGGCACCGCGGGTGCTGCGCTGGGCACGGTGATCGCCGGCGCGGTCGCGAGCCTTTTCGCTCTCTACCTGCTCTTCTCCGACCAACTGGTGGTCACGCTGCATCGGGGGATGAATTGGCGGCCGGACTGGTCGATCATCCGTCAGCTATTCCGCTTCGGCCTGCCGACGGGGCTGCAGGGTGTGGCGATGAACGTGGCCGGCGTGTTGCTGATCCGTTTCGTCGGGTCGCTGGAACGGAGCGCCGAGGCGCAGGCGGCCTACGCGGTAGCGTACACTGAGCTTTTCTCGTTCGTCACCTGGACCTCGGTGGGACTGATGGGTGCGGCCGCGGCGGTCGCCGGCCAAAACCTGGGGGCCGGTCGCCCAGAGCGCACCGTGCGCGCCGTCCGGGTCGCGGCGTTGATCGGGTTGGGCGGCGCGGCGGTCGTCGGCCTCCTATTTCTCACGATCCCGCGCCAGCTATTGGCGCTGTTCGGCATGACGGATCCCGTCGTCGTCGGCCTCGGAAGGCAGCTCTTAAGTTACCTCTCCGTTTCCGGGCTCTTCATCACGGTGGCGCTGACCTACACCGGGGGGCTGCAGGGCACAGGCGACACCAAGGGCCCGCTCTACATCTCCATCATCTCGCAAATCGTCGTGCCGCTGGGCATGTGCGCGGTGCTGCAGGCGACCCGAGGCCTCTACCCGGCCGATATCTGGCTGGCGATCCTGCTGGGCCACGCGACCCGCTGTGCTTTGAGCGTGCTCCGGTTCCGCCAGGAAAAGTGGCGCGACATCAAGGTAGATATCGGGCCGAGGCGCCCGTGACGCGCGCGGGTTTCGACGACATGTCTGGAGGATACGCAACGTCGGGCACGCTCCCGCGTGGATCTCCGCTTGCCCGATGACTGAGGGAGTTCAGGTTGTGAGAAGGACGCCACTTGGTGTCGGAGCGAGGTGTGCCAATGCCTTTCACGCGCAGGGACATTCAGGACTCGGTGAACCGGGCGGGCGAGGAGCAGATGGACGCGCTCATCCGGCATCACGAGGACGCCTACCCCGAGAGTCGTCCGACTCCAGGCGACATCTGCAAGGCGGAGGCTGAGCGACTCAACCAGCTGGGCCTGGGCAACGCAGAGGAGTTCGAGCTTCTGGAGACTCGGGTAGAGCGGCCGAGCGACTCGGAAGTTAGGATCCAGCACGTCTTCCGTTACGCACCCCTCGACATCCGCCTTTGTACCGAAGCCTTCACCGGATACAGTGAGTGAACTTTCCCGAGAATTAGCGTGAGAAGGCGCTCGGCTGGCGAAGCTGATCCGAGGGCTCGTGCTTCGCGGTTTCGGGCTAGACTGCGGCACGGGGCCCGGACGGAGCGCGCGACGTAGCGCACTTGCGCGTCACTTTGTTGAGCGCTCCGCGACTTTGGAGGCCTTCAAATGATGGACGGCTTACTCTTCGCGCTGACTTTGCTATCCGCTCTCGGCTGCGGCCTGATGGCCGGCGTCTTCTTCGCCTTCTCGGCCTTCGTGATGCGCGCCCTTGCTTCCATCCAGCCGACGCAGGGCATCCCCGCCATGCAATCCATCAACAGAGTGGTGATCAATCCGTTGTTCTTGGGCGTGTTCATTGGAACGGCGGTGGTTTGTCTTTTGATGGCTGTTCTTGTTGCGTTCCGGTGGTCCCAGCCTGGTGCCGCCTACCTTATGATCGGCAGCCTGTTCTATCTGATCGGCACGTTCTTGGTGACGATCTTGTTCAATGTGCCGATGAACGACGCGCTGGAGACCGTAGATCCGGAGGGCGCCGACGCGACAACCGCTTGGGCCGGCTATCTATCGAGGTGGACGGCCTGGAACCACGTACGGACGGTGGCGGCCCTTTTGGGGGCGGCGGCCTTCCGCCATCGATTCCCCTCACCGCTCTCCGTACACCGTATACGGTCCACCGACCGCCTAACGGCGAACCGTCTACCGCCCACCGATAAGGTACTCGTCTAAAAGATCGAAGGCCCGGGACATACCTTCCATCATCCCCGTCGCCAGCGCTGCGTCGCGCGCTTCCTTCGACGGGTAGAGTAACGTGGCCGTGACCGTCGTCTTGCCCTCCTTTTCGGAAAAGCTCAGCGTGTCGAGCGTTTGCGGCCAGTCGCCGCCCCACGACTCGGTGCACACGAGACGCTCGGGCGGCGCGATCTCTTTGTACTCGCCGCGGATTTCCATCTCCTCACCGTCGGGACGTTGCCAGACGTGGCGGTACGAGCCGCCGGGGCGAAGATCGATTTCGCAAATCGGCATGGTCCAGCCTTCCGGGCCCAGCATCCAGTGCGGCACGTGCTCGCAGCTCGTCCACGCCTCGAAGACGCGCCTGCGCGGCGCGCCGATGACGCGCGTGACGAAGACCTCCCGATCCGACGGCGTCGTGTACGTCGTGGCACCGACCCTGTGTTCCGTGGCCATGATTTCCCGCTCTCTAGCTCTCAGGCGTTGTGGTTACTGAATACGGGCGCGGTCAACACGTCGGTGTCAAGGTGACCGTTTCGCCCGCGTTCACCAGACCTCGGGCACTGCGGCCGCCTTCATTGGTGGGGGGGCGCTGTAGGCTGCCAGCCGGCGTGCGACTTGACCCCAACCCGCAAGGCCAGCGATCGTCACCCCTTATGTCCGTCCGCCGGAGGCCCGTCAACTGGCTGGAATGCTCGATCGCGAGGAACGCCCCATCCATCGCGGGCGTCTAGCCGTCCGATGAAACGGCAGCTTGCGGTCTTGCTCACGCTCTCCGCCCTGCTGGTCGGACTGGGCCTGCGACTGTCCAGCCTGCGGTGGAATGATCGGCTGCAGGGGGACGTGAACCTCTTTGCCCTGACCGCGCGTGAGTTCGTAACCCACGATCGCTTGGCCTATCCGATGAAATATGAATACAGCGATCACGTGGAGTATCGGACTCTGCATTCCCCCGCCAGTCAGCATCCGATCCTCTGGCCCCTCCTGGCCGGGGTCGCGGGAAAGACTTTCTCTAGCGATGCTACCTTCGCCATTCTGAAAGCCCTGTCCTTTGTAGTGGGCGTGGGACTTTTGTTCGTCGTGGCCGTCGCAGGTCGCCGCAAGAGCCGGCAGGTCGATACCCCGGTCGCCGTGCTGTTGATGGCGACGGCGCCGATGCTGGTGGATTTCTCGGCCAACGGAAGCCCCTACATCGGCTCAGCTCTGCTCCTGCTGCTGGCCCTGCTACTGCTAGACGTCTTTGAGCGGGAAGCGATCAGGCACTACGTCGCGGCGGGGCTGCTGTGCGGGGTCGGGATTCAGCTCCACAGCGCGCTGGTGCTGGTGCCCGTCGCCTTTGTCACATTCTGGGTTTTGGCGCGTATCAGGCCACGGCCTCTGGGCGTGGCCGCCTTTGCGCTCTCGGGCCTGATCGCCGCGGCGCCGTGGATGCTCTGGAATCTCCGGCACTTCGGCCAGCCGCTTTATTCATACTCCACCTTGTTCCTACTGAAAGAGCTGGAGCTGGCCCGCGTCGCCACCGTCGATGGGACGATCACCACGCAGATCGTGGGCACGATAGACGGTGCATTGCTGCTGCGCTACGGACGTATGGTAGCGGAGAACGTCTTCAGGTTCGTCGGAGAATACGCGTGGGAGTTGGGACCCGGCTGCGTGATTCTGATGATGGTCGGGGCCAAAGAGCTGTATCGCACGCGGCGTCGCCATCTTCTGGCGGCGCTAAGCGTGGGCGCCATGTATGCGCTCACCGTGTTTCTCTGGGGTACCTTCAGGTATCGCTTCCTGGTGCCGGTTCTTCCGCTGGCCTATGTCGTAGCGGCCTTTGGGGCCGACGCGTGGCATGCGCGTGGAAGCTGGCCGCGGCTGATCGCCTGGGCGTGCGTCCTCGCTGCCGTCGGGTGGCACGTGTTGGCCTTCTTCGAAGATCCACCCACACGCTACTATCGACGGGACGCGAGCCACCGCGCCATGTATGAGCAGATGCTGCCACT
>CAYGCC010000300.1:0-3526 GCA_964348165.1 uncultured Gemmatimonadota bacterium | reverse complement strand
CGAGGCCCTGGGGCCGGCACCGCTCCGGCGATACACGGCCCCGCTGGCGGCGCGGGCTGGCTCGCCCCCTCGAGCGCGACGGCGGCGTCGAGGTTGGTGGATGGCGGCGGCCGCGATCGGCGTGCTGGGCGTGGCGGTCGCGGCTGGCGTGGTCTGGCTGAACGGGTCGTCGGCGCGGGACAGGGAGATGGCCCAGCCGTCGCTTCCGGCGGCGGTGCTGGATGAGCCGCCTGGAGACGTGGAGCTCCAGCCCCTGGAGGCCGCCGGGTCGGATCTCGGCACTCTTCGCGCCTCCGCGACCGATACCGCTGCGGCGCGAACCGAGTCGTTGGCCGGCCGGCCGCAAGCCTCCCGGCCAGAGCCTGCCGCGACGCTCCGAGAGGATGCGGCCTTGCGGCGGGCGCGCCAGGTTGCTGAGGCGGCATGGGAGCAGGCCGCGCGGGCCCGGGCCACCGCCGGCGGAGCGGGCGCCGACTCGCTCCACGTCGACCAGTTCGCCGAGGCCGACGCCCAGTTTTCGCGGGCCGTCGCCGCGCTGAGGGCGGGCCAATTCAGACTGGCCCTGCTTGACTTCGAGGCTGCGGGACGGCGGTTCGAGGACTTGGCCGTGGCGGCCGAGGAGCAGCTTCGTGCTCCCCCGGCGAGCGTCGGCGCCGAGCTGGGGGAGTCCGAGGCCGCGCCGCCCGACCAACAAGATCCCGAGGTCGAGTCCGAGGCGCTGGCGCCGGAGGCGATCATCGCGGCGCTGGTCGAGGCCTATCGCCAGGGGATCGAAGTGGAAGATCTGAATTCGCTCTCCGCGCAGGTCTACCGTGGCGAGATCCCCGCCGACAACCGGGAATTCCTGGAGGAGGTGTTCCGCCGGGCGGACGGCTTAGCGGTAACGATCGACGTGGAGAAGTTGGAGCTGGTCGGCGATTCCGCTCGCGCGCGTGTGAAGCAATCGATGCAGTACCGGCTGACCGCAACGCGGCAGCGGCGCGACTTCGATCTGAGCCTCGAACTGTTCTTCGAACGTGCGGGCGAAGGTTGGCGGCTGCGGCGCTTCGACCGCTAGGGCGATCCTATCGCCTGCTTCCGGGTGCTTACTGGATCGGCGAGAAGACGAGCTCCAGCGCGAGTGTGCCGATGAGATCGTTCTGGAACTTCGAGTCGAACTGGAAGCCGGCTCGCGTGCTAGGCGCGAACGTAGACAGGTAATCCCTCAGGTCGAGGCGTAGGTAGGCGAGGCGATTGAAGCCGTAGCGGACGCCGAAGCCAATCGCGCCGGCCAGGTCGGTCGTGCTCTCGAAGTTGTCGAAGAAGCCGCCCGTCCGACTGATCAGACCGCCGCCACCTGACACATAGACGCTAAGCGGGCTGAACGGCGCCTGCACCAGGACGTACACTAGGTTGACCGAGCCGAGGAATACGGCGGCGTCGTTCTCGGCGCCGGCGTCGGTGAGCGGCCGCGGCAGGTCGGCGCTGGAAAACGCGTAGACCGCTTCCGCATCGATACCGAGCCGCGACATCCAGACCGTTACGCGCCCGCCAAGGACCGCACCCGGCTCCTGCCCCAGGTTCAAGACGATGGGTCCGCTCTCGCCACCCACGCGCACGGACTCGAACAGCTCTCCCACGGGTACGAAGCCGCCGCCAACGAGCGAGAGCCCCACCTGAACCTGCGCCGCCGTGGGTGACGCCAGGCCGCCAAGGAGTGCGATTACCGCAAGAGCGCGAACCATCGTCTTCCTCTAAGTTCATCGGGGACGACGCGCACAGCGCGAGGCGTCCCTTCGACCTTGGGCAGCGGGAATAGGTGATTCCAGTGTATCCGGGGGGAACGGGGCTTCAATTGTACGCCGGCACCCCTCGGCGCGCAATGCGGGGCCGCTAGCGTCGCGGCGGCCGGCCGATCGGCTCGCGCCAGCGAGTGCCATAGAGGTCGCCCCGCAGGTCCCGGAGAAACGGCACGTGGCGGCGCGTCTGCTCGATCCCCGCAAAGTCGATCTCGGTCACCAGCAGCTCTTCCTCGTCGGCCGCCGCTCGAGCGATCACCTGGCCGCCGGGACCGGCCACGAAGCTCTCCCCGAAGAAGCGCAGCTCACCGTCCACACCGGCGCGGTTCGCCACGGCGATGAAGATCTGGTTGGCTACGGCCGCCGCTTGGATCTCCAGCTCCCAGACGTCGCGGAACGCCTGCTCTGACATCGAGGTGGCGGTGGGCACCACCACCAGTTCCGCGCCGCCCAGGGCCAGGGCCCGAAAGTGCTCGGGGAAGTGGCGATCGTAGCAGATGGCAACTCCCACCTGGCCCGCCCGCGTGGCGTAAACCGGCCAGCCGCTGTCGCCCGGCCAGTAGTAGAACTTCTCGTTGTACCCGGGCTCCTCGGCGATATGAAGCATGCGGCTGACCCCGAGGAGCGTGCCGTCGGCATCGATCACCGGTGAGGCGTCGTAGTAGCGGCCCGGCGCCGCGCGCTCGAACACGTTGAGGACGATCACGATCTTATGCTGCGCCGCGGCGGCCTGGAAGCACTCGGTCGTCGGGCCGGGGATGGGCTCGGCCCAATCGAAGTAACGCGTATCGGCCCGGACCTGCGGGAAGAAAAAGTCGAACGCCAGCTCGGGAAAGACGATGAGATCGGCGCCTCGGTCCGCCGCGCGCGCCACCCAATCCAGCGCTTTCTTCAGGCTCGCCGCCCGGTCTCCTACTTGTTGGAACTGCGCGCACGCGATTTTCATCGCCTCCTCCTCGCCGGCTCAGGTTGGAGCCGCGGCCACCGAGCACATGATCGCGACCGATCCGGGCGGCGACAAGACCCGTGGACGGCGCGGTTGTTCGGAGGGCGCATATTCTTGACACCCCCGGCGGCCGGGATCAGGTTTCGCGGTGCGTCGCCGCGCGCCGGGCGCCCCGGGCGGTTTCCGTGGGCGCCCCGGTTTTTGGAACTGAACGACGAACGGTGGAACGAAAAGTGAGTGCGGCCAAATTGCAGCTGGTGTTCCCGGACGGATCCCAGATCGCGGCCGAGCATGGTATCTCGGCGCGCGACCTGGCGAAGCGACTGGGTGGTGATCCCGCCGAGCGGGCCATCGCCGTCAAGCTGGACGGCGAGATCCTCGACCTGGCGCGGCCGCTCGAGCGCTCCGGTCAGATCCGCTTCCTGTACCCGGACGACAAAGACGCCGATTCGCTCTACGTGTTGCGGCATTCGGCGGCGCATGTGCTGGCCACGGCAGTGCGCGGTCTCTGGCCGGAAGCCGGGATCGGGTTCGGGCCTCCGATCGCGGACGGCTTCTATTACGACTTCGACGTGGGACGGCCTTTCACTCCCGAGGACCTGGAGCGGATCGAGGAGCGGATGGCCGAGGTGGTGGCGGCGGATGAGCCGTTTGAGCGGCGCGAGGTCGATCGCCAGGAAGCTCGGGCGAGGTTCGCAGACGATCGGTACAAGCGCGAGCGTCTGGAAGAGATCCCGGACGGTGAAACGATCTCGATTTACCGGGACGGCTCGTTCGTCGATCTCTGTCGTGGGCCGCACCT
>CAYGCC010000299.1:0-2672 GCA_964348165.1 uncultured Gemmatimonadota bacterium | reverse complement strand
GCGTGACCCGGGCCAGCTCGGATACGGCGCGGACCGGGTCGGCGGAGCTGGCCAGGCCGAGCTCACCGATCGCCAGATCGAAGACCTCGTCTTTAAAGGGCAGGTCGTCGGCCGGCGCCGTTTGGAAGGTGACGTGAGCAGACAGCCCGGCATCCTTGACTCGCTGTTCGGCGATCTTGATCGCCGCCGGGTCGGGGTCTACGCCTGAAGCCTCGACCTGGTAGTTCTCGGCGAAGAACTGGGCGACCGCACCACGGCCGCACGGCACATCGAGAAGCGACGTGGGCCGCTCGGCCTCGGCGAGCCCGGTGAGCTTGGCGATCTGGCGGTACAGGATCTGGTCGCCGGGAGAGAAGCCTTTGGAGCGGCTGAGCCGCAGAAGATCGATCATCGAGGGCCCGCGCCCGGCCACTTCCGGATCGAGGGCCTGCGGCGCGGTTTCTCGATCTTCGCCAGGAGGCATGCGCGAAAGTATAGACAGGCGTTTTTGGAGGGTCAACTGAGTGTCGTGTCGCCGCATTCGGGCACCCCAGCGATCGGAGTCGGCCAGGCAGATCTACTTCACCGAATCGCCACCAGGGTCACCCGCGCGCGCCAGCTCTCCGATCAGCACGAGTCCGGTCTCAGGCGCTGCGACGATGCCGACTCTCCCGGACGGAAGCTCCGACAGCTTTGCAGGTCGAGGGCGCACCGGGGTGATGATGCGGAGCATCGGATCTCCAGCCGCTCGTACGCCATCGCATCGCCGCGCGCCCTGGCTGGAGAGCGGGCATAGGGTGGGAATCGAAAATCTTGCGCTGGTCGGGCATTTCGCTATGATTGTTTGTCAAATCTTCAGGTTTTGCGTCCTTGTTCGCTCGAATGGAAGATTTATGGACGAGTGTTCGGGGCCGTGCCGACCGGCAGTGATCGGAATCCTTCTCGAAAACCTAGCGATGAGCCAGGCGGCCGTGTCCTGCGGCGGAGACGGAACGCCTCGACCCCAAGGAGGGCAAGTCGTCTGCATTGGACGGTGGGACCGCTGTTTGGGCCGGTGCCGGCGGCGAAGGCCGCCCCACCCAAGAATCGGGAGGATAGGTACGAAACGGGACGCAGCTGATCGATGGCGGCTGCGGAACCGATCGCGCGCGGTCAGCGGGCCGCGGCGCTCGAGCTCGCGGCAAAGAAGCGTAGTTCTCAGTTACCTAGGCCAAAGGAGCGTTGCCCATGAGAGACCTACGGGCTGTATCGGCTCTGGTCGCGGTCTTGGGAGTTCTGGTCATAGGTTGCGAAAAAGAAGATGACCCCACGGGGCCGAGTGGTTCAACGAGAGCTTTCTTCCAGGTGTCTGGTCAGGAGACGGAGGTCGAACCGAATGATGCTTGCCCAATAGCCCAGGACATCGGGGCTGTCACACTGCCGTTGACGTTCAGCGGCAGCCTGGACCCGATCCCGCCAGCGAGCGGGGATGTCGATTTCGTCCGGTTCGCGGGCACGCCGAACACAGCGGTGAGGGTAGACCTCGAAGGGCAGTCGACAGGGCAAGGCACGCTCGGTGATCCTTTCCTCGGGTTCTTCGGCTCGGCGTGCGATCCGATCTCGTTCAACGATGATGGTGGGGTCGGCCTCAACTCCAGGTTGGATATTACGATCCCGGCGGATGGAATCGTTGTCCTGGGTGTCACCAGATGTTGTGACTTCGGTTTCACTGAGGGCGGCATCGGCTCGTACCTACTGAGCGTCCAAGAAATCCTGCCGCCGCCGAATGATAATTTCGACAACGCGACCTCGATTCCCGCGCTGCCGTTCACCCACAGCGTGGACATAACAGCGGCAAGCATAGAGGAAGGCGAGCCGACACCGTCCTGTGCGGCATTTGCGGGCCCTGTGAGCAGAACCGTCTGGTACGCCTTCACGCCGGCAGAGACTCAATCGATCTCGGCGAGCATCAACAACAACTTTTCGTTCTCGCCCGTGGTCGCCGCCTACACTGGTAACGCATTGGCCAATCTGACCGAGGTGAGCTGTCGAGCTTTCTTCGGGAAGTTGACATTCCGGGCGGAGGCCGGCACGACCTATTACTTCCAAGTGGGTGGCTTGTTCGGCCAGGCCGGTCCGCTCGAGTTCCGGCTTGAAGTCACGCCTCCACCCGTAGCGAACTTTGGCTTCTTTCCCTCTGACCCCTCGGTCTTTGATGTGGTCCAGTTCTTTGACTCCTCCTTCGATCCGGGCGATGTGGGCTTCCAATTGCAGGAGTGGAACTTTGGCGATGGGACGTCCGGCAGCGGCTGCTGTCCGACTCATCAGTATGCAGCCGACGGGGACTATACAGTTGACCTCACCGTCACGACCTTTGATGTTCGCACGGCGTCAACTTCCCAGACCGTGCATGTCCAGACCCACGACGTGGCGATCACCAGGTTTAACGTGCCGAAGGCCGCGAGCTCTGGACAGACCCGGCAAATCGTCGTCGGTTTGAACAGCAAGCGATACCCCGAGACGGTCGAGGTTCAACTCTTCAAGAGCGTTCCGGGAGGCTTTCAGTTCATCGGCACTCAGATCCAGTCGGTGCCTTTGCGCCCGGCGAACCGGACGACCGACTTCGACTTCAGCTATACGTTCACGGCTGAAGATGCACAGATTGGCAAGGTGACCTTCAAGGCCGTCGCCATTGTGCTCGGCGCTCGCGATGC
>CAYGCC010000298.1:0-18082 GCA_964348165.1 uncultured Gemmatimonadota bacterium | reverse complement strand
TTCGCTGCCCTTTGTTGCCGGCGATTTCTTTGGGAGCAGGAGGTCCCGGGTTCGAATCCCGGCGCCCCGATTTCTTCTGTGCGACGGTCCACACTAGGCGGTAGGCGGTAGGAGTCTATTCAGCCTGTTGCTTGGATCGTCCGCCTCTCCGACGGCTACTTGCTCTACGCAACGCAGAATCGAGCGTGACCAGTTCCGCTTCGAGAGTTCTTGCCAGCCAGAGATAGGCCGCATCGTACACCGTCAACTTCTCGCTCTCAGCCAGGACCACAACGTCATCGGTCGGCACAGGAAGCTCCTGCAAATCCATCCTTTCGAAATGGTCGAGCATTTCCAGCAGACCGGTGCGCTGCTCCGGGTATCGCCCCAGCTTCTTACGGCAGATGCTAGCCATCTCGTAGCGGAGGAGGGTTGGCGCGGTGAGCGTAGCACCACCGAGACGTCGCGCGACATCGCCTGCCTTGGGCTCGCCGAACAGAAGCGCGCCAAGCGCCGATGCGTCGACGACCTTCAGTCTACCGGGCATCGCGGTCGGAGCGAACCATCGACACTGCCTCCTCCTCCGTCCGCACTTTCAACTCACGGACGCGACGAAGAATGTCCTCGGGCGTGACCCGCTCGTTCTCCCCGGCCGCCTCCTCCAGGATCGCTAGAAGGTGACCCTGCAGGGAGCGGTGATGCTGGGCAGCTTGCGAGCGCAGCCGCTCGGCCAGCTCATCCGGCACGTTCTTGATCGAGAGGTTGACGGCCATCCGCGGCCCTCCGCTGAGGTTCTAATCTGGATCCAAAATAGATCCACTCGCCGCGGCTTGTCAACGGGCCCGTCGAGTAGGGTCAAACGTAGTGCCGTTACACCCAGCGCAGGTGTCCAACAGTTAGCACAAAATCGTCGAACTCAGCGCGTATCAGCGCTGATGAGCGCTGGTTTTCGGCTTGGGAGCAGGAGGTCCCGGGTGGAGGGCTCACACCGCGCGAATGACGCGCGGTGTTCGGTATGAAGGAGTGGCGACGGCCAGACTCCGTTCGGGAAGCCGGGATCGTCGGCGGGGGCACGCCAGCTCTGCAATTCCTAACTAATACCTGTAGTTGTAGGGCATATCTGTTGCGTGTTTACTTAACCGATTCACATAATGGTTCTTTCCGTGAATGGGCTGAGGGAGTCGTGAAGTGAGTCCCGCCGGGCAATCTCCGTCTGTGAAAAGCCTTGCTCCAGGTAGTGTTTGAGCAGCACGCGTCGCTCCCATCCGATCACTGGTGCCTCCGCGGTCAGAGTGGAAGCACCAAACTGGAAAATCGGCCGACCGACTGCTCAGCTCATCAGCAGCCGGCGGCTCACGAAGGTGAGTGGGACATTTTCGGCCGCCACATCTGGGAAATATTCAGCCGGCGCCAACAGCCACGAGCCTAGAAACCTCTGATCCGTCAGTGGTTTTTCGTTATTTCTGCTCCGACTTCTGGAGCGATTTGTGTGAGCTAGCTGTGTGACCTGGGGGTCACCAAGCGCTTATTGCTCCGCGCCCGTCGGTCTCCCATCGCCAACCGCTCAGCTGTAGCCGCATTCGCGGGTCGTGTGTCCCCGGAGCCTTACCCGGCGCTCGAGCGACGGACAGACTGCCTTCGCCGCGTAGACTGCGTGTCTCGCGGACAC
Organism: uncultured Gemmatimonadota bacterium; assembly: GCA_964348165.1. Lineage (GTDB taxonomy): Bacteria > Gemmatimonadota > Gemmatimonadetes > Palauibacterales > KS3-K002 > CAYGAJ01. The sequence goes on along the minus strand of CAYGCC010000298.1, from coordinate 16,434 downwards.
GTGAGGGCGGGTCGCCCGGACACTTCCGCTTAGCGATCCAGCTCATAGTCGTGATGCGAGAAAGGGGCACGCCAGTCTTGGTAAGGAGACTCGCGGCACACAGCGTGCAATGCAGGTGTTCGGTGAACCGCGTGATCAGACACTTCCACAGCGGGGAGAGAATGAGAACGATCAACGCATTAGCACTGATAGGTGTCACGGCCGTACTGGGCTGCGCTACGGTTCCCGTAGCTGCGACTGTCGTAGTGCAACCTGGTCGGCGAGTCACGGCCGAAGCATCCAAGTTCAGCCCCCTATGGCTCTCGCCATTGCCAACCGAGACTTCAAGTGAGTTGCTTGACGACCTCCTCGACCAATGTGAAGGCGCGGGCTTGACAGGTGTCACCATCACAACATCAGTAGCATGGGCCTTCATCGGGCAGGTGGAGAAGATCAGAGCGTCTGCTTACTGCGTCGATGCTAGCCAGGCCGGTCCTGTTGGCGGGGCGTCGCCACGTCCCGACAGGCAGAAGGAGTTGAGTCTGATGGGCCTGGGTGGACTCGCGATGAGAGCGCAGTGAGGCGCGGTGTGAGCAGCCACCTCCGATCTCACATTTGTCAGATGTGCCCCGAGCTTGCCAACTGCCTGTGGCGGTGACACTCGCGCGACTGACGCGTGGCGTTAGGTATGAAGGCGCCTGACGGCGCCTTCAAGGCGAATCCGGACGCCGCGATTAACGCCCGGAACGGACTCGGAGCTCAGTCCCTCACTCGTTTCCAGCGTGCCAATGGCTGACATCAGCTGGAAGGTGAGTGTCCCACCATTCCCGCGCGATCTCGTTTGTCCAGTCGCCGCTATCGCAGGATGCCAGGCGTGCCCCCAATTCGGCCGCAGTCTGTGGTCGGCCCGACGGATCTTTGGCGAGACAACCCATGATGATTGCTTCGAGTTCCGCCGGTATCTCAAGTTCTGATCGTTCGGATGGCGGCACGGGCTCCTTGTTAACGTGGGCGACGGCCATCGCCAGCGACCCGTCTGCTTTGAAAACAAGCTGACCGGTTAGCAGCCAGTAGCCGACGCAGCCGAGGCTGTAGAGGTCGACCCGGTGATCGGAGGGGTCGCCGGTGACGAGCTCGGGTGCCATGAAGGCCGGAGTTCCTAACACAGCCTGCTCCGTAGTCAGTGCCAGGCTCTCGCCTCCTGTATCGGTCCATTTGACCAGACCGAAGTCGAGGACCTTGACGAAGTCGGTCCGTTGTCCGAGGCGGCACGCATAGATGTTGGCTGGCTTGATGTCGCGGTGGATGAGACCGTTCGCGTGGGCATCGGCGAGAGAGTCGCAGGCTTGTTCCAGTAAGAAGATGACACGATCGGATTGCAGCGGTCCGAATCGTTTGACCAGTCTCTCGAGGTCGAGCCCCTCGAGTAGTTCCATGACATAGTGGAAGGTCCCGTCCTCGGCGACCCCGAAGTCGTAGAGCTCCACGGTGTGAGGCGAGCGGAGGCTGGCCGTGGCCTGGGCTTCCAGCTGAAAGCGGTCGACTACGGAGGCTTCCGCCGTGCCCATCGCCTGCTTCAGCCTCTCCGGACGGATCAGTTTGATCGCCGCCGGCCGGACCAGCATGTTATGGCTGGCACGCCAGACTTCGCCCATGCCGCCGCTGCCGATTTGTTCTTGGAGCACATAGCTTCCGAGACGTTGGGCCTCCTGCGCCTGTCTCCTGAGCCGGTACATCATGTTGGCGAGGATGACGGCGAGAGCCGCGGCGATGATGCTGGGCACGGTGAAGTCGAGATATGCGCCCAAAGGTGCGTCGGGTATGTCGAACCACTTCGTTCCCGAGTATAGAACGAGCGGCGGTATCGCTGATAGAAAGAGCGCACGGCCAATCTGTCTTCGCCAGGGGATAGCGATGACGATGGGCACCAACAGGATCCACATGCTGACCCAGGGAAGACCATCGATTCGGCGACCGTCGGTCCACCAGGCGGAGCTCACCTCGCCCGCCGCGATGATGATGGTGATCGTGAAGACGTAGACGATGGTGAGGCCAAGTTTCACCTGCCATGGGATCTTCCGGATCCCGAACAACACGAGCAGCAAGATCGATGGCGGAACCGTCCAGAAGCTGTTGGGCAGGCCGACGTGACTGCGACTGGTGATGAACTCGGGCGAGATCTTGAATACGATGTAACCGACGAAGAGTTCGAAGCCCCACAGCGCGATGAGCGCCAACGCCATCAGCCGGGCCCGACCGATCGGCAACTCCCAACCGGTCGCCGGGGTCGTGCCGCCAGATCCGAACGACTCAGGTTTGGCGCGGGCGAGGAGTCTCTTGCGTGGCGTGGTCACAGGCTCTACTACTGGGCACGACAGCCTGCCGGCGCAAGTGATAAGAGACAATGGGTGGCACAAGCGCCGTCAGGCGGCTTCATACCGAACGCCGGGCGCCCCGGCTAGCGTGACCCTCAGCTCTATATCGATTTACGGGGTTGGGATCCCTCTGGCTGCTAAGGATGTGGGGACGTGTCTGGGGAAGCGTTTCTGTCAAAGGCCGCTGCCAGCATGAGCTCCGCCCGCATCAAGCGCAAGTTCGGCTATCGAGTGCCTTCCGATAAGCCCCGGCCGGGGAGTCAATCGACCTTGGGTCTCACACCAGCGCACCATTCGTAAGCGAGTGCGCCCGCGAACACACCGACCGCGCCTATAAGGCCGACGAGCAGGACCTCGTGCAGTACGCCGGCGAACTCGATCACGAAAAACAAGTGAAACCACGTCCAGCTGTGCCCAAAGACACCGAAGGCGAAGAAGGCCACCCGCGCCCAACTGCTTTCGAAAGGCAGCCCTGCCCGGAGGAGCACATACATCCCCCCGGCCCAGACCCCGAGCCCGGCGAGGGTTGCGATCTGCGGTGGGGTGGTCGGGACGAGCAACAGACCCGAGGTCGAACCAACGAGGTCAGCGAGGAGCGTGGCTCCCAACGCGTGAACCGCCACGAATCCGATGGCCAAGAGGAGAACGGCCAGCCAAGGCTTCCACATCCCGTGCTCCGATCTTGGGACATCGCGTCCGACCGCCAAGCCAATGAGCCATCCAGCAACCGCCAACGGAATGAGATCCACGACGCTGTTCAGGAGTTCCGCACGAAGCGTCGTCCCCAGAAACGCCCAGCCGGTGAGGAACCCAAACGACCACACGACACCGAGCGACGCTCCGAATGCCAAGCCCTTGACGCCGCCGCCACCCGGCCAGCGTTGCTGCACAACGTTGAAGAACACTGCCATTAGGACGAGTGCCACCGTGACGTAGACTACCATCGCGGGCTTGCGTACTCCGGCGGTAACGAACCAGCTGCGCTCAAGATCGCGGGTGAGGCTCTCGGGCGGAAAGTAATCGAGGGTTGGGAACATCAGCCGGATTAGTCCCCAAGCGGCGACCGTCACGATGATCGCAACACCAGCGCGCACGATTTCCCGTTCTTTCCACATGATGCTTTCGGGCCCTCTTTCCCGTGCGGTCGAGGTTCCAGCTGACCACTGTGGCAAATTGTCGAAATGGATATCGTATGAGCAAATCTGGGAGCCCGATTCCAAGTCACAAATAAAGCGCGCTTTGGAGAGCGGCTTGGAGCAAGGCTGCCAGAGTTTCTATGGATCAGATGACGATCGTAGTCTACGGCGCGACGGGGCTTCTTCTCCTGAGTGTCAGGAATAGTGCCAGCGCGTATCAGCGCCGGCTGGCGCTGGTGAGCGTCCGCGTAAAGGCTAAAAGGGAGCGAGTAGTTGACTTCGGCTTGACCGAGTCGTGCCACTTGTCGGCGAAAGGATGGAAAGGTCCCCTGATTCGAGGGGGGGTGAGAAAAGATGGGAGGAAGAATCCCTCTTGTGACGGCTGCGATGCTAGCGACAGCGGCCTGTGCAATACGGCCAGCCGGTCCACCTGCTCCAACCGGCCTAAAACTCCGCATCACCCGTTGGCACTGCGCGCCCACGCAGCAGTGCGACCCCGCAGCGCAGAGGCGGCAGCGAAAGGTGTGGCGAAGCGAGCGCTGATCGGCGCAGCAGCTGGCGCCGTTTTCGGGGCGAGCAGTGCCGTGATGAGAGCTATCCTGGGCTCGTCCGAAGATGGCGAGGAGGTAATCGCTGCAGGCGCAACCGGCGGTGCTGTAATCGGCGCGGCCGCCGGAGCGGTCGACGGGGCGACCAACGGAGATCCCGTGTGGCAGGAGATAACGATTCGGCGGCTACTCCAAGACCTTTGCCGTTGTCAGGAGCCTCAGCGAGCCGGCCCGGATACTACCCGGATTGCGTCAGTCAGCGTGGGTGCCACTGTGGACGGTCGGCAGTAGACGGTGGGAGCTGTGAAGGGAAAGAGCGCGTCTCATCCTCCACCGTGCACCGTCTACCGTGTACCGTCTACCGTCTCGCCGGCGTCCTCGACCGCGGTGTCGGGGTTGGCAAGCTCCTTCTTCAACCGTTTCTTCTCGGCCTTCTTTTCTCTCTTCTTCTGCTTCTTGAGTTCTCTCTGTCTTTTCTCAAACCCGTAGTTCGACCTTCTAGCCACTCAATCGCCTCCGTTGTTTGCGGGCTCCGACGCCTCCGTGAACCCGCGCCCGATCACCTGAAAGCCAAAGGCTTCGCTATCCGTCAGCCACGACGCGCCTACGAAAGGTAACCGGATTACGGCGAAAAACCTAGCGAGGCGCTGCTTTATCACCGCCGCTCATTGCTCTGCATGCAATCGATTAGCATTTTGCAGCAGCCCCACTTTCAGCATTCTAGCTTCCTGGACAGTGCGAGACGTTCCACCGGGGCCGTGTGGATTGCAGTCTTCTGAGCTGACGCGTTGAAGGGTCGATAGAGCGCGAGCGTTAAGTATACAGGGCCATTAGACGCAAAAAGGGAGAAGAGCAAAATGGAAATCGTAGTCGATGTCATTCAGATCATCATCGCTCTGGGTATTCTGAATGTCTGGATATTTCGGTATGGAAAGGCAACGACCTGGCGCGGTGGCGACGCCAAGAACATGAAAGAGGAGTTTGCAGTCTATGGTCTTCCGGGATGGTTCATGGGTGTAATCGGTTTCCTGAAGCTGCTGTTTGCCGTATCCCTCATCGCAGGGGTATGGATTCCAGTCTTGACCAAGCCCGCGGCGGTCGGGATGGCCGTCCTGATGCTGGGTGCTGTGGCGATGCATTTCAAGGTGAAAGATCCATTAAAGAAATCGTTGCCTGCTCTTACTCTCCTCATCCTCTCTATAGCAGTCGCTGTAGCCTGAGAGGATCAGGCCAGAGAGTGGGTGAGACAGCCAATTGATCTACAGGAACTGATCGCGGCCCGACTCGCCGTAGTCGTTGCTCCTCAGGTAGCTGGACCCCATCTTGTAAGCGCCCCATTCATACCCTTCATGTGTTAGCCCCGCACGCAATCCAGTTCTGCAGCGAAGGCTCTGTCTTCTCGCGCAAAGATTGTCGCACTCGTGGTGTGGAGGACCTGGTTCTTGTCGAATCACGGTCAGCGCTAGGCGCTGGGTCGGCTGTTGACCGCCATCCTTCATCAGGTAAACTGGCAAGAACGTCGTTTGACATTGGAGGAAAAAATGGGGAACAAGACGCTGGTGCCGATGATGGCGCGCGTGCGTTCGTGAAAGCGCCCGAGCAGCATGGGACCAAAGTACACGGCCCAGATGCCGTCGGCGACTTCGTCGTCTACCTGCTCATCGGGGGGACCTGGGCGGGGATCTATTCGCTAGTAGAGGCCGTGGCACCTGGTTCTTTCGCCTTCGATCGCGCCTTGAATCCGGACGGGGTGATCCGAACCTTCGATCTCATCTATTTCAGCTTCACCAGTTTGACCACAATGGGATACGGCGACCTTGTTCCGGCGACATCCCATGCACGATCCTTCGCGGTTCTCGAAGCGATTGTCGGAGTGATGTACTTGGCGATCATCATCAGCCGGCTCGTGGGAATCTACATCACCCAGTCGTCGAGAGTAGCGGGGATCACCCGTGACGGCATCAGCGCCGTCATCCCCGATGGTGTTTGGTCGGTGGTCACTCGTGCCCAATCGCGTTCGGAAGTCAATCTAGCTGGCGTCGGCGGGCAAGCGTGTCGCCTCCAAGGGGGGAGGGCGGTGAAGGGAGTTGGGGTTATATGGCAGGTGCTCGAAATTTGTAAACGTTAAAGATATTTGGCTTGGTAGTGATTTTCCCTTCTTCGTATAGAGCCATCAACTCGTCTCTGCGGTCTTTTCTTCTCCAGTAGTGCAGTGCCGATGCGCAGGCTCCCCAGATGGCACCCAGCGTTAAGGCACATCCTCCTCCTATTATTAGAGCAAGCTTGCCCAGTACCTGCAACGCTTCAATGGTTCCTGCGTCCATGTTGATCCCCAGCCCAGAGGGTTCAGCTCGAGCGTGGGATGAGGACACGCTCGATTCACGGAGACCGCTGAATCAACGACTCGTCAGTAATCTGCAACGGCGACCCGGCTTCCAGCAATAGGCGGTTCGCATCGCCGGACGGTCAGGCCAAGGAGGTCCTTTGCAAGCCAAGCTTGCGCCCGTCAGCGAATCCCGGCGGATCACCTCTCTCGATGGGCGATCTTCTCCATGCTTTTCGGCGCCGGGATAATCTCGCCCATCTGGTTGCGTTACTTTCTTTTTGGCCCACTCGAGTGGCTGTGGCGGTCGCTGACCTAGTTGCAGCGGCAGCCTTTCAGACGAACGGCGCCGGCGCACGCCGCCTGAAGTGGCTGGCGACTGCTGGCCACGCGCGCTTGGTAGGAGTGCTTAATAACCGGCGCGGAATCTTCGACTTCAGCGCGGGTTCGCACCGTCAATCGGGCAGATCTCCAAGCGCTTGCTGCATGCTGGCCCGATAGCGCCGGAACGCCTCGCGGCCCTTGTCTGTGAGGCGGATCATCGTGCAAGGCTTTCTTCCCCGGAATTCCTTCTCCAGATCCACGTAGCCGCTCTCCTCGAGCTTCCTCAGGTGGGTGGAGAGGTTGCCCCACGTGAGACCCGTCCGATTCACCAGAAACGTGGCATCCATCGCCTCGACGACGTACAGCTGAGTCATTATGCTCAGCCTCGCTGGAGCGTGAACGACCGGGTCGATCCAGTCGAGCGGGGCCGGCTCTCGGTCCCTGGGATCGTCGCTCATCGATCTTCACCGGCCAGGGGCCCATCACCCAACGGGCTAACACCGCGAACTCGAAGGATGAGCGTGATCAGCCCGACCGTAGCGATCAGAGCCGCCGCGGTCCCAAACACGACGGGATAGCCATGGTGAGGGGCATAACCCTCGCGGAACAGCCACTCGCCGACGAACGGTGCGATCGCGATTAGCAGCCCGTAGAAGAAGAACCTCGGGATATTCAGGAAGTAGCCAGCGAGCGAGAACGCGGCGAGGGCAGTCAGCGAGAAGACGATGGTATAGGACAACCCGTTTCCGGGCTCGAAGCGCAGGGCGAAGAACGTGCCCAGCGCCAGCGCCACGACGTTCACGGCCGCCAGCACAACGAAGAGTCGTCGCAGGCGCGCCTGGCGGTACGAAGCGAAGCGCACCACGCCGATTCGGGGGAGGACGAGGCGCCGCTTGACCAGTTGAAGAGCCAGGTAGACCGCTGCCAGGATCGGGACGAAGATCGCCGAGCTCCAGAAGTCGCCCAGGCTGCCGCTCAACAGCGGTGCAATCGCGAACATGGAGACGAGGGTGGCGATCAGGATGTCCCAGACACCGATATCGACGGCCGCGCGGAAGGTGCGGCGTTCGACTTTCTGCATTTCATTCTGTATCATGTCTTACCTTGCCAGCCTTTTTCACTCACATGCAGATAACTCTTCAGCACAAAGTATAAGCTAGTTGAGAGTGAAAGCGTTGTCAAGCTTCGCCGATGCCCCCGGGCATTAGAGGATGACACGACCGCGACGATGTCAGGAACTCTGGAAGAAACCAGCAGAATTATGGGAGTGGGCGTGGAGGAGGGCTCCCATCACCTTCGCGAGGTACGCTGAAGACCCTGCGGACCGGCCGGAAGCTCACCCCTCGAGCAGCCAGGCGCGGGCGCGATCGATATCGGTAAAGACCTCGATCTCCATGTTGCTGACATGGGCCGCGAACACCCGGCTCATGCCGATTTGCACAGGCCGCGCCACGACGAATGCCAGCCGCGATCCGGCGGCCCGCTCCACGCCGGCGAGGAGGCGCGCCATCTGCTGGACTAGGGCAGTCGACGGGACGTTCTCTTGCTCGCGACGATCGCTCAGGATGCGGAAGGGCGGTCGCAGGTCCGGATCCGCAAAGAGTCGCTCCACGTGCTCGCGCTGCTCTTGCGCGCTGACAACACCCTGGATGGTCACGACCGCTATGCTGGTTTCGGGATCGATCCGGTACGAAATCGGCATCGGTTGTTCCTCAGGACTCTCCCCGCGTCCTGGACGTGTAGAAAAACGTCATCGCGTGAGGGAATATGACGCGATTGGGCCCGGATCGGTAGGATGGAAATGCGGCCCAAGCGGCCACCGCTGCCGTTATCCGAGCGTTTGGGGGTCGAGAATAGCCGCCGCTTCGCTCGCCAATCGCTACCGTCCCGCCGGCAGCGGCTCGTCACCGAGCACAAACGACTCGACGCACAGGCTTGCCACGTCGGACCGCATGACGTTGGCGTCGACGCCCAGGCCGTAGGCACGGCTCAGCATGTTCGTGTTGGCCAGAACGACGAAGGTCAGACCTTGCTGCGGCGCCCGCACGATCAGCGAAGAGTTGCTGTCCCACTGGCCGTAGTGCCACTGCAGCACCGCGCCTTCGTGCTCATAGATGAACCAGCCGAGCCCGTAGGGCAGGGTCGTGCCGCTGTTGGAGACCGCCGGGGTGAAGACCGAGTCCCAGGTTTCCGGCTGGAGGAATCGCCCCTGATCGATGGCGATGGAGAAGCTGGCCATGTCTTCGGCCGACGCGACCAGGCCGGCTGCCGTACCGAAGTAACTGGGGTGCCCGACCGGCACGACCCGGCCGTCTCGCAGGTCGTACCCGGCAGCCATCTCCGCCATGAATCGGTCGCGGTCCAGGCCGGTCAGATTGAAGTCCGGGTGCTTCGGGTTCGGCGCCGTCTCACGTAACTGGATCGGTTGAAGGATTCGCTCGACCAGCAATTCCCCGAACGAGCGGTTCGCAGCGCCCTGGATGACCCGGTCGAGCTGGCCGAAACGGTCGCCGGCGTAGCGATAGAACGCTCCGGGGACACCTTCGGACGTGTGGGTCAGCAGATGCCGCACGCGGATCACCCCGTCGGCCTCCAAATCCACCCCGTACTGGCTGACCGGATCATCCAGGCTCACGAGCCCCTGCTCGACGAGCTGCATGACGATCACGGCGGCGAACGGTTTGGTCAGTGATGCGAGGTGAAAGGGCGTGCTCGGCGTGGCAGGCCGCTCTTCCCTCGCGTCGGCATAGCCGAAGCCCTTGGACCAGACGATCTGGCCGTCCCTGGCGATGGCCGCTGCCATGCCCGGGATCCGCAGGACAACCCGGATGCTGTCCAGCCGGGCCTCGAACCCCTGCAGACCTTGCATGGGCAGGATCTCGATGTCGGTCGGCTCCGTGGGACTCGAGTCGCAAGCGAGGTTGCCGAACAGGAGGGCGGCGGGTATGCAGGCCGAAGCAGCGGCACGCCTGACTGCACTGCGCCTTATCATATCGAAGATCCTCGGTCGGTCGCGGGCTGGTCGGGCCGACCTAACGATACGAGTGCGTGCATGGCAATGTTTCACAGCGGGCCGATCGCCACGCGCCGGGCGCCCGGCGTCCGCTCCTAGGGCTTCGTTGCACGGGCTGTCGCGTGCTCCCATTTTGTGAGGGCCGTACCATCACCTTGTGCGCGAAGGGCAGCCCCATGTTCCTTATCAAGCGGCTAATCGTTGAAATCCACCGCCGATCCCTCTGGCAGGTCCTGCTCGTCTACCTCGGGGCCGCCTGGGTGGTGCTGGAACTGGTGGACCAGGTCGCTGAGCGTGTGCAACTCGCGCCCTCGGCCTACGGGCACGCCTTCGCTCATCTCCTCGCTGGTTTACTCATCGTGCCGGCGACGGGCGTCGTGCCGGTGGGTGGCCCGGGTGCTTACGTTCGTGAGAAGCCGAGAGAACAGATGTACGGGCGATCCTGCTGGCCCGAGGCCACTCGCCAGTTTCGATGCCCTGCGCGACCATGCGCGGTTCGGTGAGCTGCGATCGGGAAGCCGATCTTGAGCCGAGCGGGTAATTGACAACCTTAGAACGCGGGCGCGAAACTGACCGTTCTGCCCCGTCGTTCGGAACCGCAGTCCGCGGATGGAGATTGCGCGTATGCTACAGGCCACGTTGCGGCCGGATTTGGACACCATTCGCAACCGGATGCACGCTGTCGAAGCGGAGGTCAACAACGTCATCCTCGGCGCGGCGCGGCCCGTCAAGCTCACCACGCTCGCCCTCTTCGCGCGCGGACACGTGCTTTACCAGGCGCTGCCCGGACAGGGCAAGACCTTGATGGCCACCTGCTTTGCCCGCGCGATCGGAGGAGTGAGCGAACGCTTCCAAGGATCGCCCGATTTCCTGTTCTCCGAGGCGCTGATCTCGGCCTTCCCCGATGAGCAGGGGGAGCTCAAGTACTACGCCGGCAAGCTGCTGCGGCACGGCGAGAAACTCGGGATCGTCCTGATCGATGAGATCAACCGCTTCCTACCCAACACGCAGGCGGGTTTTCTCGAGGTCATGCAGGAGCGCCGGGTGACCACCGCCGACCGGACCCACGCGCTCCCACACTTCGTGGGCATCGCCACAAAGAACCCCCTTGAAGCGGCAGAGACCTATGCTCTGCCTGAGGCGCTGGTGGACCGCTTCCTGATGCTGATCCATGTGGACTATCCGGATCCTGAAGCCGAGCTCCGCGTTATCGCCGATCCGGCCTACCGGCGGATGGAAACGGCCATGGCCTCCGTCCGGGCGGTGGTGCATTTGGAAGAGCTGGATCAATACGCGGACACCATTCGCTCGACCGTCCGGGTGAGCGACGCGGCCGCGCGGTACATCCAGCGGCTGGGGATGGCCACGCGCAAGCCCTCCAGCTTCGGCATCGAGTTGGACGGCATCGCCGACCTCGACGCGCAGATCGTCGCGGGCGTCTCCACGCGCGGAATGACACACCTCGCGACCGCTGCCCAGGTTGCCGCGTTGTATGACGGCAGGGACTACGCGACGCCAGAAGACATCCACGAAGTCCTGTTCGAAGTGTTCGAGCACCGACTCTTCGTGAAGCCCATGGTGCTCACGCAGCAACCGGACTTTCCGCGTGCGCTGCTCCGGCAGATCGTTGCACAGGTCCCCGCTCCATGAAGCACACAGAGTTGGCACGCGCCATCCATCTCGTGGACTACGGCCTCAAGTCGCCGGCCTCCGGGTACCTTCCCGGCTACCACCGGTCGACCACCCGCGCGACTGCTGGCAAGTTGACGGGGTTTACCTCTCTGTTATACCGGATGGATCCCAAGAACATCGACATGGTCATGACGCGCCGGGCCCTGTCTCCCGTGCCCCTCGTTCGCCTCTACGAAAGCAAGGTGGCCATCACGGTCGCGGTGCTCGTGGATCTGAGTGCCTCCATGGGGTTTGTGGGGCGCGCGCGGAAGCTGGCCGAAGCGGCAAAGTTGGCTGCGTGCCTGAGCTACTCCGCCTACCGACTGGGGGACCGCTTCATGCTCGTGGGATTCGGTGACGAGGTGGAGCTGTTCTTTCCGCCCAAGCGCTCCCCCGATTACCCGTGGGAGATCGGCGCGGCGCTGTGGGAATACCAACCGACCAGCAAGGGGGTCGAGGGGATACGGCAGGCCTGCACCCTGCTACCGCGCCATCGCTCGCTCGTCTTCCTCGTCTCGGATTTCCACTTCGATGGGGCGATCCTGGAAAGCGTTCTCGCGCAGCTGCGGCGCCACGATGGGGTCCTCGTCGTCCTCTGGGACGGGGCCGAGGGCGAGGATCCGCTGCACGTGGGATGGACGGCGCTCTACGACCCTGAAACCGGTGCGCGCACACGCCGGTGGCTGCGGAGCGGGCTCGTGGCGCGATCCAGGCAAGCCTTCCAGGCGCGGCGCACACGGTTGCTGGAGGCGTGCCGGCGGGTCGGGGCGGACGCGCTGTGGGTGCAGGGTGCCTTCGACCCGGTGGAGATGTCGCGGTTCTTCGTGAGCCGCCGGGGGTGAGCGCGTGCGCCGGGCCAGTCTGATCTGCCTGCTCTCGCTCTTCCTCGTCGCCGGATCGGCGTCGGGGCAGGGTGACGCTCTCCCGCAGGTGCAGGTCCAGCGGCCGCGAGACTTCGGATACTTCACCGGGGACCTTATCGAGTTGCGTGCCTCCGTGCGCGTGCCTGAAGGGTTCGCGCTTGATGCGCGGAGCCTCGAGCAAGCGACCTGGCCGGGCTGGCTGGAGGTGCGCGAAATCAACTCGACTCTGCAGCAGAGGACCCTGTCGATCCGCTACCTGTTCCAAGTCTTCTATGCGCCCGACAGCGTCACGCATCTGAGCATCCCTGACCGCCGCCTCGTGTTCCGGTCCGAGGACACCGGAGAGGCGTTGCAGGCGTCGATCCCCGGCTTCAGCGTCGGCATCTCTCCTCTCACCGATTCGAGCAGCGGCCTGGTACCCGACTGGTCCGCACCACGTCCCTCCACCCTCCGGATCAGGCTGTTGGCCGGCTCGCTGGCGATCCTGCTGGGGGTGTGGATGGCTTCCGTGGCCGTCGAGCGCCGCCGACAGCGGCGCTTCGTGTTTCGGCGGGCCGACCGGCAGCTGCGTGGCGCCCGCGACTGCGGCGAGGCGATGTTGGTGCTTCACCGGGCGCTGGAGGAACGGGCGGGGAAGGCGCTCTTTCCCCACGATCTGGATGCGCTGGCAGAGCGTTGGCCTCCGGCCGCTGAAGTGCGCAGCGATCTGGAGCAGTTTTTCGCGCTCTCGTCGGCGCACTTCTACCGAAACCACGGGACAGACGGATCTGCAGATTGCCTGAGTTGGGTGCGGCAGCTCTCCAATCGTCTGATGACGCTGGAACGGCGCTTCGGCGACGGAGAGCCGGCGGCGGGGAGCCGGTGATGGAATTCGCCAGGCCGTGGTTCCTGAGTCTTCTCTTGCTTTCCATAGTCCCGCTGGTTTGGCGGCGGCGCCATACGGCCTTCCGCTTTTCCAGCTTTCTGATCCTCCCGCGCGACCCCATCTCGCGCTCTCTCGAGCTGGTGGAGCGCGGGCTGGCCGCGCTGTTCGTGGCTGCGGCGGTGTTGAGCTTGAGCGGGCCCAGGAGCGTGCCGCGGATCGCGGACCGCTGGACCGAGGGCGCGCGCCTGGTCTTCGTGGTCGACCAGAGCGCCAGCATGTTTTCGCCCTGGAGCGGAGAGGGCGGAGGGGGTTTCACTAAGATCGCGGCCGCCAAGGAGGCCGTACGCGAGTTCGTTGAGCGGCGGACCAGTGACCAGGTGGCCCTCATCGGCTTCGGCAAAGCCAGCATCCTTTACACCCCGCTGACCGCCGACCACCGGCGGTTCAGGGAAACGCTCGTGCTCTTGCAGTCCGACATGGGCGATACGGTGATCGATGCGGCGCTCTTGCGGGCGCTGGAGCTGCTGGGGGAGCAGGGAAGTGGGATCGGAAACCAGGCCGTGATCCTGCTCTCCGATGGCGCCGGCCGGGTTTTCGAGGCGGAGGAGATTGGCCAGCGCTTTAGGGCGGCGGGCGTCAACGTGTATTGGCTGCGCATCGAAGGCGGAATGACGGGCAACGAGGGGCTGGACGCGCTGTTGAGCGTTTTGGGGCCGTGGGGGAAGAGCTTCGTGGTGGGCGAGAGAAACGAGCTGCCGCAGGCCCTCGACGCGGTGGGAATATTGGAGAGCGGTTTGATCAAGGTCGAGAGCTGGAGCGAGGGACGGAGTTGGACGCGGCCGAGCTGGGTGGCTGCGCTTGGTGCCCTGCTCGCGCTGGGCCTGTTCGCTTTCGGCGAACGTGCGGCACGGACGGCCGAGGGGGCGCGATGAGCCGGATGCTGGGCAGGGTCCCGTGGAGGCGGGTGCTCTGGGCGATGATCGGGGCGAACCTGGTGCTGCTGGGGTTAGCGGTTTGGCGGTTCCGCCAGGAGCAGGCGGTCTATCGGCTACTGCAGCAAAGGACGCTGGAGGCCTACAGCGAGGCGGTCCGTCGGGTGGGCCCGATCCGCGACCGGTTACTGGTGAACTTGGGGAATCTCTATTTCGAGCAGGCGCGGCTGGAGGGACAGCCGGGCGCGGCGCGCGCGGCCCTCGCCTCCTACCGGGAAGCGCTGCGCTTGAACCCCGAACTGATGGCGGCGAAGAAGAACTTCGAGGTTGCCCAACGGTTCCTGGACGCTTTGGTGCCGCCCCGCGAGCCGCGCGAGCCGAGGCCGCCGGGCCGGGTGCGGTCGAGCCAGATGCCGCTCAAGCCGAACGACATCTGAAAGTCTGCGATGCGACTAGCGTCCGGAGGTTGGCGTTATTTGAAGCGGGCCAGCTACCTGCTGTGCCTAACGCTCTTGGTGGGCGGCCAGTTGAGCCCGGTGGTGTACAGGAGAGCGGAGGGGATCGAGTACCTGGTCATCTTCGACGTGACGCTGAGCATGGCCACCGAGGATTACACGGAGGGCGGCCTTCCCAGAAGTCGCCTGGAGGTCGCCAAGGACCTATGCCGTCAGGTGCTTCCAGGCCTTCCCGCCGAGTCCCGCGTCACGCTCGCCGGCTTTGCCGGAAACAACGTGCAGGTCTTTCTGCTTTCGCGCCCGGTGCGGGATGTGGAAGCGATCGAAGCGGCCCTGTCGGTCCTCGAGTGGGACAACGTGTGGGAGGTGGGCAGCCGGATCGATATGGCTCTGCGTGACATCGCGGCGCAGGCGCTGGGGAGCAGAGTCTTCTCCTTCGGGGGGCGACGCCGGATCCTCCCGGCTCCCCTCAACATCATCTTTTTCACCGACGGCGGTGAGGACGATGTAGCGCACAGCGTTCTCGGTGATGCCACGGGTTGGCTGCTCCAAAGCGCCCGGGTCACATTCGTGGGGGTTGGGCAGTTGTGGGCCTCGGCCGTTCCCGAGTTCAAACGTACCTATCCGCGCGACTGCCTGCGTGACGAGGCCGGGCGTTGCCTGACGTCTCAACTGAATGAGCCGACCCTCCAGGCCCTGGCCGAATGGCTGGAGGGACGTTACGTGCGTTTGGGCGACGCCGCGCAGCTCGAAGAGCTGTTTCGGGACGAGCCACTGACCGGCGCGGAGACCGAGGTGGCGCAGGAGATCGGCTGGCTGTTCACTCTCGGCTCTCTGGCGTTCTTTTTCCTCTGGATGGTGCTCTAGCTGGTCCGAGATACCACGGCGGCACCATGCGCTGACACCCCCGACCGGCATCGGTATTGTCGGCTATTCGCACTGGTAGTGACGCATATCCTGGAGGACAGCGCATACGGCGAGGCCTGGCAGTCGTGTTCACGCATCTGCGCATGGTTCCGTTGCCCAAATCCGACTCGCGACACATCTTGTAGCTGGCCAAACGATTGTAGCTGGCCAAACGATCTCCTTCGCGTACCTTTTCCCACGCTCGGCCCGGTCTCCTCACCGAAGGCCGCGTTTCGGCGACGACCCTTCTTGTGTTTGTGCGATTGAGCAAGCTTCAGGAGGAGAGATGAGTGACACCATCCGCTTCGCACTCAACGGCAAGTCGGTGACGTTGGAAACGGACGCCAACCGGACTCTGCTCTGGGTGCTGCGCACGGATCTGGAGGCGACCGGGACCAAGTACGGGTGCGGTGCCGGGCTCTGCGGATCGTGCACCGTGATCGTGGACGGCGAGGTCGTTCGAGCGTGCGCGACACGACTGGGCGCCGTGCAGGGCAAGCAGGTCACGACCATCGAGGGGTTGGCCCGAGACGGACGGCTCCACCCGCTGCAGGAGGCGTTCCACGATGTGGGCGGCTTTCAGTGCGGCTACTGCACGCCGGGGATGATCATGAACGCCTACGGCCTGCTGCAACGGAATCCGCGCCCCACTCGGGAGGAGATCGTCCGCGGGATGGATGACAACCTGTGCCGCTGCTCCGCCTACACACGGATCATCGAGGCGATCGAGCTGGCCGCCGCTCAGATGGGAGGCCGCCATGAGTGACGCGACGCGGATGGACCGGCGCGAATTCGTGAAGTTGCTGGGGGGCGGCATCGTCGTCCTGGTGAACCTGGGCCCGCTCGCGCTGTTCGACCCTCGCATTCCCGAGGAAGAGCAGCGGCGCCGATATCCCGACGACATCAACGCCTACCTGCACATCGGCCCGGACGGGGTGGTGACGCTGTTCTCCGGTAAGATCGAGATGGGGCAGGGCGTGATGACGTCTCTGACGCAGATGGCGGCCGAAGATCTGAGGGTTCCGCTCGACGCCATCAAGATCG
>CAYGCC010000297.1:0-2929 GCA_964348165.1 uncultured Gemmatimonadota bacterium | reverse complement strand
GTTTCCCATCGGGGTTTCGCAGGTCGACCTGCTGGGGAACGAGCTGGGGGGCGTGGAGACGGTGGAGATCCTGGCGCCGCTGGCGACCTACGCGCCTTGGAACCTGCGCGCCGGCTACCCGGGCGGCACCGACGAACTGACCGACTTCCTCGGCACTTACATCCCGCTAGCCAGGACCGAAGCCGAACGGACCCGGCTGGGCGATCCGCGGCCCAGCATCGAGAGCCTCTACACGAGCCGAGCCGAGTTCCTGCGCGTGGCGGAGCGTGCGGCAAGCTCGCTGGTCGAGCGCGGGTTCTTGCTGGCGGCGGATGTGGATCGCGTGGTGGAGCGCGCGGCGGCCCACTGGAACTGGATCCGAGCAAACTGAGGTTCGGTGGCGCGCCTACCGTAAAGGCAGCTCAGTCAGGCAGCAGAGCGATCAAGTCGGTTCGCCCCAGGGCGGAGAGGCGTTCTCGACACCGCCTTTCAAGTACGGAGTCACCGATGGCTCGCGCTGCTCGAGCGCGCAGCACAAGGCTCGTTGGAAGATAGAGCAAGTCGATGGCGGGACGGGCCGGTGCGTCGAGATTTGCCGCGACCTTGATTGCCGCGGCGTATTCACCGCGAGCATAGAGTAGTTGTGCCAGCGCGACCTGTTCGTAAGCCAGGGTCTCCCAAGGGTACCAGGGGTCACCGGGTCGATTGGTCGGGACCAGTGCCCGCAGAAGCTCCAGCGCTTTTGTCAAATCGCCGCCGGAAAGGACCGTGCGAGCCTCCAAGCTGCGGGCAAGCAGCCGATCGAGGCGCTCACCGCTTTGCTCGGCCAAAGCCTCCAGCGTATCGGCGAGCACCCGCGCTTCGTCTACCCTGCCCCGGTGGGCCTCCCAAGCCCCGAGCAACCAGATGTGGGTTGAGGCGAGCGAACCCGATCGGTACAACTCCCTGATCTCGTCCACCGCCGCCCTCGCCTCCGCAGGTGTCACGGCCCCCGCCAGAGCATCGAGAACGAGGATATCTCCGATCCAAGCGGAGAAGGCCGGATAGGATTGCAGGAGGTCGAGCAGATGCTCGCGGCGTCCTTCAGCCGCAGTCAGGCTCTGCAACGCGAGTAAAGTCGAGAATCGCCGGTTGAACCCTGGGCCATACTCGCTCATCTCCGCCGTATCGTGCACCATGATCGCTCGCCAACCGGCGCGGGCACACGGCGTCTGGTGGCCGCCAACGGCCAATCTCTCGGCCGCTTTGTACACGAGATCGGGGTGCTCCAAGACGTGACGGCGCCAGTCGACCATTGCCGGGGAATTCTTGACGCACTCGAGCATCAACTCCAACTGGTAGAGCCGCAGGGAATCGGGGTTTGCAACGCGAAACTCGCGGACGAGATCTTCTGCATCCCTGATGCGGCCTTTCCGCAGCTGCGTCTCAATGAGGTGGAACAGCGCGGGATAAAAGGTCGGATCGCCGCGAGCCTCCAAGAATGTCGCTTCAGCAAGAGAGTCGAGAGGCGACTCGCGCGCCAGCAAGTGGGTGTAGACTTCCCCGAGCTGGGCTCGGGCGCTCCCCCACTCGGGCGCGATGGCCAGGGCACGCCTGAAGTAAGCAACCGCCGAATCCGCCCGACCACCCAAGTACTCCCACATGCCGTGCGCGAAGTGAGCGCGATGCGGCGCCAAGAAAGCTGGTTGGCTCACCGCCAGCCCCAGCAATTCACGAGCACGCTCATAGCGGACACTCAGCTCCTCCGGCAACCAGCAGGCCGCCAAAGCGCCGTTCAAGGCGGCCAGCGCAAACGACGAATCGGCCTCTAAAGCTCTCTGATAATGCTGATATGCCTCGGAGAACCGCGCTCGGCGATAGGCACTTTCACCGTTCAAGAACGCGCGCGCCGCCTCACACGTATCGCTGGCCGATGCCAACCGACCCGCCACGACCGTATCCACGATGGCCGGCAGTAGCTGCTCTGCCGCGTGATCGACCAGACGCCGCATCCAGTCTTCATCGGCCAGGCTGGCCGCGCTTCCGCGGGCCAGGACCGAGTCTTCTGCCACGTCGTATAGATCCAACAGCAGGTATACCGAGTCCGCGCCGAGCGACAGGCGTCCCAGCACGAAGTAAGCGGATCGGAGGGCCCGTGCCGCCGAAGCTGCCCGGCGAGCGGCCAGTGCAACCATGCCGGTTCGCTCGTTCTCGTCGAGGCTACTCCAACCGTCGACCCAATGGAGACCGGCCTGCTCGACCGTGTATCCAAACCACGTCGCAACGTCTTCACCCAGACCCGCCTGCTCGGGTGGCGCGACTGTGAACGGATAGACCACAACGCTGCTGCGATCCCCAGCGCCCGCTCCGCCCTTGTGCAGTACGAACCAGCCGGCGCTGAAGCCCACGCAGAGCGCCAACGCGCCCGCGAAGGCCACCGCCGCATTTCGCCACGGCGGCCAACCACTTGGCGCGATACGGCCCGCGGCCACCGCAGCCGGCAGCCCGACCATGAACAGCAGCAGCGCGAGGACAGGCAGCCAGTCCGGCAATGCCAGTTGACCGATGATCGAGGCGATCAGCTCGTAGCATAGCCACGCCGCCCCGACGTAGAGAAGGATCAACGGCCAGAGGGAGCGCATGCTTAAAGCATTGATCTGCGCACGGAGGCTCGGGTACGCTTCGACCGCGTCGCCCGACTCCGTGACCTCCTCCCTGGCCTCTGCTTCTGTCTGCCCTGTCTCATCGGCCAGCGTCGCGCCCCGCGCCCACTCGGCCCGCAGCCGTGCGGCCCCGGCCCGCACGTCCGCCGCCACCTCCACCCCTAGGTCTTCGCGCAGCACCCGCTCATGTTCTCGCGCGTGTTGCAACGCTTTGGACGAATCACCGGCCGCCACCAGCGCCTCCATCAGCCCCAACGCGAATCGCGAATTGTAAGGATCATTGATCGCCAGTCGCCGCCACCACTCCA
>CAYGCC010000296.1:0-33167 GCA_964348165.1 uncultured Gemmatimonadota bacterium | reverse complement strand
GAGACTTCGTGGCGGCCGCTCGCGAGGCTGGAGCGGTCGGCGCGGTGGTGGAGCGACGCCCGGCGGAAGCCGTCGACGACTTGGAGCTGTTCTTGGTCGACGATGCGCTGGAGGCGCTGAGCCGGCTGGCGGCGGCGCGACGGAGAGCTTTGGATCCGAGGGTGATCGGCATCACGGGGACGAGCGGCAAGACAACGACGCGTGAGCTGACGGCAGCGGCCATCGGCCCTGACGCTTACGCAAGCCCCGGCAACTTCAACAACCTCGTGGGACTGCCGCTCTCGGTTCTCGCGGCGCCCGAGACGCGGCGGATCTGGGTCCTCGAGATCGCGTCCAATCAGCCGGGCGAGGTGGGGAAGCTGGCACGCGTCGCGACGCCCGACTACGGCGTGATCACCGCGGTGGGCGCGGGCCATCTCGAGGGTCTGGGAGACTTGGCGGGGGTGATGGAGGAGAAGCTGACATTACTCGATGCTTTGCCGCGAGACGGGCTGGCGCTGGTGGCGGACGAGCCGCCTGAACTGGTCGAGCGCGCTCGAGAGCGTTGCTCCGCCGTTCGTGGCGTCGGTCTGAGCGAGGCGGCTGATGAACGACCCGAGCGCTGGTCGCAGTCGACGGACGGCGTGGAGTGGGTCTACCGCGGGGTCGAATTCCGTTTGTCGGGCTTCGGCACTCACCTGATCCGTGATGCTCTGTTCGCCGTCTCGCTCGCCGGGCAATTGCGGATCGATCTGCGGGAGTCGGCGCGGCGTCTCGGCGACTTCCGGCTGCCGCCGATGCGTGGGGAGGTGCGGCGCTTGGACGGACTCACGCTGGTCATCGATTGCTACAACGCGAACCCGTCGTCGTTTGCGGCCGCGATCGAGTCGCTGCAGGCGCTGGCGTCGGGCCGGCGGCGGGCTGTGCTGGCCGGCACGATGCTGGAGCTAGGCGTGCGATCGGCCGAGCTGCACGGGGAAGTGGCGCGCCGGACCGTCCAGTCCGGGGTCGAGGTCGTGGCGGCGGTTGGCGAGTTCGCGGCGGCGTTCGAAGAGCTGGGCGAGCGTCCGAGCGGCGGGCTGATTATCGCGGAGGATCTGGAAGCGGCTTACCGGGCGCTGGCCGCTCATCTCCGCGGCAACGAGGCGGTACTACTCAAGGCCTCCCGCGGCATGCGGTTCGAGCGGGCGATCCCCTGGTTCGAGCGCGACTTCGGGAGGGCGAAACCACCTGAACCCGGGACGGAAGGCTAGGGGGCCGGCTTGCTGTACCACGTACTGTTTCCGTTGGCGGACGAACACATCGTCTTCAACCTGTTCCAGTACATCACCTTTCGGGCCGGTGGCGCGATGCTCACGGCCCTGCTGATCGCTTTCGTCTCCGGTCCGCCGATCCTGGCCTGGCTTCGCCGCATGAAGATCGGGCAAGTGATTCGACTGGATGGCCCGCACGCGCACCTGGGCAAAGCGGGCACTCCCACCATGGGTGGGCTGATCATATTGGCTGCGGTGCTCATACCGACGGTGCTGTGGGCGCGTCTGGACGATGCGTACGTCCTCATCGCCTTAGGCGTGACCGCGTGCATGGGCGCGCTGGGTTTCGTGGACGACTACTTGAAGGTCGTTCAGCGGGAATCGCGGGGTCTCGTGGCGCGTTACAAGCTCGTCGGTCAGCTGGCCTTGGGCCTACTCCTCGGTTATCTGCTCTGGCAGTATCAACTCAGCGAGTATCCCGCAAACCACACGACTCTGCCTTTCTTCAAGGACTTGAGGCTCGTCGTATGGGCACCGTTCTTTGTCCCCTTCGTCGCCCTCGTGATCAGCGGCAGCGCCAACGCCGTCAATCTCACCGATGGGCTGGATGGTCTGGCGGCCGGGCTGTCGGCGATCGCCTGTGGGACATTCGGGGTCTTCGCTTATCTGATCGGGCGTGTCGACGCCTCCAACTACCTGGGTCTCTTCTATCTGCCCGGGGTTGGAGAGCTCGCAATCTTCTGCGCCGCCCTGGCCGGTGGCGCGCTGGGCTTTCTCTGGTTCAACAGCCACCCGGCCGATGTTTTCATGGGCGATACGGGCTCGCTGGCGCTGGGCGGCGCCTTGGGGGCGGTGGCGGTCCTGATCAAAGGCGAGTTCTTGCTGTTGATCGCCGGCGGCGTTTTCGTGGCGGAAGCGTTGTCGGTCATCCTGCAAACGAGCTGGTTCAAGTATACGCGCAATCGGTACGGGCAGGGGCGGCGCATTTTTCGAATGGCGCCGCTCCATCACCATTTCGAGCAGCTCGGCTGGTCGGAGTCGAAGGTCGTGGTTCGGTTCTGGATCGCGGGCGTGCTCTGTGCTTTGTTGGCGCTGAGCACGTTGAAGGTGCGTTGAGGGTCTCGGAAGCGTGGTCGGACCTCGAGGTCGGGGTGCTCGGATTGGGCCGCAGCGGGCGCGCGGCGACGCGTCTGCTGTCTCGCGTCGGCGCTTCGGTCTATGCGAGCGACGTGGCCGACAGCGAGGCGTTGCGACAGCTGACAGCGGATCTGGCCGGGCCGGGCGTCGTCGTGGAGCTGGGCGGCCACGATCTCGGCAGACTCGCGAGCTGCGACTTGCTCGTCTTGAGTCCCGGAATTCCACCGACCGCCCCGGTACTGCAGGACCCCAGAGTCCGGGGACGGCCGCTGATCTCGGAGCTGGAACTGGCGTTCCGTTTCCTGGAAGCGCCGATCATCGCGGTGACTGGCACTACCGGTAAGACGACGACCACGGCGTGGATCGGCGCAGTCATGGAGCAGGCGGGGGTGAAGGTGGGTGTGGGAGGTAACATCGGCCGGGCGCTCTCGGAACTCACCGAGGAGAGCTACGATTGGATCGTGGCTGAGGTCAGCTCGTTTCAGCTGGCTCACATCGAGCGCTTCAAGCCGGCGATCGGTGTCTTTCTCAACCTGAGCCCCGATCATCTCGATCGCTATGTGAACCTGGACCAGTACTACGCCGACAAGGCGCGGTTGTTCGATAACGCGGACGAGGCAAGCCGCTGGGTGTTGAACGGCGAGGATCCGGAGGTGCGGCGTCTGGCGGAAGCTCATCCGGGCGGCCGCCGCTACTTCAGGGTTACCACGGCGCTCGAGGGCGATGAAGAAGGCGCCTATCTGGCGCCGAACGGCATGCTCACTGTGCGCGGAGGGGGCGAAGAGGTGGAGTTGATGGGGCGGGGCGAGCTCCGAACCCTCGGACTCGACAACGTGGCCAACGCCCTCGCCACCTGCCTCGCTG
Organism: uncultured Gemmatimonadota bacterium; assembly: GCA_964348165.1. GTDB lineage: Bacteria > Gemmatimonadota > Gemmatimonadetes > Palauibacterales > KS3-K002 > CAYGAJ01. The sequence continues at coordinate 29,934 of CAYGCC010000296.1, read as the reverse complement.
GTGCTTACGCGGGGATTTCGCCGGACCAGGTTGGGGCCGGACTGCGCGGCTTCGCTCCGCTGGCGCACCGCCTGCAGCCCGTCGCCGAGAAGAACGGCGTGTTATGGGTGAACGACTCGAAGGCGACGAACGTGGCCAGCGCCCGGGTGGCGCTGCAGGCGATGGAGCGGCCCGTCGTCTTGCTCCTCGGTGGTCGCGCCAAAGGCGAGTCGTTCGCCACCCTGATCCCGGAAGCGAGCGGGCGGGTTCGCGCCGTCGTCGCCTTTGGTGAGGCGGCAGGGCAGATCGAGGCCGAGATCGGCCGATCGGTTCGCCTGGTGCGCGAGGACGGACCGTTCGAGCGGGTGGTTAGTCGAGGGGCCGAGTTGGCGCGCCCGGGCGATGTTGTGTTGTTGGCGCCGGCCTGCGCGAGCTTCGACATGTTTCGCGACTACGAGGAACGTGGGGAGCGTTTCATCGATCTGGCGAGGGGCGGAGCGTGAGAGATCTGGCGGCGCCACTGACGGTCGACGCGTATGTGCCGGCGGCGGGAAGCGCCCGGCGCGACGCCGGCGTGCTGCTGGCGGTGGCCGTATTCCTGGTTCTGGTCGGATTGATGAACGTTTACAGCGCCAGCTCCTTCCTGGCTCAGAAGCAGGGGCTACCGGACCACTTCTACCTGCGGATGCAGGCGAGCAAAGCGCTGACGGGCCTGCTGGTGCTCTACCTGCTGGCGCGGGTAGACTATCGGCTGTTATCGCGACTTTCCTGGCCGTTGCTGGGGCTGACGATAGTGGCGCTTGTCATCCTGGTCATCCCGGGTACCGAGGCGATCGCGCCGCCCCGCAACGGCGCCCGGCGCTGGCTCGAGGTGCTGGGCGTGCGGGTTCAGCCGTCGGAGGTCGCAAAGCTGACGATGGTCATCTGGGTGGCAACGATCGCGGCGAAGAAAGGCGAACGCATACGGAGCCTCCGTTGGGGTCTGGCGGCCTTTGCCGTCATGTACCTGCTGGTCGGGTTTCTGATCCTGCTCCAGCCGGATCTCTCGTCGGCGGCGCTCATCGCGCTGCTGTGCGGCATCGTAGTCTTCGCGGCCGGTGCACGGATCGGTCACTTCATCCTCGCCGGCATGCTCGCCGTGCCGGTGTTCTGGGAGTGGATCCGCATGGCCAGCTATCGTGTGGCCCGTGTCGTCACGTTCTGGAACGGTGAAGCCGATCCGACGGGCGTTGGCTACCAGCAGCACCAATCGCTTATCGCCGTTGGCTCAGGTGGTGTGTTCGGGGTCGGCTATGGTGAGAGCGCGCAGAAGTTCTATTTCCTGCCCGAGCCTCACAACGACTTCGCGTTCGCAATCATCGCCGAGGAGTGGGGGATGATCGGCGTGGCCGTTGTCGTGCTCGCCGTGGCAGTGATCGCGGTCGTCGGCCTGCGTATCGCCCGGCGCGCGCCCGATGCCTTCGGGTTTCTGCTCGCCGTGGGACTCACCGCGCTCCTGGTCGTCAGCGCGTTGGTTCATATGGGCGTGAGCCTCGGGATGTTGCCCACCACGGGCGTCACGTTGCCGTTCATCAGCTATGGCGGCTCGAGCCTGGTGGTCTCTCTGGCGGCGGTGGGAATCCTGCTGAACGTGGGCAGCTGGAGAGCGTGATGTCGTGGATTACCGGGCGATTTTCGCGGGCGGTGGAACCGGCGGCCACCTGTATCCGGCGATCAATCTGGCGGAAGCGCTACGTCGGCTCGCGAGAGGAGATGTGCGAGTGATGCTCGTCGGCGCGCAGCGAGGGATAGAGTCGAAGGTGCTCCCCGACCTGGGGGTGCCATACCGGCTGCTGCCGATGGAACCGATCTACCGGAGTCGTCCGTGGCGGAACTGGCGGTTAGTGCCGTCCGCCATCCAGAGCAGTCGTGCGATCTCTCGGCTGTTTGACGAGTTCGCGCCCGACCTGGTGGTGGGTACGGGCGGTTACGCGGGCGGCCCCGTGGTGGCTTGGGCGTTGTTCCGGAAGCTCCCCGTGGCCATTCAAGAGCAGAACAGCCACCCGGGACTGACGACGCGCTGGCTGGCACCTTACGTCGATCAACTCCACCTGGGCTACGCAGAAGCCCTCGATCGGCTCGAGCCCGGCCCCCGAACCGTGGTGCGCTCTCATGGGAACCCGATCCGCTGGCCCACGTCGCCACCGGACCCTCACGCGGTGAGGCGCGAGCTGGGTCTGGAGGAAGGCCGGGTCGTTTTGGTGGCGGGCGGGAGTCAGGGCGCGGCCTCGCTGAACGCGACGCTGGCTAAGGCTCTCGACGGAGTGGTCCGCGGATCGCTGGCCGCTTTGCCCGGCGATGTGCAGCTACTCTGGTCGACCGGACCCTCACACTTCGCCGCGGTTGAGAGAAAGATCGCAGAGCTGGGCGCGGCGGTGAGGGTGCGGGCCTTGCCCTATATAACCGAGATGGAGAAGGCGCTGAGCGTGGCCACCCTCGCCCTCTCCCGCGCTGGCGCGCTGACCCTCGCCGAGCTTTGCGCCTGGGGCGTCCCCGCCTTGCTCGTTCCGCTGCCCTCGGCGGCCGCCGACCACCAGCGGCGCAACGCCCGCGCTCTCGAGGCCGGTGGTGCCGCGATCGTGCTGGAGGAGAGCGAGATCCTTGCAGGCCCGGAGCGTTTGTGGACGGCGCTGCTGGGATTGCTGAATGACCCCCATCGCCTCGAGGCGATGGGCCGGGCGGCGGGCGACCGTGGCAACCCGCGGGCCGCCGACGACATTGCGGCGGACCTGTGGGATCTCATGGAACGACGATGAGCGGGCTGAACGAGCTGGTAGCGCGGGGGACGGCGATCCATCTGATGGGAATCGGTGGGGCTGGCATGGCGGGCCTGGCGCTTCTGCTGGAGGCCCGCGGGGCGAAGGTCAGCGGTTGCGATCGTGAGATGAACGAGGCGACGCTAGAGCTCGAGCGGCGTGGTCTGGACGTGCGTGTCGGACACGACGCCGCGCATCTGGACGGCCACGAAGCGCTCGTTTACACCGCGGCGATTCCGTCCGATCAGCCTGAGCTGGTGGAAGCGTGGAAGAGGGGCTTGCCGGCGTTCAAGCGAAGCGAGGCTCTGGCCGAGCTGGTGAACGCGGGTTTGCTCGTGGCGGTAGCGGGAACGCACGGCAAGACCACCACCACGACGCTGACGGCTCTGGCCTTGCAGTCGGCCGGCCTCGATCCGACGGCGCTGGTGGGCGGGCGGGTTCCCGCCTGGCGCGGCAACGCCCGAATCGGCGAGAGCACCACCTATGTGGTCGAGGCCGACGAGTACGATCGATCGTTCCTCACGCTGCGCCCGCGCGTCGCGGTCGTCACCTCGGTCGAGGCCGAGCACCTCGACACTTACGGAAGCCCGGAGGCTCTGGAGGCGGCGTTCGCTGAGTTCGTGGGGAGTGTGCCGGCTGAAGGTCGGGTCGTCGCCTGCTGGGACGATAAGGGCGCGCGGCGCTGCCTGGAGCGGGCGGGAGCGAGGGCGATCGGCTACGGATTGGACGAAGGCGCCGCGCTGCGCGCCGAGCAGGTGGTCTACGAACCCGGGCTTACCCGGTTCTCGGCTCGCTGGAACGATCGGAGGTATGGCGAGTTCCAGCTTGCCCTCGGCGGTGCGCACAACGTCCGCAACGCGCTGGCGGCGCTGGGCGTGATGGCGGCGCTGGAGGTCGACACACGGGCGGCGAACGAGGCGTTCGCCGAGTTCCGGGGGGTCGAGCGGCGCTTCCAGGTGTTGGGCGAGGCTGGCGGCATCATTGTGGTGGACGACTACGCGCACCACCCCACGGAGGTGAGCGCCACGTTGTCGGCTGCCGCCCAGCAGTTCGGCGAACGGCGGAAGGTGGTGGCGTTTCAACCGCACCTTTACTCCCGTACCCGCGCCTTCGCCGGCGAATTCGGGCGCGCCCTCGCCGCGGCGGACCTGGTGTTCATCACGGCCATCTACGCCGCGCGCGAGAGGCCGATCCCCGGTGTCGGTGCGGAGCTGGTCGTGGAGTCCGCCCGTGCCGCGCTGGGTGAGGATCGTGTCTGTTACACGGAGCGCCTCGAAGATCTGCGGGCGGCGTTGAGGGGCGAGCTGCGTGCCGGCGACGTGGTCATCACGCTGGGGGCAGGCGACATCGGCTCGGTGGCGCACGCGCTCCTGGCCGATCTCAGGCGGAGCCATGTGGACGCGTGACGTTCCTCTCGCCGCACTGACGCGCTGGAAGATCGGCGGTCGCGCGCCGCTCTTCGCGCGCGCGAGTTCCGTTCGGGAACTGCGAGAGCTGCTGTCGGAGCTGGAACAGGGGCCCGTCAAGGTGCTCGGGCGCGGCGCCAACCTGCTGATCTCGGACGATGGGCCGGGGAGTCCCGTGTTGTTGCTGGAGGGTGAGTTCAAGACGTTCGAGCTGCTGGGTGAATCGATCCGCTGCGGCGCCGCGGCGCTCATCGCGAGCGTGGTGGGTGCGGCTCGACGGGCCGGGCGCTCCGGGCTCTGGATTCTCGAGGCGGTGCCGGGAACGATGGGTGGGGCGCTGCGCATGAACGCCGGAACGGCGGAGGAGGGGATCTGGGACCGCACCTTGTGGGCGGAAGCGATGTGGCCGGACGGCGAGGTTCGGCGTTTGACGCGCGAGGAGGTCAGACCCCGCTACCGGGGAATCGCGCTGGCCGAGGAGGCCATCTTTCTAAGCGCCGAGATCGCCGCGCCGCCCGGGGAGTCCCCCCTGGTTGACGAGGAACACCGGCGCCGCCGGGACGCCAAGCTGGAGGCGCAGGTCTACGATGAGCCGACCTGCGGGTCGACATGGAAGAACCCGGACCCGCCGGCGCCGTCGGCCTGGCAGCTGGTCGATCGTGTGGGGTTGCGAGGAGCGCGGCGCGGCGGTGCGCAGATATCACCCAAGCATGCGAACTTCATCGTCAACACGGGGGGTGCGCGAGCCGAAGACGTGGTCGCGCTGATGACCGAGACGCGCCGTCGCGTGCTCGAGGAGACGGGCATCACACTTGAGCCCGAGATTCAATTCTGGGGTTTTGCCGACGACGTGCTGGCGGAACTGGGGGTCAAGAATGAAGGGGCGTAGCGCGTTGCCGCGCCTGGCTTTCGCCCTCGGCCTGCTGACGGTCGTCGCCGGCGTCGCCGCCGCCGTCTGGGGGCGGCCGCTTCTCGCAGAGCTCAGCTACTTCAGCGTGCGGCGGGTCGAAGTCGTCGGTTCGCGTTGGCTGGCTCCGGACTCGATGCTTCAGCTCGCCGCGATCGGGCGTCAGCGCTCGGTGTGGGAGGACTACACGATCGAGGAGCGACGATTGGTCGAACATCCGCTGATCGAGGAAGTGCGGATCAAGCGGGCGGGTTTGCACGGGCTGCGGATCGTGATCCGGGAAGTGGAGCCGATCGCGCTCGTCGGCGTACCTGACTTGCGGGCGGTTCGCGGCGACGGAACGCTGCTGCCCATCGACCCGGCCGGCGCCGCGCTCGATCTGCCGGTACTCGCCGCGGCCGGCCAGCTCTCTGACGACTCCACGCGGCTGGCCGACGGACCGGCGCTGGGAGCGCTGACGGTCTTCGCGCGTGTGCGCGAGCTGGATCCGGGTTTGGCGGCGATCGTCTCCGACTTCGAACTGCTGGGGACGGAAGGGCTCGGGGCCAGGCTAGTGATGTCCCAGCCGGTAGAGCAGCTAGCGCTTCCAGTCGGGGTGAATGAGCAGCTTGTGCGGCGCGTGCGCGCGACGCTGGCAGACTTGAGGAAACGCGGCGTGGATGGGGGCGAGATCGAGGCACGCTTTGCGGATCAAATCGTGGTGCGGAGAGGGCGGCAATGATCCGAACGAACTATCTCATTGGTGCGCTGGATATCGGTTCGACGAAAACCTGCGCGGTGATCGGCGAGCTTGTACTGAACGGTGAGCGCGCGGCCCAGGTCAAAGTGCTGGGTGTGGCCCAAGCACGGCCGAACGGCGTGCGGCGCGATGCCGTGAGCAACATCGAGGAGACCACGGAAGAGCTTCGCCAGGCCTTGAAACAAGCCGAACTGATGGCGGGGGTTCAGCCGCGCTCGCTCTACGTGGGACTCTCCGCCGAGTATGTGCAGACCAGCACCTCGAGCGGTGTGGTGGCGATCGGCGAAGACGAGATCGACGAGGCGGATGTCGAACGTGTACATGCCGTGGCGCGGGCGGTGGTCGTACCGCCCGATCGAGAAGTGTTGCACGTGATTCCTCAAGACTACGCGGTCGATCACCGCGGCGGCATTCAGCGGCCCATCGGGATGATGGGCACGCGTCTGGAGGCCGAGGTCTTCATGGTGCTCGCGGCCAGTGCGGCCACCCGAAACCTCCGCAAGACGGTGGCGCGCGCCGGCTACGACGTGGCGCAGCTGGTCTTGAAGCCGCTGGCGGCCGGTCTGGCGGTCGTGACGGCCGAGGAAAGGGAGGTTGGAAGCGCGGTGGTGACGATCGGCGGCCGCACGACCGAGATCGCCATCTTTCACGAAGGCAAGATCCGCCACGTGGCCGTGCTCCCCTGCGGCGGGGTGAACTTCACCAACGACATCGTCAAGGGCCTGGGAATCCCGTACGTCGAGGCGGAACGAGTCAAGGAACGTCACGGTGTGGCCTCGACCGGACTCGTGGACGCCGACCAACTGATCGAGGTCCCCGGTCCCGCCGCAGGCTCGCAGAAGCAGATGCCGCGCGAGCTACTCGCACACATCATCGAGCAACGTATGGACGAGCTGCTTGCCCTGGTCAATCAGGAGATTGAGCGCAGCGGCTACGCTAACCGCTTGGGCGGGGGAGTCGTGTTCACTGGGGGAGGCGCGAGCGTCGAGGGCCTACTGGAGGTGGCGAGCGCGATCTTCACGATGCCGGTCCGCTGCGGAACGCCGGGCACCGGGCTGGGCGGCCTGGCTGACTCGGTGCGGCGTCCCAAGTTCGCAACGGCGGCGGGGCTCTTGCTGTTCGGCGTGGAGCGGATCCGCGATGATCTGGCCAGCGGGCGTGGAGCGACTCGGCGGGCGCTGGCCAAGGTTTGGTGCGGACTGCGCGATTTCTTTTAGAGGCGGGTTGAAAGGCAAAAGTCGGTGTCGAATAGGAAGTGCGTTCGAGTATCCGATGTTCAATGTTCAATGTTCAATGTTGGAGTGAGGAAACGGGCGTTGAGCGTTGGGTATTCATCAAGCGGGGCGCGTCGACGCCCTAAACAGGGGAGGGGACGAGGATGATGATTCGATTCGAGTTGGCTGAGACCCGCGAGAACAGCGCCATGATGCGGGTGATCGGCGTGGGTGGTGGTGGCAACAACGCCGTCAACCGGATGATCGAGGAGGATCTTCCCGGCGTCGAGTTCGTCGCGGTCAACACCGACTGCCAGGTGCTGGGCAATTGCCGCGCGGCGGTCAAGGTCCAGATCGGCAAGAAACTGACCCGCGGTCTGGGTGCGGGGGCTCGGCCCGAGATCGGCCGCCAGGCGATCGAGGAGAATAAAGACGAGGTGGTACAAGTCTTGCGCGCAGCAGACCTGGTGTTTGTCACCGCCGGGCTCGGCGGCGGGACTGGCACGGGCGCCGCTCCGATCATCGGTCAATTGGCCCGGGAACTTGGGGCTCTGACCATCGCGATCGTGACGAAGCCTTTCGAATTCGAAGGTAAGAAGCGGATGCACCAGGCCGAGATCGGCCTGGCCGAGCTGCGTAAGGCCGTCGACACGGTCATCGTGGTCCCCAACCAGCGGCTGCTTGCCGTGGTCGGGAAGGGGACCAGCTTCAGGGACGCGCTGAAGCGGGCGGACGAGGTACTGCTTCAGGCCACGCGCGGCATTTCGGATCTCATCAGCGTGACCGGTGACGTGAACGTCGATTTTGCCGATGTCCGGACGGTGATGGCCAATCGTGGGCCGGCGCTGATGGGCACGGGTCGGGGGCAAGGTGACAACCGGGCGCAGGAGGCGGCTCAGGAGGCGATCTCCTCGCCGCTCCTGGACGAGATCTCCATCGCCGGCGCCAAGGCCGTGCTGATCAATATCACGGGCGGCTCGGACTTGACCATCGACGAGGTCACGACGGTGAGTTCGATCATCCACGACACGGCCGGCGATGAAGCGGAGATCATCTTCGGAACCGTGCACGATCCGAAGTTGGACAACGAGCTTCGCGTGACCGTGATCGCCACGGGTTTCGAGCCGGCGGAGCAGAACAGTGGGGCCCGGGTCATCCGGCCGCAGTACCGAACCCGGCGTGCCGCCGCCCTCGCCGGCGTAGGAGCCACGGAGCGCAGCCTGATGGCGCTCGACTTCAGCGATCCGCGCGAGCTGGAGATTCCGACGTTTATCCGACGCCAGATGGATTGAGCGCAAGAAGGTGATGTCAGTGCGAGGACCGGCGCGGCCGATCGGACAACTCCCTCCCCTGGAGCACCATGGGTAGAGGCCTGTTGGTATTTGCGATCCTGGTTACCGCTGGGTTGACTCTGATCCTGGGTCGCCCGGCCAGCTCGGAGCGTCATGTGCCGGAACTTCCAGCGATCGTCGTCTCGACGGGCGCGGCCGAGACCACCGTCAGCGCCGACACCCTGCGCCGCGGCGAGGTCCTCGCACAGGTGCTGTCCCGGCAATCCCTCCCGGGCCCGGACGTCGCGAACGCCGTAGAGGCGCTGCGCGCACACGCCAACCCGCGGCTGCTGAGAGCGGGCACGCCGTTGATGGTTCAGCGGACCGCCTGGGACAGCCTGATCGATATCACGGTGCGAATCGATCCCGACCGTCAGGTCCGACTCTTCCAGGACGAGCTGGGCTGGACCTCTGAGCTGATCGAGCTACCCATCCGCGTGGACACGCTGGTGCTGGCGGGCTCGATCTCTAACAGCCTTTACGGATCGATCATGGGGCTGCCATCGCCGGCTCTGAGCCAGCAAGAGCGAATCGAGCGGGTGATGTGGGGGATCTATCGCCCCTTCCAGTGGAGCATCGATTTCGGGATCGATATCCGGGGTGGGGACAGCTATCGAGCCGTGTACGAGCGAAGCGTGCGGCCCGACGGTTCGGTTCGTGACGCCCGCGTCGTGGCGGCCGAGTTCGTCAATGGCGGCAAAGTGCACCGCGCCTACTGGCTGCCCGAGCGGCGCGAGTATTTCGACGATGAGGGGAAGTCGATGCGGCGAGTGTTTCTGAAGGCACCCGTCGATTTCCGCCGTATCTCCTCGCGCTATAGCCGCCGGCGCTACCACCCCAGACTTGGCATCTATCGAGCTCACCTCGGGACGGACTATGCCGCCGATACCGGAACCCGTGTGTATGCAACAGCGGACGGCACCATAACGCGGGCCGGTTGGTGGGGCGGCTACGGTCGGATCGTCGAGATTCGCCACGTGAATGGCTACCGGACGCGCTACGCGCACTTGAGCTTCGTCGCCAAAGGCATGCGAGCGGGTGTGCGAGTTCGTCAGGGACAGCTCGTCGGCCACGTCGGATCCAGCGGCCTGGCGACCGGCCCGCACCTGCACTACGAACTCTTACGAGACGGCGTCGCCATCGACCAGCGAAGGGTGAACCTTCCGTCGGGTAATCCGGTATCGGCGAGTGAGCGCCCCGAGTTCGAACGGCAGAGGCTGGAGCTAGCCGGTCTGCTCGACCGCGCTTCAGCCCCGATGGTCTTTCGAGTGAACTAGCGCGCCAGCGGCTCGCTCCGCGGGAATAAGGGCGGCGCCGGCGCGGTGACGGGTTCGACCCTGAGAGGGTGCATATATGGGCCCTTTCCTTCGCAGCTGGTCGCTGCGTCTCGGCGTTCTGCTTCTCATACCCCTGTGCGTGTACGTCCCCTGGAGACAAGAGCTCCTCTGGCGCAGCGGCGAGGTGGTCGTGCCGATCAGCGCGCTGCGCTATCGATTCTTCTGGGATCGTCCCTGGAACTCGAAGCTCGACCGCGGACGGCTAGCATTGGAGCTCGGGGTGCTGGCGATCATCGTGGCGCTGGCCTACCAGTTTGAAAAGTCGCGGCGGCCGCAGCGCGTCATCGTGCCGGCGCTGACCCTGACCTACAGCGAGGACGATTGGCAGTCCGAGACGCAGCAGCTGGAGGCTGGCGCCGATCCCGGCGCCTGTCCCATCTGCGGACGAACGGGATTCTACGGCCCGCGCGACGACGGAAGTGGCCGCCGCTTCCGACAGTGCACCTATTGCGGGCTGCGTCAGAACATCGGCGAAGCGCCGAGTCAGCTTCAAGCCTGTGTCCACGACTGCGGCTCGGTGCCGACCGTGGCGGGTGCGCCCGTGATTACCTGGGTCGAACCCGACAAGCACTTCTACACCTGCGTGGGCTGTGGCCGAGAGGTGGACGTGGATGTCAACCTGGCCACGGGTCCCGCCGATGACCCCGAACACCCGTGGCGATTGGTGCCGCAGGGTGTGTCCCAGCGGGCGTACTTGCGGTTCTGGCTGGCCAATGGCGCCCCGGGGCGCATGATTCTCTGACCCGCGACTGGATCAAAGAGCCTGGGGCGACCGGAGGGCGCCTGCTTGCGCCTGGACCTTTGCCGGGGCATCGTCATCGCCGGTCGTCTTGATCTTGGCACAAGGTTTCGAGTTAGAGTCTGAGTGACCCTATTCGAGTCGCTTCTTTTGGCCGCCGGCGCCGGTGCCATCGTCGCGTATGTGTTCTGGTGGATCCGCCCGCGCGAGGAACCGGTGCCCGGTCTTGGTTGGGTGGCGGCGCTGCGCGGGTCGGCACTGCTGCTTGCCTGGCTGATCCTTCTCAACCCCAAGCTGCCTGTGGCGCGCGACGACCTCGGCGACGGGGAGGAGGTGGCGCTCCTCGATGCCTCGTACAGCATGTCACGCCCGCTCGTTGAGGGCGGACCCACGCTCTGGCGTCTGGCGGTGGATTCGGCCGCGCGCTTCGATGCCGTCTGGCTCTTCGGTGAAGCGGTTCCGCGGTATCTGAGACGAGATTCGCTGCCGGCCGAGCCGCTGTTCCGCGAGTCGCGCATCGTCCCGGCGTTGCGCGCCGCCGCCGAGGCGGGCGCCCGCCGGCTGACCGTGATCACCGACGGCGCGATAAGCGATGGCACGGAGGCGCCAGAGGAGGCGCAGCGCCGCGGACTGACCCTCTCGCACGTATCGCTGACGCCCGGCTACCCGCGCATCGGCCTCGCTCAGCTCTCCGCTCCGGCCTGGGCGCAGGCGGGGGACACCGTGGAGGTGAGAGGCGAGGTCGTGGCGGCCGAGGCCGGCTGGGACAACGTCCGCGTGGAGATCCTCGATGATGACGGCCGGGTCGTGGCGGCCGAGCGCGTCGGCGTCGCCGGGGCCGGTCGCTATACCCCGGTGCGCCTCAACCTCCCGACCCCAAGCGCGTCGGGCGACTACCGCTACCGGGCGCGGATCGCGCCGCCGACACCGGACCCGGAAACCCGTGACGATACGCGCCCGTTCTACCTCAAACTGACGGAGCGGCCTGCGGGGCCGATCCTCGTGTCGCTGCGGCCCGATTGGGAGCCGTCGTTCCTTATCCCCAACCTCGACCGCCTCACCGACGTTCCGACCCAAGCCTATCTTTGGCTAACCGACAGTTTGCTCAGCTTGCCTCGCTTCGACCGGGTCGATCCCGCGACCGTGAGACGGCGAGCGCGGGACGCACCTCTCCTGGTGATCCATGGGTTCGGCGCCGACGCACCCAGGTGGGCGCGCGAACTGGTCCAGGAGGCGAGACGGCTGCTGGTCTTACCGGCTGGACCTCGGACCTTCACCTTGCCGGGCTGGGACCTGCGGGTCAGTGCGCCGGCCAGTGGAGAGTGGTACGCCACGGGCGGCTCCAGCGGGTCCCCCCTGGCCGTCGAGCTCGGCGGCCTTCCGCTGGAGGGGCTTCCGCCGCTGGTGCGCGTTCGCTCTATCGATGTCGAGGCCGAGTGGGTGCCGCTGGTCGTGCGACGCCTACGGCGCGGTGAGCCCCGGCCGATCGTGATGGTGGGTCGGTCACGAGAGCGGCGCTGGGCCGTCGCCGCGGGAGAGGGGTACTGGCGCTGGGCCTTTCGTCCCGGCCCGGGGCGCCAGCTCTATCGTCGCATGTGGACGGGTGTGGCCAGCTGGCTGATCGAAGAGGGTGGCGCCTCGGACTCGGGCCTCGAGCCGATTCAGCGTGTGGTCGCGTGGGGCGAGCCGCTCCGCTGGCCTGTCCGCGTGCAGGCCGATTCGCTCGGGGTCACGCTGCTCGATGAGGTCGGAGACACACTGTGGACCGGGAGCGCTGGGCCAAACGATTCACTCGCCGTGCGTCTGCCGCCCGGTCGCTATCGCTACCTTGCCCGGGCTTATCAGGAAGATCGCATCGCCGGCGCCGCGGATGGTCCTGTGGAGGTCGAGACCTACTCTCCCGAGCTTTTGCCCCGTGCTGGAGTGACTCTGCCCGAGGAACTGACGGCGGATCGCGAGCGCCAGGCGACCCGGCGCGACGGCGGGCGCGGCCTGGCGACCTTGGGGTGGCCCTACCTTTTGCTCATCGCGGTCTTCTGTGCGGAGTGGGCGCTGCGCCGCTTCATCGGTTTACGTTGAAGAGGGCCCAGTGACCAAGACCGGCACCCTCGATCGACCCGTGCAGTTTCTGAAGGGAGTGGGCCCACGCCGAGCGGAGGCGCTGGCCAAGCTCGGAATCCAGACGGCCCGAGACCTCATCTATCACGCCCCGCACAGATATCTGGACGCGACCACGGTGACGCCGATCGCCAAACTGGCTCCGGGGATGGAGGCCACGGCGATCGGTGAGGTGGTCTCGAAGGGCGTCATTCCGACTCGGCGCGGGCTTCGCCTCTTCCAGGCGGTGATCCGCGACCCCAGCGGGCTTATTGAGTGCTCCTGGCCCGGTCAGCCCTTTCTGGACCGCGCGATCCGCAAGGGCGACAAGCTTCTGGTCTCCGGGCCCGTCCGTTTCTTTCACGGCCGTCAGATCCAACCGCGCGAGTTCACCGTTCTGGCTCGGGCCGGCGACGAGGCGGCGGATGAGGGGACGGTGTTCCCCGTGTACCCGGCCACAGCGGGGCTGACTCATCGTCAAGTCCGGCATCTCATCGATCGGAACCTGGGTCTTCTGCTGACGGCGGTGGAGGAAGAGGAAGAAGAGTACGTCCCCGAAATGCTGCGGCGCCAGCTCAACCTGCCGAGCCCACGCCAGGCGCTGGAATGGCTTCACCGGCCGCCGACGCTGGCCCATGCGGAGGAGGCACGCCGGCGACTGGCGTTCGAGGAGCTCTTCGTGCTTCAGGTCCTTTATGCTCGGGCGCGCTACGAGAATCGCGAGACGCGGAAAGGAGTGGCGTTCGCGAGAAAGAACACCCTGGTCCGCCCCTTCGCCGAGGCGCTGCCCTTCGAGCTCACGGCGGCCCAAAAGCGCGTCCTGAGCGAGATCTCCGCCGACATGTCGCAGCCGCGGCCCATGAACCGTCTGCTTCAGGGCGACGTAGGCAGCGGCAAGACCGTGGTGGCCACCTTCGCGCTGCTGCGGGCGATCGAGAATGGCTACCAGGCCGCGCTCATGGCGCCCACCGAGTTGCTGGCCGAGCAGCACCAGGCCACGCTTACCGGGCTGTTGGGCGATTTGGCGGTGCGCGTCGTCCTCTTGCGCGGTGGCCTGCCGGCGGCCGCGCGCCGCGAGGGTCTGGAGCAAATTGGCTCGGGTACTGCACAGCTCATCATCGGAACGCACGCGCTGATACAGGAGAACGTGGAGTTCCAGCGGCTGGGTTTGGCCGTCATCGATGAGCAGCACCGCTTCGGAGTACGCCAGCGACTTCAGCTCCGACAGGCCGGTGCCCAGCCCGATGTGCTCGTCATGTCGGCGACGCCGATACCCCGCACCCTCGCCCTCACCTTCTACGGCGATCTGGACATCTCGGTGCTCGACGAGCTGCCGCCGGGCCGGCGTCCGGTACGCACGGTGCTCCGTCGCGACAGCGCGCGCGCCCGCGTCTTCGAGTTCGTGCGCCAGGAGGTGGCCGCAGGGCGGCAGGCGTACGTGGTGTATCCCGTGATCGAGGAGTCGGAAGCGCTCGACGTTCGCTCGGCAAGCGAGGCCTTCGAGCACCTGTCAAGCGAGGTGTTGTCCGACGTAAGCGTCGCTCTGATTCATGGCCGGCTTCCAGCCGACGAAAAGGATGGGACCATGCGACGCTTCGTCGCTGGGGAGATCGACGTGCTCGTGTCCACCACGGTGATCGAGGTTGGGATCGACGTGCCCAATGCGACCGTGATGGTCATCGAGGGGGCCGAGCGTTTCGGCCTCTCACAGCTGCACCAGCTCCGCGGCCGCGTTGGTCGTGGTGGCGAGCAAAGCTACTGCATCGTGGTGCACGGTGGGCACACACCCCCGGAGCGATTGCGGGTGTTCGTCTCCACCAACGATGGCTTTGAGATCGCGCGCGCCGATCTGCGTTTGCGTGGATACGGCGACTTCTTCGGCGCCCGGCAGCATGGGCTCCCGGAGTTCGTCTTCGCCGACCTCGAGCGAGACGAGGCGTTGCTCCACGCCGCCCGCGACGCCGCCGCCCGGATCATCGCGGCGGATGCGGAGCTGACCGGAGCGCAGCACCGGGCCCTGGGGAGGGCGCTACGCACGAAATACCGAGAGCGCCTGGGGCTCTACGAGGTGGGATAAGAGAAGCTATAAACCATTGTCAGACAGCGTGATACGAGCTGTCATCTGAAGTAGTATCGCATAGCCACCTCCCCAGGAACGGCGCTCAGCCGCAACCGGCTTTTCTCCGAGTCCGGGTCGTAGGGGATGTCGCCGGGGCCGCCCTTCTTCTGAAAATCGACGATGAACAGTAGCACGCTGGCCCCGAAGCTCACCTCGGCGCCGATGAGGCTCCAGCGGGCGGTGCGATCCTTCGATGCCACGTCTTGGAACAGCGATTCGAGCTGGGGGTCCGCGTAGGCGCCGTCGGCGGTCAGGTTCCGGCAGTTGTCGGGGTCGGCCTCGCACAGTCGCTCAAGCTCGGCGAAGGCGTCTTCGGCTTCCTCATGGACGATCGCCGCCGTCGTCCCGAGTCCCACGGCGGCCGCCAGGGTCAGCCATTTCGTCACGCTCACCCATGTCCCGTACTTGGGAAGGGGTAGGAAGCCGGGGGCGGCCTCGTGCGTCGAGATGGCGGAGGCGAGCGCCGTTGCGAGCGCGGAGTCGGGTGCGGCCAACTGGCCGGCGGCACCGGCGTCCGGGGGCCTCGGCCCTACGGCCAGCTGAGCCGTGGCCGGCACGGCCGCCGGCGCGAGGGCGAGGGCGAGGGTGATGAATAGGGCGCGCTTCATCTCAGCTCGACCACCTTTCCGCGAAGACCAGAACCGAGGGTGCCGCCGCCGCGGCCGTAGAGCGGGACGACGATACGACCCTCATGCACGACGGTCGGCGACTCGATCGAGCCCTCGAGCGCGATGTCCCAGACGGGCCGCCCGTCGCGGGTAAAGAAATATAGCATTCCCGTCAGCGTGCCGATGAGCAGTCCATTCTCCACGACCGTCGGCGGCGCGACCACGCTACCGCGCGCCCGCGCGATGATTTCGGCCGATCCATCCTCCGGTCTGAAGCGGATGACCTCGCCCGAGCGGGTCACCGCGTAGCCGTAGGGCGGTGCCAGAACCGGACCGGCCAGGAAACTCTGGAACCCCGAGGCCTGCCAGAGGAACTCCAAATCAGGGAGGCTCCAGGCGACGAGCGACCCTTTCTCGGTCGTCAGGTAGATGGCAGACCCGTCGCTCGCCGCCTCCCCGACGAAGATCTCCGGGCTGTGTGTGGCGGCTTGACGCTTCCCGTCTCGGCGGCTGACGACAAACAGGCTGTCGAAGGCGATGAAGACGATCCCCTTCTCGAGAACGAGCGGACCGGCACTGGGGGCGCGGGGGAAGCGGACGTTCCAGAGCGGCTCCTCATCGTCCTCGTCCGTGAGGAACGCGACGAGAGAGCCGGCGTCGGTGGCCGCGAACAGGGTATCGCCGGCCAGAGCGATCGGGACCCGAACCGAAGGCAGGCGCCGTCGCCAGAGATCCCCTCCCTCGATCAGGTCGAGCGAGCGCAGCCGTCCGTTGTCTTCGGTGGCGGTGTAAATCACTTCTCCGGCCAGCACGGGAGAGACGGGTGGGCCATCGAGCCTCCGGCGCCAGAACAGCGAACCGTCTTGGCGGCTGAGCGTCTGGATGTTGCGATCGGCCGTAGCGGCGACGATCACCTCGTCGGTAACCACGAGCATGCCGCGAATCCCCGATCCGAGCGAAGCGGTCCACAGCACCGTGGGCGGCTGCTCGCTCACCGGCTGGCTCGTGAATGGGGCTCGTGCGGCGTTTCCCAGGTAGGCCGGCCAGAAGGCGCCGGCGTCGACCGGGGCAGGGCGGGGGCGCGGGACGCAAGAGGCCGCCAGCATCGCCGTCAGCGCGACGGCGAGGGTCGGCGTCCAAAAGAGTCGGCGTTTGACACTCCAGACGGTCCCCTCTAGTTTCGGCGCCCGAGCAGGCGGGTCCGGCGTGTACCAGGGGGCTGGGCGGGCGCTCGGACTCGGACGCGGGACGTGGCCTCCTCTCGACACCTCTTGCACTCCGTCGATGACGCGCGAAGTCAACATCAATCAGTTGGCCGAACATGTCGGCCGTGAGGTCACCCTTCAGGGGTGGCTACACAATAAACGATCGAGTGGCAAGATCGCGTTCCTGATCGTACGCGACGGTACCGGGATCGTGCAAGCGGTGCTGAGCCAGGGCGACGTTACCCCCGAAGTATGGGCGCGACTCGACCTGCTCACCTACGAGGCCAGCCTCAGGATCACGGGAACGGTTCGAGAAGATGCGCGCGCCCCCGGAGGGTTCGAGCTCGCGCTGAGTGGCTTGGAGCTGGTTGGGCCCTCCACCGATGACTATCCGATCCAGCTGAAGGAGCACGGGATCGACTTCTTGCTCGAGCACCGTCACCTGTGGCTTCGAACGCCACGACAGGTGGCGATCATGCGGGTGAGGGACGAGGTCATCAAAGCGATCCGCGACTTCCTGTACGACCGTGGCTTTGTCAACGTGGACTCGCCCATCCTGACCGGCGCCATCGGTGAATCGGCGGGGACTCTCTTCGCGACCGAGTACTTCGACCTCGGTCCAGCCTACCTCGCCCAGACCGGACAACTGTACGTCGAGGCGGCGGCGGCGGCGCTGGGCCGGGTGTACTGCTTCGGCCCGACGTTTCGCGCCGAGAAATCGAAGACGCGTCGGCACCTCACCGAGTTCTGGATGCTGGAGCCAGAGATCGCCTGGTGCGATAGCGACTGCAACATGCGCTGGCAAGAAGAGTTGGTCAGCTACCTGGTGACGCGGGCGCTGGATCGCTGTCGCGAAGATCTGGAAGGACCGCTCGAACGTGATATCTCGCGGCTCGACCCGGTCAAACCGCCTTTTCCGCGCCTGTCCTACGACGAGGCGGTGGAGACGCTGCGGCCTCGTGGCTCATCCATCCAGTGGGGGGATGACCTGGGCGGAGAAGACGAGACGCTCATTGCCGCGGACTACGAGGCGCCGGTGTTCATCTACAACTACCCGAAGGCGGCGAAGGCGTTCTACATGAAGGAAAACCCCGAGGACCCGCGCACCGTGCTGTGCGATGACCTGATCGCCCCGGAAGGATACGGAGAGATCATCGGTGGGAGCCAGCGCGAGGACGACTACGAGAAGCTGTTGGCGCGGATCCGCGAGGAGAAGCTACCCGAGCCGGCCTACCGCTGGTACCTCGACCTGCGACGCTACGGGAGCTTTCCGCACAGCGGCTTCGGCCTGGGTCTGGAGCGTACCGTGGCGTGGATCTGCGGGGTCCGTCACATCCGCGAGACGATCGCTTTCCCGCGCACGCTCAATCGCCTGTATCCTTAGCCGCCACTCTGCTGACGGCGCGGGCGCGCCGTGAATGATGAATGTCCAATGTCCAATTCTCAAGTTTCACGACTTGGACATTGAACATTGAGAATTCGAAATTGGATATTTGCCGCGCCTGACCGGCCTATTCTCCACTCGCTTTGATCTCATCCCAAAGCGCGTCCAGCTGCGCCAGCGATGCCGCCTCCACGCTGAGCCCCCGCTCTTCGGCCAGGGTGAGGAGGCGTGCGAAGCGCGTCGCGAATTTCACGTTTGCCTTTCTGAGCGCCGTGCCGGCGTGCAGCTCGACTAGGCGGGCCACGTTGACGCAGGCGAAGAGCAGGTCGCCAATCTCCTGCTCTAGGGCCTCGCGGTCCTCGCTCTCGAGCAGCGACGCCACCTCTTCGACCTCTTCGCGGACCTTGGCGAAAGCTTCGCGGGCGTGATCCCAGTCGAACCCCACCCCGGCGGCTCGGTCCTGCAGGCGCTGGGCCCGGGCCAGCGGATCGAGCCGCTTGGCCAGGCCGTGGAAGACATCCGAGCCCTCGCGCTCGTTCGCCTTCTCCGACTCCCAGTGCGGCCGTTCCTCGGCTTCCCCGTACAGGTGGGGGTGGCGCCGCCGCATCTTCTCTTCCAGGGTCTCCACCACGTCGCTGGCGGTGAAAGCCGCACGCTCTTCGGCGAGCACGATTTGGAAGGCGACGTTGAGCAGCAGGTCGCCGATCTCTCCCCGCAACGTCGCGTCGTCGGCCCCTTCGAGGATGGCGTCGGCCAACTCCAACGATTCTTCCAACAGGTAGGGCGTCAGGGAGGACGGTGTCTGGGCGGCGTCCCAGGGACAGCCGGCGCGGAGGAAGCGGACCAGATCGAGGGCGCGATCGAGGGCCGGGTTCGCGGCTCGGGCCCCGGCGGAGCTGTCACTCATGTTCGGCGTTTCTTGCAAAGGTTCTGGCGGCCGTCTATACTCACGACGCGTAGCTCTCGATGGATAGACGAGATATCTCGACGGCGCGCGCCTGGGTCGACGTCGACCTGGGTGCGCTCGTTGCAAACTACGACAGCCTGGCCCGCCGGGCCAAGCCGCGGGCCGGTGTGTTGCCCGTCGTCAAGGCGGACGCTTATGGCCTCGGCATGTGTCCGGTCGTCCGGGTCCTGGAGTCGCGGCGGCCCTGGGGCTATGGGGTGGCGGCGCTGGCGGAGGGGATCGAGCTGCGGGAAAAGGGAATTGACCGTCGCGTCGTCTTGTTGTTCTGCACGCCGGAGGAGCTGGAGGGTGCCGCCGAGGCCCAGCTCACCCCAGGCCTTGGCGATCTCGAGGCGCTGGCCTGCTGGCGTGCGGTTGCCCGTCAGGCCGGGCGTCGCCTGCCGTTCCATCTGGAGATAGACACGGGGATGGGCCGCTGCGGCTTCCGGCACGATGACCGGGAGCATTGGCTGCCGAGGGTGCTCGAGGCCACGAAGGTCGAGCTCGAATGGGAGGGGACCTTCACGCACTACCACTCGGCAGACGAACAGGACGCGGCGCCCACCCGCGAACAGTGGGAGCGCTTTCAGCGTTGTATCGGCGCGCTACCGCAGGGGGTTGGGGGGGTACTGCACACGGCGGCCAGCGCGTCGGGCGCCCGCTGGCCAGAGTACTCGGCCGACCTGTTGCGGCCGGGTCTATTCCTTTACGGCGGCGTCGCGGGCGGCGAGCCGCTGCGGCCGGAGCCGGTGGCGGCGGTGCGAGCGCGCGTCACGGCCGTGCGCGATGTGCCGGAGGGTTGGACGGCGAGCTACGGGGCAACCTACCGGGCGTCGCGGCCGTCGCGCTGGGCCACGCTGGCGATCGGTTACGCCGACGGATTACGCCGCGAGCTGTCGAACAACGGGTTCGTACGCTTCGGCGAGCGTGAGGCTCCGATTGTGGGTCGAGTCTGCATGGACGTCACGGTGGTGGACGTCACCGAGCTGGAGGATGTGGCGGCCGGCGCGGTGGCCACGGTGATCGGCGGGCCCGGGGACAGCGCGACCAGCCTCCAGTCGGTGGCGGAGCGTTGCGGCACGATTACCTACGAGATCTTGACGGGTCTCGGGCCACGCTTGCCGCGGCGTTACACGGGCGTGGGCAATCATGGGTAGGAGTCGATGAGCGAGGGTAGAGGCTACAGCGAGGGAAAGTCGCCGAAGGTCGAGTTCAGCGGCTTGGTGGCCGGGTTGGCGACTTCGGCGGTGGCGGTGCTGAGCCAGGTCGAGGCGCTCTTGCAGCGGGGCGACGTGGCGGAGGAGCCGGCACAGGGCGTCGCGAAAGCGGAGCCTTTGTCGGTCGATGAGCGGAAGAAACGCATCTCCGACGGGTTGGCCGGGGCCCGGCAACTCATCGACACGCTGATTGTCCTGGAAGAGAAGACGAAGGGCAACCTGACAGACGACGAGCAGAAACTCCTGGCTGCGGCGATCTCGGATCTCCGGCTCCACTACGTGGGACTGGCGAACCGGCCGCTTCCCCAGCACGAGCAGACAGAGGCTGACGTCGGGTGACGGTGTGGCGGCGAGCCGCAGCGCTGGCGATCCTGTCCGGGTCGCTGGCGGCGTGCGAGAGGCAAGAGATCCTGTCGGTCGATCCGGTGGATGCCCCCGGCCCCTCGGCCGCGACGCTCGAGGCGCTTCTCGGGCCGGCGGATCTCAATCAGTGGGTGGATACGGTTTTTTCGGGATTCGCCAGCCCGCAGATCTCACCGTTTCTGCGGGTCGAGGAGCGCTCGGCTCAGCTGACCAGCCGGGGCCTGATTCGCTTCGAGAACATCCAGACCAGCGTGTTCGGGTTGGACACGGTCTCTTCCGCTTTGCGGTTCGATTCGGCGCGGGTGGTGCTGACGGTGGACACGCTTCGGACTCGGTTGGCCACGGGCGGAAGCACGCTGCGGCTGATGGCTCTGGGTCAGGAGTGGGACGTGCGCACGGCGAACTGGGATTTTGCCGTGGACAGCTCGGGCGCGAACGTGCCATGGGTTGCCGGACCGGGCGGTACGCTGGGTCAGCCACTGGGAGAGACCGTCGTCGATGAAGAGACGGATAGCGTCGTCTTCGACTTGGGTACAGCCTCCGACTCCCTCATTCGAGCCTGGAACGACACGACCCAGGCCAACCCGGGCTTAGCGCTGGTGGCGGGTGACTCGGGTCGGTTGGCCTTGCAAGTGCCGCGTCTCCGTTACGTCGTCGTCCCGGAGCTCCAACCCGATACGGCGTTCTCGCTGAGTGCGTTCGCCGTCAGTACCTACATCTTCGATCCGGCTCCACCACCCGTGGCCGCGGGCCAGCTAAGACTGGGCGGCGTGCTGGGGTGGCGGACGTTCGTCGAGCTGGTGCTACCGGATTCGATCCCCGTATTGGGTTCGACCGCCAAGGCGCGGCTGCGCGGATCCACGGTGTCAAAGGCCGAGCTGATCCTGACCAGTCCGGGCCGCCCCGTGGAGCCGTTCGCGGCCGAGCAGCCCTTCTTCTTGATCGCCTTCCGTCTCGTCGATGACTTCCGGGTGTTCGGCCCGAAGACGCCGGTTGGCGCGGCGGTCACGACCAGCGTGGTCGAGCTGGTGCCCGATTCATTGGCCGTTGACCCCGCGCTCGCCATTGACCTCACGAGTCGCATACGCTCGTATGCCGAGGTGTCCGCCGGCACGGCGCCCCTGCCGGTTCGCCTGGTCATCCGCACGACCGAAGAGGGCGGCAACTTCGGCTTTTGGGAATTCGGTGGCGTCGGCGGCGACCCCGCCTTAGAGCCCGTGTTGCGAATCGTGTTCACGCCGCCCACCGACTTCAGGCTGCCATGAGGATCCGCACCCTACGCGCTTTCTGCGTTCTACTGAGCCTCGCGGCGCTGACGGGGCCGAGCCCCGCACAGGCTCAGGTGCGGCTGCTGGGCGAGGCCGGGTTGGGTCGGAGGATTCGACCGCTAGATGCGCGGGCCCGCGCCATGGGCGCATCGGCTGTGGTGCTTCACGGCGGGAACTTTTCGGCGGTTAATCCGGCCGCGGCCGTGCACCTGACGGTCGGCGGCGCCTGGGCGACCTTCATGCCGGAGAATCGTTCGGTGGAGGGGGAAGCGCGCGGCGATTTCAGGACGCAGGACGTGCCGCTGATTCGTGTCGGGTGGCCGATCTCCGAGCGTTGGGTGGCCTCTGTCGGGTTCGGCAGCTTCCTCGATCAGGACTTTGGCGTGCAGTTCACCGACACGCTCAGTCTGTCGACCGGCGATGTCGAGTTCCAGGAGGCCCGCACCGCGGACGGCGGGATCACGCAGTTCCGCTTCGAGCTGGCGGGGATCATGGCGGAGCGTTGGAGCCTGGGCCTGGCCGCGCAGCTCTACTCGGGCGAGGTGAGGCGGAGTGTGGTGCGTGCCTTCGAGTCCGGCTCCGGTTTCTTGAGCTACCGGTCGCGAGCCGCGATCCAGTACCAGGGTTGGGGTTTTGCCTTGGGGACCGAGTTCGAGCCGGCGCCCGAGATGCTGGTCGGTGCCGTGTTCGGCTGGGGCTTCGGGCTCGATGTGGAGAACGACAGCACCGGAGCGAGCGACGAGGTCGGTCTGCCGCTGTCGCTGGACGTGGGAGGTTCGTGGCAGCTGACGCCTGACTTGATCGTCGCGATGCAGGCGGGTTGGGAGGACTGGTCGAAGATACGGGATGATTCACCCGAGACCGGAGCGAACGACGTATTTCGCTTCGGCGCCGGGGCCGAGCTGAAAGCGATCTCGGGAACCAGCTCCGAGGTCTTCTTGCGGGCGGGCGCCTCGTTCGAGCGGCGGCCATTCCGGTTGCGTAGCGGCTGGCCCTGGGAACGCGCTTTCGGATTTGGGCTCGGCTTGAACCTGGCGAACGGCCGCGCCCGGCTCGATGGGACGATCGAGCTGGGACGCCGCGGTGACATCGAGCGCGAGAGCATTCAGGAGTCTTTTACACGCCTCAGCATCTCGCTGGGCGTCTTTAGCAGATGACGCTGGCCTCCGCGCCACCCCGCCGAATCTTCTACCATACGTTCGGCTGCCGGGCCAACCAGTACGACACGGAGCGGATCCGGACGTTGCTGGAGCTGCACGGGTGTGAGACGGTGCCCGATCCGGCGCTGGCGGATGCCGTGGTGATCAACAGCTGCACGGTCACCCAGAACGCCGACGCCGAGCTTCGCCGCTACGTTCGGGGGCTGAGCCGCCGGGCCGATGGTCGTCAGCTTCCCGTCGTCGTGGCCGGCTGTGCCACGGCGGTGTCTTTCGAGACGATTCTTTCCCTCGAGGGAGTGGCGGCGGCGGTGTCGGGCCAGGACGCCGAAGCCGTGGCCCGCGTTCTCGGAGTCGATGTCGGTGGTCGGGGGAACCGCGCCGAGCTGCTCGATCGCTCACAGCGCGGCACCCGCGCCTGGCTCAAGGTCCAGGACGGCTGCGATCTGCGGTGCTCGTACTGCGTGATTCGTATCGCCCGGGGTCGCAGCCGCTCGCGACCGGCCGCAGAGATCGTGCAGGAGGCTCGGCAGCTGGCGGAGCATCACCCAGAGATCTCGCTGACCGGAATCCACATCGGTCTCTACGGCAAGGATCTCGACCCCCGCGTCTCCTTTTCGAGACTGGTCGAGCGACTGCTCGAATCCGTTCCCCATGTGCGCTTCCGGATCGGATCGCTCGAGTGCAACCAGCTGGATGACCGGATCATCTCGTTGCTCGGCGACTCGGACGGCCGGCTGGCGCCTCACCTGCACGTGCCGCTGCAGAGCGGCAGCGATCGGGTGCTACGGGCGATGCGCCGTGCCTATGCCAGCCGGCGCTACCTGTCCCGTGTGCAGAAGCTGTGCGAGCGAGTCTGGCCGCTGGGTCTGGGAACGGATGTGATCGTCGGCTTTCCGGGCGAAGAGGAGGAGGATCACCGGCGCACGCGCGAGGTCGTGGAGGCGTTGCCCTTCACCTACGTGCATGTCTTCCCCTACTCGGAGCGTAAGGGCACGGAGGCCGGGCGACTCGCCGACGCCGTAACGCCGCTGAGCAAGGCGATGCGCTCGCGCGAGATAAGAGAGCTGGTGGACGATAAGGCGGCGGAGTACCGGCGCCGGCGCATCGGAACGCTGGCCCACGTGGTGCTCGAGGGCGATGAGGGCGAGACGGCGGTGACCGGCGACTACCTGAAGATGCCGGCTTCGCGTAGTTTAAGAGTCCGCGGCCCGCGGCTACAGCGGGCCCGGGTCGAGGCTGCGGCCGGTGGCGGCTTGCACGCCACCGCGGCCTGAAACACGGTTCGGCGATGTCGAAGACTTACTGGGTCGAGACCTACGGTTGCCAGATGAACGTGAGTGATAGCGAGCTCATGGAGGGGGTTCTGGCGGCCGGCGGCTATACTCAGGTCGCGTCGCCCGAAGAGGCCGATGTGATCCTCGTCAACACCTGCGCCATCCGTGAGCATGCGGAGCAGCGGGTGCTGGGCCGGGTGGCCGAGCTGAACCGGGTCAAGAGGATGCGACCGAGCACGCTCATCGGCGTGTGCGGCTGTATGGCCCAGCGGCTAGGCGCCAAGCTGATCGAACGGGCCGAGCATGTGGACATGGTCATCGGGCCCGACGCCTATCGGGCGCTGCCGACCCTGATCGACCAGGCGTCGAAGTCGGGCGCCGTGGTCGATGTGGAGCTGGACCCGGCCGAGAACTACGAGGGCCTGGAGCTGCGGCGGAAATCGCAGGTCTCCGCCTGGATTCCAATTCAGCGCGGCTGCAATTACCGGTGCACCTTCTGCATCGTCCCCTACACACGTGGCGCGGAGAAGAACCGCGAGCCCGACGCGATCCTGCGCGAGATCGAACGTCTTGCCGATGAGGGGATCACCGAGTTCACGTTGCTGGGCCAGACGGTGAACTCGTATCGCCACGGGAGTTGGGACTTCGCGCGGCTGCTGCGGGCGGTGGCGCGAACGCCCGGTGTGCGGCGCGTGCGGTTTACCTCTCCACACCCCAACGACCTGGGCCCCGACGTGGTCGCGGTCATGGCCGAGGAGGAGGCCGTCTGTCCGCAGCTGCACCTGCCGGTGCAGTCGGGATCGGACCGTGTCCTCAAGCGGATGGCGCGGCGCTACTCGCGAGACGAGTATCTGGCCAAGGTCGAGCTGCTGCGGCGTGCGATCCCCGACATCGCTCTCAGCACGGACATCATCGTCGGCTTCCCGGGCGAGGCGGAGACCGACTTCGAGGAGACTCTCGAGCTCGTGCGCACCGTCCGCTACGATGATGCCTTCACCTTTAAGTACTCGCCCCGCGAAGGGACCCCCTCCACGCGCATGAGCGACGATTGGCTGGTGCCGGACCCCGTGGCTCAGGATCGTCTCGAGCGACTGATCGCGTTGGTACGCCAGATCGCGTACGAGAAGAACCTGGCCGAGGTGGGACGGACGGTCGAGGTTCTGGTCGAGGGACGGGCGCGTCGCGGAAACTTGCTGCAGAGCCGCACGGCCACGAACAAGGTCGCACTCGTACCCGGTCCCGACGCCTGGGTGGGACGCTACCTGAGGGTCGCGCTAACTGGAACCACCGGTGCCACCTTCACCGGGTTTCCGGTCGAATCGTGACGGACGGCCGATGAACAGGCGCTTGCTCATTCAGGCTGCGGCGGGCATCACCCTGATCCTCGTGCTGGGCTGGTTCGCCCACGCCCACTCCGGTCAATCGGTCGATCTGCGCTTCGGCCTGTTCACGCTGCGCGGCGTATCGCTGGCTGTGGCCCTATATGGCGCGGTTGTCGTCGGCATGCTGCTGATGTTGGCGGCGAGCCTGCGCGGCGACCTTCGCACGCGTCAGACGTTGCGCGGCTCCGAGCCGGCAGCCAAGGCCGGTTCGCGGCCAGCAAAAGGTGACGAGGGGCTCGAGAAGGCGGAACGCAGGGCATCCTGAACGGGTGAGCGCGTGACGCCGCGCCGGCGTGGACGTCGCTGGATCGTTTGACCCTCGAAAGACATGCCCACCTCGAGGCTGAGCTGGATTCGCCGGGCCTTCTGGCTTGGTCTGGCCGGTTGCTTCATCGCCGGGTTGTGGATGACCCGCGGCGGACCGCGCTGGCCCTCGATCTACGTCATGACGGGACCCTCGATGGAGCCCGGCCTCGGCGCCGGTGAGTATTTCTTCGCCTGGCGGCCGGTGGGCCGGCTCGCTGCCGGCGACCTGGTCATCTTCCGATTTGTCGACGAGGACGGCGAGTTTCACGTTCTGAGACGAGTGGCCGGGCTGCCCGGAGACACGGTGGAGATGCGGGCGGGCGTCGTCGTGCGCAACGGTGCGCGCCAGTCGTGGCCCTTTCAGATCCTCAAGCCCGCGGCATCGCGCTCGCCCCTGAGCCGCGGTGGCGACCTCTACGACTGGGGTCCTTGGGTCGTCCCTTCGGACTCGGCCCTCCTCCTCTCTGACACCCGGGACATGATCGGTTGGCCCGACAGCCGCTTCATCGGCTTCGTCGCCCTTGACGACATCCTGGCTCGGGCAACCTCCACCCTGAGCGGACGCCGTCTGCGTTGACGGCAGTCTTAACGTCCGGCCTGCCGCCTACCGCCTACCGTCTACCGCTTACCGCGTACAGAACCGGGCTGGGCGCGAGCAGTCGGCCGATGAAGCTTTGGGTGCGAGGAATGCTCCCGGACAGCGAGAGCGGGTTATGGGTGCCGCCCGGGTACAGGTAGTGCTCGAAATCCGGTTTGCCCCGCCCCAGAGCCACCATCACCTCGATTAACCGTTCCGCCTCGCCGACGGGTACGACTTCGTCGTTGGTACCGTGGTGGATTTGCAGCTGGGGCAGCCGGTCGGCGAAGTAGACGGGCGAGCGTCGTAACAGCTCGGGCCGCATGTCCGCGATCGTCACTTCACCGCGCTTGAGCGGCTGGATGAACTTGGCGTTCAGATACGCCAGGCCCGGCAGGTCGCGCGGCGACCCGCGCAACGCCTCTTCGACTACGTCCTGAACGTAGGGCCCGAAAAAGTCGGTGGGCCCGAAGAACTCCACGACCAGATCGATACGCGGATCGCGAATCGCCATCAGCAAGCCGACATCGGCGCCACGACTGAACCCCAGTACGCCGATCCGTTCCGGGTTCGCCTCGAGCGTGTTGTCGAGCACCGTGTTCAACAGGGCGAGGGCGTCGTCGACATCACGATCCCAGGGGCTCGGTTCGCCCTCGGACAGATAGGTCGTGCCCTCGAAAACCAACGGCTCGGAACGGAAGGACGGGGCCAACAGAACGTACGCGCCGGCGTCGGGTCCGAGTGCGAGGGGTAAGAGATTGATCAGGTCATCGATGTCGATGCCGCCATCACCGCCGTGCAAGTAGATGAGAACCGGCATGCTGCCAGGCGTTACCCCGTCTGGCACCATCACGGCGCCATAGTGTTCGGCGGTGCCATCCACCACGTGCGAGAGGACACGGACCGTGGCTGCTACGCCGGCGATCTGCGTGACCGACGTCGCGACCACCTCGACCGAGCGTGGCGTTACGTTCCGACCGCTCCACTCGGCCAGCAAGGCGCTCATCTCCGCCTGGCTGGGAGGGGCGAAAAGCTCCGAGAAGTTGACGCCTTCGACGATCCGATCGGCCGGCCCCGTGCTGTCGTCGCAACCCGACATCAGAAGCAAGCCGGCCAACGCCACGGGAAGCCCGCGATAGATGAGTCGATTCATGGCGGACAGAATAACCTCAAGCGACGCGGGTTTGCAAAATCACGGGCCGGACGGTGGCGGATGACGATCGTCTGATACCGCCCCGGCACAGTGCCAGCAGGGAGCAGCAGCGGGCACGAGCGCGAAGGGGAACCAGGGCAGGGAGGTGGGGCGGCAGCTGTGATTTGGCGCGGGCCTCCCAGAACGCGCCCGTTGGCGCTGGCCGCCTTCGCTCTGGTCGTCGGAACGGTGATCGGGCTGGGTGGCGCGGAACCGCTGCTGCCTATAGCCAGCGTTCTGTCCGTCGGGATCGCCGGAGCGGCGCTGATCTTTCGGCGGCGCGATCTGGTTGCCCTGGCGGCGTTGGTGGCTCTGGCGACGGGCGGACTGCATCAGGGCCTGGGCGCCGCCCAACGCGCTGGGCGCGACTGCCGACTTCGCTGGGAGGCGGGCCAGGAGGTCGGCCTCACCGGGCGCGCCCTCGGGTTTCTGCCAACGGGCGTGCAGGGGAGCGTTCGGGTCGCGCCGCTCTCCGCCACACCCGGCTGTCGCTGGGCCGGGGCGCTGCGGGTGTGGGTCG
This sequence comes from uncultured Gemmatimonadota bacterium, assembly GCA_964348165.1. Classification (GTDB taxonomy): domain Bacteria; phylum Gemmatimonadota; class Gemmatimonadetes; order Palauibacterales; family KS3-K002; genus CAYGAJ01. The sequence goes on along the minus strand of CAYGCC010000296.1, from coordinate 1,869 downwards.
ACGGACCGATACGGCCAGGGTGGCTGTACGCGGTGAGCGGAGCGTGGCAGCCGGCGCGAACGCCCGGCCGCGCCCCCCGGGCCCCGGAGCGTCGCGGGTGGCTCGTAGCCGGACGGGCCGATGCGGTCGGGGAGTCGAGCTGGACCCGCCACCCGTTCCTCAACCTGAGGGGACGGTTGGCGCAGCGCCTGTGGGGTGTCTACCCGGCGCGCTGGGCTCCGCTCGCCGAGGCGCTGGTGCTCGGCCAGCGCGAGACGCTGCAGCCGGAGGTCTCGCGCCGAATCGCCCGGGCCGGACTAGCCCACCTCCTCGCCATCTCTGGGTTGCACGTGGGGCTGCTCGCCGCGGCGTTCTACTCGTTGGCGCGGATCACACGCACCTCGCCCAGCTGGGCGCGGTTGATCACCGTCGTCCTGACCTGCGCATACGTGATACTGATCGGCGCGCCGGCCTCGGCGGTCCGGGCCGCCCTGATGGTCGTACTCTGGACGCTCACGCGTCTGGCCGGTCGGGCCTCGTCGGGTTTCGATGTCCTGGGGTTGGCCGCCGTCCTGCTGCTCAGCGGTCGACCGTGGAGCGCCCTCGAAGCCGGCTTTCAGCTGTCCTTCGCCGGTGCCGCTGCCGTCGCCTACGCGCACTCCCAGGCCGGGGGTTCCCCCTGGTTACGGGAGCAGCCGTGGGTGCTGCGTTCACTGGCGTTGAGCGCGTTGACGAGCGTCGCCGCCGTCCTGATCACCGCTCCAATCACCGCGACCCACTTCGGTCGAATCGCCCCGGCGGCGATCGTGGGTAATCTGCTCGCCGTTCCTCTCTTGACCCTGGCCATGCCGGCGCTGTTTGTGTCCGCCCTGTTGTCGCCCTGGCTCGAGTTGGCGAGCTGGCCCGCCGCCGCGGCCGTGACTTTGTTGCGGGGGATCGATCTCCTGGCGCGGCTGTTGTCGAGCCTGCGCTGGGCGTCGCTCGACGTGGTCCGGCCCTCTCTACTCCTCGCCGTCGCCTGTGGGTTGCTTTTGGTGTTGGGCGCGCACGCGCTGCACGGAGCCTGGCAGCGCCGGCGCTTCATCTACGCGCTCGGCTTGCTGGTCGCGTTCACGATCGCCTGGCCGCCGCTGCAGGCGCGGCTGGGCCCGGACCAGCTGGCCGTCTACGTCATCGACGTGGGCCAGGGAGATGCGATCGCCATCGCGACGCCGAGGCGACATTGGATCCTGGTGGACGCGGGACCGAAGCGGCCCGATTTCGATGCCGGGCGCCGGGCAGTGCTTCCGTTCTTAAAAGAGCAGGGGGTCCGGCGGCTCGATGCCTTCCTGGCCAGCCACCCGGATCTGGATCATGTGGGCGGGGCGCCCGCGGTGCTCGACGCGATCGAGGTGAGTCGAGTAATGGGGTCGGGACGCGTCACCGGGCAGGTCGGTCAACTCGCGGTGCTGCGCTGGTTGGCGGAGAACGGGATGGCTTGGACTCTGGCCGGCGCGGGCGCGCGGCTCAGCCTCGACGAGGTGGAGCTGCGCTTTTTCCACCCCCGGGCGGGCGAGTTCGAAGGCGGAGCGGAGGCGCCCAACGAGAACAGCATCGTCTTTCTGCTCGAATACGGCGAGTTCCGCATGCTGTTCACCGGGGACGCGCCGGGGATGGTGGAGGACCGGCTGAGCCACGAGAGCGGTGAAGAGCTACGGGCGCAGGTGCTCAAGGTTGCTCATCACGGCAGCGCCAGCTCGACCTCGCGCCTCTTGCTCAGAACCGTGCGCCCGGAGCTGGCGGTGATTTCGGTGGGCCGCGGCAACGTCTACGGCCACCCTTCGCCGTTCGTTCTCGGCCGATTAGGTGAGCGGGGTATCGAGCTGAGACGCACGGACCGTGATGGCACCG
>CAYGCC010000295.1:0-3669 GCA_964348165.1 uncultured Gemmatimonadota bacterium | reverse complement strand
TGACGGCCAGCGATCCGGCTGATCACCGACCAGGGGTAGGGGCCGGTCCGCAGCATCACGTCGTCGTGGTTCGCTTCCAGGATCAGCAGGTCGCAGCGCTTCAGCGCATGGCGAACCGACACCGTCGGCACGCCCAAGTCCGTGGCGATCCCTATCTTGAGCCCGCTCGAGCGCTGACGCACGGTGATGCCGATCGGGTCGATGGCGTCGTGGCAGGTCAGGAACGGCTCGACCCGCAGATCCCTCAGATCCAGCGCCTCGCCCGCGCGGTAGAAGCGGACGTCCTCATCGCCCTTGAGCAGAGGCTTGCACGACCGCGCCGTGGCGCGGGCAATGTAGATGGGCACCTGCCGGCGACGGGCGAAGACGCCCATCCCCTGGGTGTGGTCGCGGTGCTCGTGGGTGATGACCAGGGCGGAGACGGTGTCGGCGGGAATCTCGATCGCCTCGAGGCGCCGCTCGATCTGCCGGCCGCTCAACCCGGCGTCGACCAGGAGGCGGATCTCCGACGTCTCGAGCAGGATCGAGTTGCCGCGGCTGCCGCTGCCGAGAACGTGCACCTTGAAGCTCATCCACCCCACCCCTTCCCGCTCATTCCCCCCGCCCCTTTCGCCAGCAGCTCTCCAGATAGCGCCGCCCGCGCTCGTCCAGCTCGACGTCGCGGCGCCCCATCGCCGTCGCCGCCGCTTGCAAGAACTCCTCCAGCCGATACTCGCCCAGATCGCTGCCCACGCCCCAGCTGAAGGGCGGCACGTAGGTCGGTGGCATGGCGACTCCGAACACATTAGCGCCCGCGCCTACCACCGTGCCAGTGCCGAGCAACAGCCCGATCCCCGTCTTCACATGGTCGCCGAGAAAGCTGCCGATCTTCATCTGGCCCGAGTTCTGCACACCGAACGGCGTCCAGACCTTCACCGGGCGGTAGTTGTTCTTCAGGTCGCTGTTGGTGGTAAACGCCCCCAGGTTCACCCACTTGCCCACGTAGGCGTGGCCCAGGTGACCGTCGTGGGCTTTGTTGGTGTAGCCGAGTACGACCGTGTCGGTGACCTCGCCGCGCAGGTACGAGAAGGGGCCGGCCGCGATCCGTTCCAGCGTCCCGCCGAGCAGGCGCGAACGCGGCCCGATCAGTGCGGGACCGGCCAGCCGCGTGCCGGTCCGTACCTCCACGCCGTCTTCCAAACGGATCGCGCCGTCGCGCGTATCGAACAGCGCGCCCGGCTCGATCCGAACCGCGTCGCCGACGATTACGGGGGCGTCGCCCACCCGGTGGACCCCTTCGGGAAGGCGCGCCGCCCCGGGCGCCGGCGCCGCGGCTAGATCGCGCCCCAGCTGCGCCGGCGCCTCCAGCATCAGATCCCAGATCCACTCGAGCACCCGACCGTTCAGCTTGTGCTCGGCCTGCGCCTGGGCGTCGGGCTCCAGGTCACTGAGCCAGGCTTCCCCAGGGCGGCTGCCGGGTGGCGTGAAGAAGCCGACGGAACGGCCGTCGATCACGAAGTGGGTTGGGCGATCGGGCAGCTCGACCGTGCCGTCAGGCACCGCGCGCGAGCACCAGAAGAGGAGTGAACGATCGGCGGGCAACCGGTCGAGGCTCAGTACGGGGGGAGCGCCCGCTTCCCGATAGTCCCGCAAATGAGCGGAGGTCAGGTAGCCGCTGCAGCGCAGCCCGAAGACTCGCTCCGCTCGCGCTGTCAGGCTCAGGCCTCCGAACAAAAGCTCTCCGATCGGGCGCGTCAGGGCGAACGGTTCCCAGCCGCGCGCGCGACGGTCGTCGAACAGGATCAGTTCCGCTTTGGCCAATACTCAGTCGATCCCTTGCCGCAGTTCTTCGGGCAGCTTGGCGAGCAGCGCCTTGAGGTCCGTGCAGCGCTCGCGCGGGGCGATGAAGGTGATGCCCGAGGCCCGAACCACGACCAGGTTGGAAAGGCCGAAGGCGACGACGGGCCCGTCCTCGGCCCAGACCAGGCTATCGTGACAATCGTGGGAGTAGGCGTCGCCCATAAGCAAGTTGCCGGCATCATCCTGGCCGCGCACGCGCAGTAGCGCCGGCCAGGCGCCGACATCGTCCCACTCGAACTCGGCACGAACCACAGCGATGTTCGAGCTGCGTTCCATCAGCCCGTGATCGATGGTCAAGGCCGGCGCGTGAGAGAAGAAACCGGCCACGTCCTCACGTTCCAGCCGCTCCAGCTCGCGCGCCAGCTCGGGCGTGTGCGCCGCCAGCTCGGCCAGCAGGAGCTGGGGCCGCCAGACGAACATGCCCGAGTTCCAGGTATAGCCACCCGCCGCGAGGAAGCCTTGCGCGGTCGGCCGGTCCGGCTTCTCGACGAAGCGTCGCACCTCGAACACGTCGGACGCCAGGGGTTCTCCGACCTCGATGTACCCGTAGCCGGTCTCGGGGCGTGTGGGCGCGATGCCGATGGTGAGCAGACGGTCCAAGGCGCCCGCTGCTTCAATCGCAAGCTCGAGAGTGGCCAGAAAATCATCCAGCGGTCGAATCACATGGTCGGAGTGCAGCGAGACCATGACCGTACGTTCCGGCTGCCGCGCCCGGGCGATGATCTCCCGTGCCGCCCAGGCGAGGGCGGGCGCTGTGCCGCGCGCCTGGGGCTCGAGCAGGAGCTGCTCCGGCGCCAGGTCGGGCAGGTGCTGCTGCAGGGTGTGGCGCAAGCGCTCGCCCGCGACGACGAGCACGTTGTCAGCGGGAGCCAGGGCGCGCGCGCGCTCGAGCGTGTCGAGGATGAGAGGTTTGGTGGTCGCAAGCGGGAGGAACTGCTTAGGGCGGCCGGGGGTGCTGGCGGGCCAGAAACGCGAACCGATCCCGCCGGCCAGCAAGACGACCCAACGCTCGATTGACGCGGCTTTGTTCACGGAAGACCCGGTCCTCTATGGAAGCGACACTTCAAGGCAAATCAAGGTCGTGGAGGAGCTCGAGCCGAACAGCTCGGCCCGCCCTCGGACGAAGCCCCCCTCTCTCACCCAACCCTTTCCGCCTGCGTCCGAGAGTCGTGGGCGCGGTCTCAGATGAGTCTGGCGATTTGCTCGCGGTTGTGCCGCAGCTCGTAGAGCAGGCCGCCGAAAGGAACTCCCGCCCGGACGATGGTGACGAGTATCATCTCCGGGGATACATCCGACACGATCGCTACGCCGTCGCCGTACTCGACGACCGCGGTGCTGAGGTCCCCATGGCGCGCGGCGGTTCCGAGCTCGCGGGCGCTGTGAAGGATGCTGGGCGCCAGCGCCGCCACCGTCTCGGCGTCACGGCCTTCCGGTCCCATGTGATCGATGAGCAACCCGTCGCGGCCGACGGCGAAGACCGCCTCGACCTCGGAGCGATGAGATAGACGAGCGAGAAGATCCTTGAGTGTCGGCATGTGGCTCCTACAGGCTGGGAGGTCGCGGGAGCTTCGCCAACCTATCGGCCGGGGCGCACAAAGTCAAGCGGACTCTAGGTTTGTCGCTTGACACTTAAGCCTCTGCCGGGTAAGGTTGCTCGGTCACGAGATGAAGATCTTCAGACTTTTTTTCGAACGCCGCGCGGCTCTTCTGCTTCTCCCGTTTGCCGCCCTACCCGCTTGCGGAGATAGACTCAACATCAGCTTCCCGCGGCCGAGCGAGCCGCTGGAGGAAACGTTGTTCGACCTGGTTGCCGGGCCGATCGATCGGCCC
>CAYGCC010000294.1:0-5043 GCA_964348165.1 uncultured Gemmatimonadota bacterium | reverse complement strand
GACCCGCGCTCCAGCTCGATCCCCCAGGGAACCGTGAGCGCGTTCACCCGGTCGTACGTCGAGACCAGAAACCCTTTTAAGCCCGGCAAACGCAGCCTCGCGTTGCGGCCAGGACCGACGATCAAGAAGGTACCATCCTCGCGTGCCTCGGCTCGGTAGTCGTAGAGTGAGGCGTCAAGCGGGGGTGAGCCGAGCCGGGCCAGCGAAGAACCGTAAAACCCACTGTTGAGTGCGACGACCGTACCGTCGATCCGCCCACCGGGTCGCGCGAAGATATCACTCTCAACCCCCACCAGATCGCCCCTGATCCGGCCCTCCACACGCAACGTCGCCTCGATCAGGATCACGTCCCCCGGAATGATCTCTTCAGGGCCCAGGATCGTGTCCTGCGTCAGCACCCGATAAGCGCCGCGCTCGATCACCCGCCTCAATACCTCGTCGGCCACCGCCGAGCCCCGCGCCCCGGCCTTGAAGGCGACCGTTTGCCCCCAGGCGCTGCTCGCGGCGCCGGCGCCAAGGAGGATCCAGGCCAGCGCGCAGCCGGCGTTCACCAGATGGCGGGCGGCGCGGACCGCTCGAGGTCGCTTGATCCGGCGCTCCCAGCGGGCCACGGGCCGCCTCACCCAGGACATCACATCAGCCAGAAGCATCTAAGACTTTATTCTCAAGGAAGTCTATTATCCGCGCTCGTTTCATTTCTAGGCGCGCGGGTGGAAGCGCCGGTGAACCTCGGCCAGATAGCTGCGATCCAGATGCGTGTAGATCTGAGTCGTTGAGATGTCGGCGTGGCCCAGCATCTCTTGCACGGCCGCGATGTCGGCGCCGCCCTCCAACAGGTGCGTCGCGAAGCTGTGGCGAAGGGTGTGCGGTGTCACGTGCTTGCGAATCCCGGCCGCCGCGACTTGACGCCGCACGATATCCCAGGCCCCCTTGCGGGTGAGCGGGCGCCCGCGGCGCCCCAAGAACAGAACCCCGGCACCCAGTCGGTTGCCACCTGCCCCCAGCTCGGGCCGTGCCGAGTCCCGGTACGCTCGCAGTGCAGTCAGTGCTGCCCGGCCCACCGGGACGATCCGCTCCTTCGAGCCCTTCCCTTCAACACGGACGAGCCCCTCCTCGAGGTCGAGATCGCGGACTCGGAGCTTGACGAGCTCCGATATCCTGAGACCGGTGGCGTACATCAATTCCAGGATGGCTCGATCTCGCACCGCAAGCGGGCGCTGTCCCTGCGGCGCTGCGAGGAGCAACTCGACCTCCGCCTGTGAGAGCGCGGTCGGGAGCCGCCGCCCCGTCTTGGGGCCCTCCAGCAGCTCGCTGGGATCGGAGTCGATCAACGCTTCGGCCTGGAGGAAACCGAAGTAGCTCTTCAGTGCCGAGAGTTTGCGACGGATGCTGCTCGGGGCCCGGCCCGAACCCTTCAAGTGATAAATGTACTCCCGAAGATCCTGGGCCGTGACCGTGTCGGGTCGCTCGACACCTCGCTCCCCCAAGAACGCCACCAGCTGTGCCAGATCGGTCGTGTAAGCCGTGGCTGTGGTTGCTGTGAGTCCGCGCTCGAATCTAAGATAATCCTCGAACCTGCCCAGATAGAATCGCCGCGCGGTTTCCTCAGTCACCCGTCTCCACCTCCCTGGCCTCCCGTCTCGTGCGGATGCGGATGATGACGGGTTCGCCACCAAAGGACCGAGAGGCCGAGGGCGAAGAATCCGGCGATCACCAGCAAAACCGTGTTGACGTCTCCGACCGCCTCGAGGATGACCCGCCAATTGCGGCCGAAGACTACGCCGGCGTAGACGAGAAGCCCATACCAGATTGCTGAGGCGAGGGCGACCGGCACCGCCGTGCGCCAGAGAGCCAGATGGCTGATCCCGGCGAAGACGGGCACCAGGACTCGGAAGGCAGGCAGGAAGCGACTGAAGAATATGATCTTGGCACCGTGTCCGTCGTAGAGCGACGCGAGCCGCTCCAATTGCCGCGGACGAAGTAGCCAGCGGCCCAGCCGCGTACCCAGGAAGGTCCGCCCCCAGCGCCGCGCAAAGGCGTAGGCCAGCAAAGCGGTGCCGGTGTTGGTGGTCCAGGTCACCCCGAACACCCCCAGTCCCGTGGCCCTCCCCTCGGCGGACAGGAAGGCACCAAGCACGACGAAGGTGTCGGCCGGAATCGGTGGGAAGAAGTTTTCGACCGCTGCGCCGGCGCCGACCACAAGATAGATCCAGTGAGGCGCAACTCCACCCAGCATCTCGAGGATGCGCTCGACCTGGGGTGTACCGATGATCCAGTCGGCGGCGGGGATGACCAGGCCAGCTAGCACAGAGCGCCCGTCCGCTAGGGCGATCCGGGCTCGCGAACCCGGTCGATCAGAGCGACGGCCCAAGCGGCGATTCCCTCGACACGCCCGATCGCCCCCAAGCCCTCCGCGGTCGTCGCCTTGATCGAGACGAAGCGCGGGTCGATGCCGAGGGTGTCTGCCAGGCGATCGCGCATCGCCTCGGCGCTCGCCGCCAGCCGCGGTCGCTCGGCCGCCAGCGCCACGTCCACGTTGACCGTCTGGTAGTTGTCGGCCTCGAGCATCTGCCGTACGGCGTCGAGCATCTCGAGCGACGGGGCATCGCGCCAGCGCTCGTCGCTGTCCGGAAAGTGGCGTCCGATGTCGCCCTGGCCCGCCGCTCCCAGCAACGCGTCGATCACCGCGTGGGTGACGACATCGGCGTCGCTGTGACCGAGCAAACCGCGCTCACCCTCGAACTCCACCCCACCCAAGACAAGACGCCTCCCTTCCCCGAAACGGTGGATGTCAAACCCTATCCCCACTCGCATATCTTTGTCCCGGTTGCCTCTAGAACCGTCCGAACTCTGAGCGCCCCGCCGGCAGAGCCGCCGCGGGCCCCGACGGCTGCCGAGCGCCGACCCGACCCCGGCCCGCATCGCTCTTGTTCGTGGCGCCGGTGGCCCTCGAAAACCGTAATTAAACCGACGGCCGTCCACGAACAAGGCCACGCGGCTGGGCAGCTCGGGCGTCGCAGCGCGTTCGCCGATCAGCGGGGTTTCGCTGATCGCTCGCTTGTGTCGCTGTTGCGCTGGGGCTATCCTCCGGCGGCGCTGGCCTAGGCGTTCTGCGGATTAGCAGACCCACACGTGTCGGGCGGGGGAACGTAAGTGGAAACAGCCTATCGTAGCGGCCTTAGAGCAGAGCGCGTGAATGGACCGTCAGTCGCTGTAGCGCGCACGCCGCGAAGCCCGAGGCTTCACCGGTCACAGACGTCGCGCCTGATTCTTCCTCTCTCGCTCTTGCTCATCGCCGCTTGTGAGACCCCTCCTGCGGACACGCGGATCGCAGTAGGGGTTCGCAGCGACGTCGGGCCTCTCTTGCCTATCCTCGCCACGAGTTCGCTGAGCGAGGAGATCAACGAACAGCTTTATCTGGGGCTGAACTCGGCTCGCTGGGTCGACGGTGCGGTGGATTACCGGATCGACGCGCTGTCGTTGGCCGACGGCTGGAAGTTCAGTGCCGACTCCACGAACCTCACCTATTCGATCCGCCCGGAAGCCGTCTGGTCGGATGGTCAGCCCATCCGCGCCGCAGACGTCGTGTTCACCTACGAGTTGATTAGCCGGCCCGAGATCGCTTCCCCGCGCATCGAGTTTTGGGAAAACATCGATTCGGTCGTGGCGCTGGACGATCGGCACGTCAGGTTCCACTTCAACCGCCGCTACCCGGGGATGCTCCTGCACAGCGGGGTGGGAATCATCCCCGCGCATGTGTTCAAGGAGTACGCCGCCGAGAACCGCACCCTCGCCAGTCATCCCAGCGTGGCGCAGCCGGGAGGAAGCCTGGTGGTCAGTGGCCCGTTCCGGGTCGCCGAGTGGCGGCCGGGCGAGCGGCTGGTGCTGATACCGAACGAACGAGCTTTCACGGCCAGCCCACGACTCGACCGGGTCGTTTTCCGCATCATTCCGGAGGAAACGACGCGCCGCGTCGAGCTGAAGAACGGCAGGGTCGACCTGATCTATCCGGCGCCGCTCGAGGCTGCAGCCGAGCTGCGGGCGGATCCGCGATTCTACATCGAGACGGTAACCCGAAGGTTCTACGACTACATCGGCTTCAATGGAGCCCGCTTCCCACCGCTGGCTGACGCCGACATTCGCCGCGCCCTGTCGTACGCCATCGACCGGGTAGCCATTCTACAGGGGCTGGGGATACAGGACTATGCCGAGCCGGCCGCCGGTCCCTACCCTCCCATCTTTCGCGACCTGGCCGCGCCGGAAACCAGCTTCGACCCTTACCTGCCCGACAGCGCTCAGGCGATTCTAGACGCGAAGGGCTGGCGCGACAGCGACGGGGACGGATTCCGCGAGAGCGAGGGCGTACGGTTGGCGTTTACGCTGCTGACTCAGGCGGGCGAGCAGCGGCGCGTTTCGGCGGCTGAGATCATCCAGGCTCAGCTCCGGCAGATTGGTGTCGAGATCGAGGTGAAGCAAATCGAGTTCAATGCTCTGCTCGACATCATGTTCGAGCAGCGCGACTTCGAGGCCGTGCTCCTGGGCTGGCAGGTGGGTCTGGAGCCTGATTACCTAGTGGGTCTCTTCTGGCCTTCGGACCACCCCTTCAATATCACCGGCTACAAGAGCGCGGCTCTCGACAGCCTAATCCCGCTGGCCCTGTCCGCGGCCACCAGGCCCGTGGCCACGGCCCGTTGGCGTGCGATCTCCGAGACGATCGCTCGCGACAGACCCTATGCCTTCCTCTGGTTCTTTGATGAGTTGGCGGTGGCCAGCCGCAGACTGCAGGGGCTCCGAATCGATACTTACGGCGTGTTTCAGAACCTGCACGAGTGGCGCCTGAGGGAGTAGCGCCGCCGTTTTCGTGGGGCGCTGGGCGCCAGCGCTCATCATCCCCAGGTGATCGAGCCGCTTCGCCTCTCGACCGTGTGCTCCAAAACCGGCCCCATTCGTCTGCTGCCGCGCAGCGACTCACCTCGCTTCAACTGCCCTAAGGATGCGCGTCGCGAGCCTCGAGTGCGTGGGCGAGAGTGCGAATCGCTCTGA
>CAYGCC010000293.1:0-7275 GCA_964348165.1 uncultured Gemmatimonadota bacterium | reverse complement strand
AGCGTCGGCGTGGTGCTGGGCGTGATGCTGAGCGGCAATGCGATCTCGCGGGCATAGGCGATGAGATCGAACAGGTCAGGCCGCTTCATCGGGTCGCCGCCGGTGAGGATGATCATGCTGCCCATCTCTTTGACGTCCCGCATCAGCGCCCGGCCCTGCTCGGTCGTCAGCTCGAGCGGGTCGCGGTGCGGGATCGCAGAGGCCCGGCAGTGCACGCACTCCAGGTCGCAGGCGATGGTCATCTCCCAGTAGACGTTTCGCGGCGCGTGGCGGAAGACGTAGCCCGGATACTTCGTTTCTTTGACCAGCTCGGCCTGCAGGCCCATCCCAACCTCAGCGTTTTTGAGTTCGACGATCCACGGAATCTGTTCTACACGCCTGGAGGCGCAAGGTGTCGTGGCGTGTTCGTGTGAGGGACCTGGGCACCTTCAGCGGCCGCTGGGCCTGTCCTCTCGCGGGTCGCGTCGAGTGCAGACGGTAGTTCCGCGCTGTTGGAATTGGGGGTTCGGAGAGGCGCGTGGCCTCTCCGAACCCCCGTTAGCACACTCGGCGTGCCTCAGCTGCCCGGACGGTGGGGAGCATAACGACCGATCGCACCGTGCTCACCTAGGGCGTAGACGTCGTCGCCGGAAGTGCCCCCGACCGCAAAGAGACTAAACGCGTCGGACGTGCAATTGAATTCCCAGCCTACTCCGTTGTAGTGGGAGAAGCACCAGTTCTCGCCGACGGCGAAGACATCCGAAGCCGACGCGCCCCAGACGCCGTGTTTGTCCCATCCCTGGGTCTGGTCCTCCCAGGCGCTGCCGTCGTAATGGTACGTGGCTCCGTTGGCCCCTACGGCAAAGACCTCACCGGTCGGCGCCACCCACACATCATGCAGAGGTTGATCCATCCAGGCTTCGCTTCTGTCCTCCCACGTGCTCCCGTCGTAGTGCCAGATGTTGCGAGATGGCCGGTTCATGACCACCCACACATCGTCGCTCGAGATTCCCGAAACGCCCGTTATCTCGCTCCAGCCGTCATCGATCGTCAGGGTGTCCAGTGCCGTGCCGTCGTAGTGTTTTGCGTTGTAGTAGTCGGTGGCGACCCCCACACCCAGGAAGTAGACGTCGTTGGCGGAGCTACCCCACAGCGCGTTATAGGTGATCAAGAAATCGCTGTCCTCTAGGGACCAGCGCCTTCCATCATATCGCAGGATTATTCCGGTGTCTTGAGGAGCGCTGCCGGCGTTGCCGACCACCCAGAGATCGTCGGGCGACGTGCCCCACACGCCGGTGAAATCGACGTGGTCGAACCCGGTCTCCAGGCGTTCCCAGTTACAGTCGCCGCGGGACATGAGAACGGTGCCCCCATCGCCGACGGCGAAGATGCGGTACGGGTCCATGATGGCAATGACACCGTGTAAATCGGCGTCAATCCCTGAGGCCAAGCCGTCGTGGCACAGATACCAGTCAACAATGAGAGACGATTCGACGCCCGTTCCCGTCCAGTCTCCCACCGCGCACGGTTCCACTTCACCTGAAGATCCCATGGCATCGACACGTATCTCGCAAGCCTTCGCGCCCGTGCTCAGAGGCGCGAAGCGCGCCGTGAATGCGTCTGACCCCGAAAAGGTCCCATTGCCAGTATCGCCAGAGTGGCACCACGCTGTATAAGCAGGGGGGGTCCGCAATGTTTAGGCATCGACACCAGTTCGAAATGAAAATCGCCATCAAGAGGGTCACACTGTTTAATATGTATGCTGTACACATGGGCTGGAACACTTCCGGCTTGGGGGACCTCCGTCAGATCCGCGTACGTTACCGTGAATACAAGATCCTCGTGATCGCCGACAGGCACGGCTCCGAAATCGAGGACCCCTCGAGGGTAATAGTCCGTTCTCGGCGTCCCCGGTTCCGAAGGCTCGATGCTGCAAAGCCCAGTAATGTCGAAGGTGCTGGTTGGAAAATCACTGTCGTTGGGGAACGGGCACCCGCTGCCGAAGACGAGCAACAATAGGATCAACGAGCAGGTAGCCAGGGTCTTCATCAGCCGCGGTACATTGGAACCCGCCCTCTGACCTTCTGTCCGTAAGAACAGGAAACGGGCGCCAAACGGCTCATCGGGCGCGTGGCCCGGCTGATGTGTCCGTGGGGGTGTGACGTCAGGTGGGGTGATCGCGCCGATCGACGCGATCGCGAGTGAGAGAGCGGAACGGGCTGCCGGCTAGGTTCCGTCCTCTGAGGGTTTGAGTAAACTGCGATACGGCTCCGCCAGATCCGGCTTGCCCCAGGCCTCGTAGAGCGTGACCAGACGGGTGAGCGCATCCTGGGTGTACGGGTCCTCCACCCCGGAGGCGGCCCGGAGGGTGGCGTAGCCCTCGAGCAGCAGGCGTTCCGCCTCTTCGAAGCGTCGCATCGAGGTGAGGCACGTGGCCAGCGCGGCCTTGGCGACTGCCGTCCAGCCGTGATCGGGACCCAGGCTTTCAGTGTAGCTCTCCAGCCTCTTGCGCTGGTAGGGCTCGGCCGCAACCGTGTCGCCGACGTTCAAGTACAATTCACCGAGGGCGCCATAGGCGGCCCCCACACGCCAGTGCCCCTGGGGCCAGTGTTCTTCGGCAACGCTCTTTGCTTCGAGCAGTGCTTTCTCTGCTTCCCCGTACTTGCCTTGTTTGTCCAACACGCTGGTCAGGTTATTGAACAGGAGGATCAAGCTCGGCGCGGCTCCCCACTCGCGCTCCAAGGGTATGGCCTCACGGTACAGCCGTTCGGCCTCCTTATAGTTTTCTTTTGTCCTGTGTAGATACGCCAGATTGTTGAGCGCTACAGGAAGGAGTCGTGCGCCGGAGTCGCCGTGTGTCCGCAGCTGCGGTATCACAGCCTGGTACACCGATTCAGCCGAGTCCAGCTCGCCTTTTCCGCGGAGGACGTAGGCCAGGTCCTGTAGCGCGGAGACAGTCTGGAAATGCTCATCGCCCAGCACTCGACGGCGCGTCTCCAAAACCTCGTGCATCAGCGCCTCTGCCGAGTCCGGAACAGCGTCGCGCAGCGCTACGGCCAACCCCTGAAGCGTGGAGGCCACCTTCAATGGATCGTCATCCAGCCGGCGGCGCAGCACGAGTGCTTCAGCGTAGAGAGTCTCTGCAGCCTCGAAGGTGCGCTTCCTGACCTGTGCCGACGCAAGCTCCTCTAATGCGTCGGCCACCTCCAGGTGCTCGGAACCGTGCGCCTGTCGCAGGGCGGCTAGGGCGTTCTGGCGAACCGTGACCTCCTGGTCGTACAGGCCGAGGTTCCCGTAGGCCCGCCCGAGGACGTCCAGCATTTTCGCGCGCATCTCCGGCTGCTCGCCCAGCGTCGCGTCGAGCCGTTCGGCGCCGAGATCGAGAAGGGTGCGCACCCGCACGGTGTCCCCGTAGCCCGCCACCGGGTCGGCCGTCTTGAATAGATCGACCAGCAGCGCGGAAACCTGCTCGGTCGTCTCGGCTTCCTGTGCGATCGTCCGCGACTGCGCCGCGGTCGTGACGGCGTAGCGCACCGCGAGCGCGGCCAGAGCCACGATCGTCACGGCAAACGCCGCCGCGACGGTGACCGAGACTTTGTTGCGCCGGACGAAGCGCGAGGTGCGGTAGCGCAGCGTGTCCTTGCGGGCGCTGACCGGCAGGCCCGCCTGATAGCGGCGAACGTCCTCCGCGAAATGCGAGACCGATGCGTAGCGCCTGCCCGGCTCTTTCCTGAGCGCCATCAAGACGATCGTGTCGAGATCGCCGGCCAGCTCACGGCCCAGCCGCTGCACGGTGGTGCTGCGTGCCCGCGCGACGGCGGCGGGCGTCGTCCGGCTGCCGGCGTCGTGAGCGCCCGGCCGTTCCTCTGCGCGCAGCAAGCGGGCGCTGGGTCGAGTGGGCTCTTCGCCGCAGATCGTGCGCTCGGCTTCGGCGGGCGAGCTGAACGAGTAGGCGTACGGGTGGTGGCCGGAGAGCAACCGGTAGAGCAGGACGCCCAGCGAGTACACGTCACTCGCCGTGGTGATCGCCGCGCCGCGTACCTGTTCGGGGCTCGCGTAGGCGAGCGTCATCGGGCGGGCGCGATGGCTGAAGGTCGTGCCGTCCTTCGCCTGTTCCTGATCGATGATCCGCGCGATGCCGAAATCGAGCAGTTTGATCTGGCCCGACGCGGTGACCAGGATGTTGCGGGGCTTCAGGTCGCGGTGCACGACGAGGTTCTGATGCGCGTGCTGCACCGCGTCGCAGACGCTGAGGAAGATCTGCAGTCGCTCGGCGATGCTCAGACGTTGCGTGTCGCAGTACTCGTCGACTGGCGTCCCCTCCACGTACTCCATGACGTAGTAGGGCGTGCCGTCTTCCGTGACGCCGCCGTCCAACAGCCGGGCGATGCCCGGGTGTTCGAGCAGGGCCAGGATCTGTCGCTCCAGGTGGAAACGGTGCCGCGACTCCTCGGAGTCCATGCCGAGTGGGAGGAGCTTCAGGGCCGTGCGCTTCTCGAATTGCGTGTCGTCACGCTCGGCGAGGTAGACGGCGCCCATGCCGCCGCGGCCGAGCAGGGCAACGAGCCGATAGTTGCCGACGCGATGGCCGACCAGGTGCTCCGCCTCTTCCGCGTCCACCGCCGGGATGCCGGCTCGGCCGGCCAGGTCGGCGAAATAGTCACCGGCGGTGTCGGCCGAGTCGAGCAGCGATGCGACCTCCTGCTCCAGCGCCGCGTCGTCGCCACAGGCCTGGGCGACGTAGCGGGCTCGCTCCTCGCGCGGTCGCTCGAGCGCGGTGGCGAAGATCTCCTCGACCTGCTGCCAGCGTTCAGGGTTCATCTCTATGCTTACGACAGGGTGATCTCGATTTCCCGGTGCAGCCAGGCGCTGGCGAGCTGCCAGTCGCGCTTGACGGTCGCGGGGGAGATGCCGAGCGCGTCGGCGGTCTCCTCGATCGAGAGGCCGGCATAGAAGCGAGCCTCGACCACCCGCGCCTGTCGTTCGCTGATCGTGGCCAGCCGCTCCAGCGCCTCGTGCAGCGCGATCACCTCCTCGGCGACCTCCTCGCTTACCGGGTTGCTCTCGTCCAGCGGCACATGCGGCGCGCCGCCGCCCCGCTTCGCCGCGCGGCGTTGCTCGGCGTAGTTCACGAGGACGTGGCGCATCGCCCTGGCCGCCACGGCCAGGAAGTGCGCCCGGTCGTTCCAACCCGCGCGGCTCTGGTCCACGAGCTTGAGATAGGCCTCGTGCACCAGCGCCGTCGTGTCCAGCGTGTCATCGCCGCTCCAGCGCCTTCGCTGCGCTCGGGCGCGCCGCCGCAATTCCTCGTAGACGAGCGCGAAGACCTCGTTTAGGGCTTCACGGTCGCCCCCGGCCGCGGCGCGCAGCCGTGCGGTGATCTCATCCGGGGAGAGCATACGGCGATACGGCGGGGGCGCTCCCCACACCGTTTAACAGGAGTTGGGGTCGAGAGCGGCTCAGCGGAACGCAAGAAGGCCGGAACCGAGTGGGTTGCTGCGGGGGGCGGTTTCTGCCGGCTGCCACGGGCTGTCTCCTGGGAGTGGGGGCTCCACACAGCCGCCGCGTCAGCTAATCGCACTGTGGCCATTATGTGGCCGCGGTCACAGAGCGGCAAGCTTCCGCAGTCGGTCGCGCTTCCCACCACGATGCGTGGTGCAGCTGTGACCACGGGAGATCTGACAGGCGCCGCACCGGGCAGACGATGAGCCGTTTGGGGCCGGCTTCCTGTTGATAGCGGTGGAAGGGCTGACACAGACGATCAGCACTTTTCATCCTTGGAGGTGAGCCATGTGGAAACGACTAGCCCCTCTCGTCCTGCCGCTTCTTGGACTCGGACTCACGCCGTTCTTGATGGGCGCCGGTTGCAACAAGGCGCCTGTAACGGAACCTGAGGACGGCAACGGTACGGAGCCCCTCAGCGCCATTACCTTCGACGAGCAGCTTGCCTGCGCCGTGGATTGTCTCTCTGAATATCGGAAAGCGTGGGAAGCGCTGATGCATGTCCTGAAGAAGGTCGATAATCCCTCCTATGTTCTGCCGTCAGGGATTATTGTTGCAGTCGACACCCTCCACCTCGATTTCTCGGCTGATCTGGACCTCGACGGTAATGGCGAGAGAGACGCCCGGCTTAACGGGGCGATCCGGCCGCCGCCCAGCAATCGGAACGCATGCAGCGACGGCATGCACGAGCATGACGTCTGCGTCTTCGAGTGGATGGTCACGGATCTGGCGACGCTCGATTCGATCGCGTTCGGCACCTACAGCGCCGTCCACCTGGGCTACACGCTGCCACCGAACCCGAGGCCAGCGCACCGCTACACCATCGTTGACAGGGAAACGGAGGTCATGGAGTCGAACGATTGTGGCCTCGCCATTCGTGGTTTCGACATGATGCTAGACGTAGACGCTTCTGATGCGTCATCTTTCTATCTTGACTTCCTCTCGTACTATGCAGAAGGGGACGAAGAGAACGACCTCGAGGGTTGGTTCGCCTGGAGCAGCGGGGGCGACGACCCTAACGCCGCAGCGTTGCAGCTCACGGTCGACGGCGAGACCCACGATTGCACGTTTCATCTCGATTCCTTTGGGATTACATGCCCCTAGGTCGTGACAGCGACCGGCGGCGCTCCGCTAGGCGTCACAGCACTGATCTCCCCGGGATGCGGGTTGCGCGCGCCCGCATCCCGTCTTCTCTTCGTTAGCATGAGCGAGATCCAGTTCCCCCTCAGCGTCGGTGAATCGCCGCTCGACGAAGCCCGACCCGTTAGCCACTCGCAGCAGACGATGACGCAGTTGATGACGCCGCTGGACGGCAACCTGCGCGGCAGCGTCTTCGGCGGTGTCATCCTCGCCGCCGTCGACAAGATCGCCTACGTGTGCGCGACGCGGCACGCCGGCTGTCCGACGGTCACGGCCTCGTTCGACCAGGTCGACTTTCGCTCGCCCATCGAGATCGGCGAAGTGGTGACGCTCGAGGCATCGGTGAATTACGTGGGCACAACGTCGGTGGAGGTCGGGGTGCGGGTGATGGCCGAGTCGGTCTCCGGCGGCGACGCGCGGCACACCAACTCGTGCTACGTGACGATGGTGGCGGTGGACGAGCAGGGTAAACCGAAGGCGATACCGAAGCTCATCCTGGAGGACGAGACGCAGCACCGCCGCTACCTCGATGCGCGGGAACGCCGCCGGGCCCGTCTGAAGCTGGCCGAAGAGCGACGCCGTCGGCGGGAGTCTCGGGGTCTGGAGAGCTGAGAGATAGAAAGAAGGCGCTACGACCGTCTACCGACTACCGTC
>CAYGCC010000292.1:0-2606 GCA_964348165.1 uncultured Gemmatimonadota bacterium | reverse complement strand
GGAGGCCCTGGTTGCGGACGATGTCGAGGGCGGCGGCGACGAGAGCGGGGCGCAGGTCGCCGTGGTGGTAGGGTTGCGGTTTGTGGCGCGGGGCGCGCGACTTTTGGCCCACGGATCTTGACAGCGTAAAGATAAGGTGGTATAGTGTATCCTAATATGTACAGTGTAAAGATTGCGGCGCCCCGCCGCCCGCGCAACCCCTGCCACCGCCACCCGGCGGCCGCCTTGTAACCCCCGGCCCGCGCTCCTATGATCCGTACGACCCGGATGAGCCAGACCGCACACGACCTCTCGCGGCTTCGCATCGATCGCGATCGCCCGCCCCCCAGCGTCAGTCGCGCGTTGCTGTGGAGCGCCCTCATCGCCGCCGCCGCTCTCCTCCTGCTTCTGCTCTTCTTCCTCGCCCGCGGCGCCCAGCGGCCCGCGGTTCAGGTCGCGCTGGCCGAGCTTCGCGGCGGTGCCGGTGCTTCCACCGGTGTGACCGCCAACGGTTACGTCGTCGCTCGCATCCAGGCCTCGGTCGCCTCCAAGATCACCGGGCGCCTGGAGTACCTCGGTGTCGAAGAAGGCTCGGTCGTCAAGCGCGGCCAGGTGATCGCACGGCTCGAGGCCTCGGACTACCAGGCGGCGCTGGCCCAGCGCCAGGCGGATCTGGCCACGGCGCGCGCGGGCTTGCTCGAGGCGGAAACCGAGCGCGACCAGCTGCGGCGCGACGTCGAACGGGCGCGCGACCTGCTGGCCAAAGGTCTGATCTCGACGCAGCAGGCCGAGCAGCTGGACTCGAATCTGGCGAGCGCCGAAGCACGCGTTCGCCGGGTGCGAGCGCAGGCGGACGCGGCGGAGGCGGCCGTAGGCTTCGCGCAGGCCAACCTGGAGAACACCTACATCCGCGCCCCCTTCGACGGCACCGTGCTGCGCAAGGACGCCGAGGTGGGCGAGGTGGTGGCGCCGGCGGTGACGGGCGGCGGCCTGACCCGGGGCGCCGTAGTGACGATGGCCGACTTCGCCACGCTGGAGGTCGAGGTGGATGTCAACGAGGCGTACATCGGGCGTCTCGGCGACGAACAGGCGGCGCTGATCACGCTCGACGCCTACCCGGACACCACGTTCCGCGGTCGGGTGCGTCAGATCGTGCCCACGGCCGACCGCCAGAAAGCGACCGTGCTGGTCAAGGTGAGCATCGAAGACAAGGACCCGCGCATCCTCCCGGAGATGGGCGCGAAGGTCGAGTTTCTCGAGGAGGCCGGCGGCGTGCCGACGACGGCCGTACCGCCTCGGGTGTTCGTGCCGGCGGCGGCGGTGCGCGATGAGGCGGGTCGTCAGGTGGTCTGGGTGGTGCGAGATGAGCGCGTCGAGCGCCGGGAGGTGGACGCGTCGCCGGTGACGGGCGACTGGCGGGAAATCCGCCGCGGATTGGAAGGCGGCGAGTTGGTGGTGGTGGCCGGTCCGGATCGGCTGGAGGACGGGTCGCGAGTGAAAGTGACGCGAGGATAGAGGCTTGAGCCATGTCATTACTGGAAATCCGCAATCTCTCGAAGGTCTATCAGCGAGACAGCCAGGCGATCCCGGTGTTCGAAGGCATCGACCTCGACATCGCGGCCGGCGATTTCCTGGTGCTGATGGGCCCGTCGGGTAGCGGCAAGACGACGCTGCTCAACCTGATCGCGGGATTGGACAGGCCGACGACCGGGACGATCACCGTCGGCGCCGAAGAGGTGACCCGCATGTCGCCGCGCCAGCTTGCCGCGTGGCGGGCCCGGCACGTGGGGTTCATCTTCCAGCTCTACAACTTGCTGCCTGTGCTGACGGCGTATCAGAACGTCGAGCTGCCGCTGCTGCTCACCGATCTGTCCAAGAAAGAGCGGCGCGAGCACGTGATGACGGCGCTGGAAGTCGTGGGTCTCTCCGACCGCGCCGAGCACTTCCCCCGAGAGTTGTCCGGCGGCCAGGAGCAACGGGTGGCTATCGCCCGGGCCGTGGTCAGCGACCCGGCGATCATCCTCGCCGACGAGCCGACGGGCGATCTCGATGCGGGCTCGGCGGACGAGATCCTCACGCTGCTGCAGCGGCTGAACGATGAGTACCAGAAGACGATCCTGCTGGTGACCCACGATCAGCGTGCCGCCGACCGCGGCCACGCGATCATGCATCTGGACAAAGGTGTGCTGACGCGATGAGCGGGGCGAACAGCAAAAGGCAGGCGTGTTGACGCTATGAAATACGCGAGGCTGGTGCTGGCGAACCTGGGTCGCAGCAAGCGCCGGACGCTGCTCACGGTGCTGGGGGTGGCGGCGGCGCTTTTCCTGTTCGTGACGCTGCGCTCGGTGAACACGACGCTCGAGGACGCTAAGGAGGTGGGAACCGAGTCGCGGCTGATCACCCGCAATGCGATCTCGATCGTTTTTGCTCTTCCCGAGGCGTACTACCAGTGGATATCCGCCGTCGACGGCGTGAATCGAGTGTCGTGGGCGGCATGGTTCGGGGGAGTTTATCGAGATCCGCGGGACTTCTTTCCCTCTTTCGCCATCGACGCCGAAACGTACTTGCAGATCTATCCCGAGCTCGGCATCCCCGAAGAGCAGACGCGAGCGTTCATGGCCGAGCGG
>CAYGCC010000291.1:0-10260 GCA_964348165.1 uncultured Gemmatimonadota bacterium | reverse complement strand
ACAGTTGTAATCTTACGCCCTGTTATGTGAACAGCGACACTTTATGAGGGACCTGAGCTGGACGCGGGTCCCTTTTTAAGTGTCTGCTGAGACCTCGGCTGAAGCGGCAATTGAGCCGGCGGCCGAAGATGCCCAGCGCGGGGGCAAGGTCCGCGCAGTCATAGTAGTCGGTAGTTGCGGCACAGCCGGACTCCGACGAAAAGCTACACAGGAGGAGTACGGCTGATGCGTACGACCGGTATCGTCAAGTGGTTCAACGACAGCAAGGGCTTCGGCTTCATTACGCCGGAGAACGGCGACAAGGACTGCTTCGTCCACCACACGGCCATCCAGGCCGAGGGCTTCAAAAGCCTGAAGGAGGGCGAGCGCGTGGAGTTCGACATCGTCCAGGGTCAGAAGGGCCCGGCGGCTCAGAACGTAGTCAAGCTGGGCTGAGCGAGCTCTAGACAAAGCGCGACGATTTGACGGGGCCGCCGCGATCTCAGATCGCGGCGGCCCGGGCTTTTTGTTCGCCTCCCCTTTTCCAAACTAAGAGCCCCCCCTGAGCGAAGACGGCGGCTAAGACGACACAGCGAGCTGGCGCCCGGGGCGGCGCTCTGCCTAGCTCCCCGGGGTGCGCGGCGACTCGTCGGTGGTCCCGTTGTCGTAATGCCCGACCAGCTTGAGGGGCCGGCCCGCCGCATCGACCGCGACCTCCAGGCGGAAGGCGTCGATCTCCTCGAAGCGGAACAGCCGTTCGCCCATAGGGATCGCCCGCATCGGCGCGTTGCCCTGGCGCTGGTAGAGGAGGGCGCCGTCCGCGAAGGTGAGCGTCCGCGGTCCGTACTTGCCGGCGTAGCCGCGAAGCTGGGCCGGGGTGACCTTCACCGGATTGAGCCGGGCCTGGATACCGTCGATGGCCCAGCGCAGCGCGAAAGTCCGCGTCTCGTTCGTCTCGTTGGCGCTCAGCTCTTCCAGCGCCCTGAGGTGAGCGCGATCCAAAGCCTGCTCTGAAGCGACGGCGACGTGGGGGATCACGCCGACGCCCTCCCAGTTGGTGCCGGTGATCGGGTTCACGGCGCGGCCGAAGGGGACCGACATGCCAACGTTCAGGTTGGCGAACAGCCGCCCCTCCACCGGGTGCGCGCCACCGCCCGTCGTGTCGCCTACGACCGTCGCCCGCTCCAGGTTCCTCAGATTGTACGAGAACTCTTCCGCTCCCGAGAAGGTGCGGCGGCTGGTCAGCACGTAGATCGGCGTGTCGGTCAGCCGCGGACCCTCGACGTGCGCCTGCGTCCAGAACTCTTTCGTCTTATCGGTCTTGCGAATGTAGAAGCTGTTCAGGTGGACGGGCTCGTCGAAGAAGTAGCTGGTGATGAGCTGGATCAGGCTGGGCGAGCCGCCGCCATTGAATCGCAGGTCGATGATCAGCGCGTCGACGTTCGCCAGAAAGTTCATCGCGGCCACGGCCGTCGGCCCCGCCAGCGACGCGTCGACGAAGGCGTCGAATCGCAGGTAGCCCACGTTGCCCGACATGATCTCGATCTTTCGGAACATATAGTTGTTGCGCGCCACCTCCTCACGCCGTTCGCGTTCCAGCTCCAGGGAATCCGTGGCGCTGGTCATGCGCGCCACCAGCTCGGGGCTGGCGTAGCGCACGCGCAGGTGCCGGTCGTGGCTGATGGCCTGGAGGTCGCGCGTCAGCGTCTGGGCGAACTGCGACACGGTGCTGACTTCATCGTAGATCCCCTGCCCCAGCCGCTGGCGCAGGTGCTGCTCCATCTTCTCGGCGACGTCCGGAAAGACGTAGACCTCGCGCAAGGCGGCGCTGACCGAATCAATGATCTCTGCACGCATGGCGGCGTCGCACGGCACCTCCTGGGTCCCCTCCTGCGCCGAGGCGGCCGCGGCCCACAGCGCCAAGATCAGCCAGACAATCCAGCCTCCCCTGAGAACTGGAACCGCGACCTGCTCGGTGACTCGAGTCCTCATGGTCGCTTCCCCTTTCATATGAATCGTGGTAACACGTTCAGCCGGAAAGCTCCGTTGTACGCAGGGCTCTAAATGTCATCACGTTAGCGCTCGCGTTTTTGTTTCGACGCTTGAGCGGCGAATCTGAAGCGATTCTGAGTCCGCTCTGCCTTCCCAGCCTGGTGTGAGGCGCCCTGGCCATCTGACTCACTGCCGATTTGGTTTCTGCTCTTTGCACGGAAGAGCGAAGGCCGGTCCGATAGCGGGACTGGGAATCTCGTTCTTATCTTGCTGTGACTTAACACCGGCGCATCCCGACATCCCAAGAGCTAAAGACACCGATCTATGCCCGAGGAAAAAGACGTCGCGACCGAGCCCTGGGTCAGGCTCGCCGAACTGCTGAAAGACGAAGACCCCGCTCAGCTCGAAGCCTTCCTGGCGTCGCTGCCGCCCGAGGAGACGGCGCGTGCCCTCTCACGTCTGGGTGAGCCGGAGCTAGCGCGGATCCTCTTGGTATTGGGACCGGAAACGGCGGCGCATTACCTCGAGTTGATCCCCGACGTGCAGGTCAGCGAAATCATCGAAGAGCTCCCGGCGGCGCAGGCGGCGGCGATCGTCGAGGAGTTGCGCAGCGCCGACCGCGCCGATGTGCTGGCGGGTCTCAGCGAGGAGGACGCCGAGGCGATCCTGGCGCGGATGGAGCCGGCCGAGGCGAGCGAGGCACGGCAGCTCTTGCGCTACGAGGCGCACACCGCCGGCGGTCTGATGATCACCGAGTACCTCGCCTACACCGAGGAGCAGACGATCTCGGAGGTGATCGAGGATCTGCGGCGCCACGGCGAGCGTTACTCGGATTACGAGATTCAGTACGCCTACATCACTGATATCGACGGCACGCTGGTCGGCGTCCTGCGGCTGCGCGACCTTCTGCTCGCGCGCCGGAGCGAAGCCCCGATCCGATCGATCATGATCCCCGACGCGCTACGGGTGACGGTTCACACCGAACTGGATGAGCTGAAGCACCTGTTCGACGAGCGCGCCTTCGTCGGCATTCCGGTGATCGAGGAGACGGGCCGACTGGTCGGCGTCGTACGGCGCGCCGCGGTCGAGGCGGCGCTGGGCGAGCGCGAGACCCAGACCTTCTTGAAGATCAGCGGCCTGGTCACCGCGGAAGAGATCCGCACCATGTCGACCTTCCAGCGCTCGTACCGCCGGTTGTCCTGGCTGTCAGTCAACATCGTGCTCAACGTGATCGCGGCCAGCGTCATCGTCCTCTACCAAGAAACCCTGGCGGCGGTGATCGCGCTGGCGGTCTTCCTGCCGATCATCTCGGACATGAGCGGCTGCTCGGGCAACCAGGCAGTGGCCGTGAGCATTCGCGAGCTGGCGCTCGGTCTGGTCAAACCCTACGAGTACGTGCGCGTGATCCTCAAGGAGGGGGCGGTGGGGATCATCAACGGCCTGGTTCTGGGCGTTCTGCTGGGCGCCGTCGCCGCGGCCTGGAAGGGTAACTTGGTCCTGGGGATGGTGGTGGGGGGCGCGCTGGCGCTCAACACGCTAGTCGCCGTGCTGCTGGGTGGCTCGATACCTCTGATCCTCAAATCGTTCAGGCTCGATCCGGCCCTGGCCTCGGGCCCGATCCTAACGACGGTCACCGATATGTGTGGCTTTTTCCTGGTCCTGAGCTTCGCTTCGCTCGCCCTGTCCAGACTGACGTTCTGAGCCATGACGCGCCGTTTGACAGATCGCGCCCTGCTCTTATAATCGGGGCAAGCTACTTCTCGATCCTAGCCCACATCCATGGACAGCCGTGAGCGCTGATCTTCCCCAACCTCTCAACCCTCTTGCGCTTGCGAGCCGCGCAGGACCGTGGCTCGAGGGCAAGAGCCTTTTGCCGAAAGGAGAATCGGGCGACTCATGAATGGCAACCCGCGCAGGAGTGTCAAACGCGCCAGGTATCTCGCAGGGGTGCTCGCCTGCTTCCTGGTATTGACAGGATGCCCGCCCCCGCCGGTGCCTGAGCCCACCCCCGTCGAGCGGGGCCGAGCGGTCTTCTTCAACGAGACGTTCAACGGAAATGGCAGGACCTGTGGCACCTGTCACCGCGAGGAAGACAACTTCGGTCTCTCACCCAACTTCATCGCGACGCTGCCGCCGGAGGACCCGCTATTCGTGGCCGAGAGGGTTCCCGATCTCGCCGAGAATTTCGAAAACCCGCGGCTGATGAGGGCGTTCGGCCTCATCCTCGAGAACCAGGACGGGTTCGACGACCTCGAGAACAACTTCAACATGCGCGGCATCCCGCATACGCTCGCACAGCGAACGTCGGTAGACAGCCGTGACGGACCGCGGACCGGCTGGTCCGGCGACGGCGCGCCGGGCGACGGCAGCCTCCGAGCATTTTCCACCGGCGCCGTCATCCAGCATTTCACGCTGACCACCAACCGCGTGCCCGGCGTCGACTTCCGCCTGCCCACCGACCAGGAGCTGGACGACCTGGAAGAGTTCATGCTGTCGCTGGGACGGCAGGAGGACTTGCAGCTACCGCTCCCGCTCAAGGGGGCGTTCGCCGCGCGCGGGCAGGAGATCTTCAACGACATCAACGGCGGCAAGTGCTTCGGCTGTCATGTCAACGCCGGCGCCAACGCCAGCCCCGCCGTGTTCGGACCCGGGGCCGGCAACCTGAACTTCAACACCGGCGTCGAGGATCTTCCCGATCAGCCGGCCGATCAGATCGGCGAGAAGAACCCGCCGGACGACGGGTTCGGAACCCCGGGTAACGGTGAGTTCAACACGCCGCCGCTGGGCGAGGCCGCTGATACTCCGCCCTTCTTCCACAACAATTCGGTGGCCACGATCGAGGGGGCCGTCGCCTTTTACAACGGCGATTCGTTCAATAACTCGCCGGCCGGCCAGCTGGTGGCCGGCGCCACCGGGGGCCCGATCCGACTCGACGCCACTCAGGTGGAGGCCGTCGCCGCGTTCTTGCGCGTGATCAACGCTCTGGAGAATATTAGAGCGAGCATCGCGCTCCTGGACAAAGTGGTGGCCAGCGACCGCCGGGCGGACTACGAGCGGCTCCGCTTCGCCAACGAGGAGACAGACGACGCCATCATGGTCCTGGCCGGCGCCAGCCTGCACCCTGAGGCGGTGCGGATCCTGCGGCAGGCCAGAGCGCTGACGGCGCGCGCGGCCGAGCGCTTCTCGAGGGATTCGGCCCGCGAGGCCATCGCCGCGCTGCAGCGGGCTCGAGGCGAGCTCGTCGAGTCGCAATAGGAAGGTGATAACGATGAAACGACAACTGAGCGGCCTGGCCGTGATCGTCGCGATCCTGTGTTTGGCTTCGAGCGCGCAGGCCCAGATGATGACCGAGCAGTACATCCCGATCGAGCAGTCGCCGGGCATCTCCGGCAAGTACTCTTATATCGGCCAAATCGAATCCGTCGATACGAATAATCGGACCGTCACGGTCCGGGGACCGGAAGGCGCCCGCACGATCAAGGTGACGGACAAGACCTGGATCTGGCTGGATCGCTCGCAGCAGCGACGTTCCAACACGTTCGCCAAGATGCCGGACCTGCAGCCCGGTCGCCGCGTGGAAGTCAAGTACACCGAGTATCAGAGGAAGGATACGGCCGCCTGGATCAAGGTGGCGCCGGGGAGCGATTAACGCCCGCAGCGACGCGACTGAACGCCTGGAACGTGCGAGGCCACCGCCCCGGCAGTGGCCTCGCGTCCTTATTGCACCCCACTCGCCAACATCGCATTATGGTATAGAAATCCCCAACCTCTATATAGAAGCCCCTTCACTCCAAGCCGCTGACGAATGATCAAGCGTCTTCGGCGGCCCTGTCCCGCAAGTGACCAACGCGCGCGCTGGCCAGTGGTCATCAAATACGCGGCGGGTCAGCGGCTCGCCAACGGCGCGATCACGACGAACGGCGCTCGGCTGCTCCTGGGGGCGGCGGCTTTACTGCTGGGCGTGGCGGTCTATGCCCTGGACCGGCCGACCGGCCAGCTGACGCTTCTATCCGCTTCGCTGGTCGAGCTACCGGGCACGGCGCTGTCCTTCGGACGACTCGGCCACAACCTACCGACATTTGTTCACGCCCTCGCCTTCGGCCTGCTGACGGCCGCCGTGCTCGATGTCCGGTCAAAGGCCGGCGCCCTGGCCGTCTGCCTGGTTTGGGGCGTCGTCGATGCGGCGTTTGAGCTGGGACAGGCCGGGAGCTGGGCCGCGCAGTTGGTGGAAGCGTTGCCCGGGCTGGAAATGCTTCCGGCAGCCCAGGCGCTACAGCGCTACTTCGCAGCTGGTACCTACGATCCGGTAGATCTCCTCTCTATCGCGCTGGGGAGCCTGGCCGCCCTCAGCGTGATCCTCGCGACCAGCAAGGAGCCCAGTCATGAATAGCAACAGGCACACCGCAAGAGTCTGGCGTTACCTGGCGCTGGGTCTCGTATCGGGGCTCGGTCTGTATACCATACTCGCCACAGGCGGAGAGGAGCCCACGGACACCCAGGGCTACACCATCGCCTTCCCGGCTCGGGCCGGGACCGAGATACGGGTGCGATCGTCCGTCGATGGCATGACCTGGATCGCCGGTAATTTCCCGGAAGGTCAGGGACCCGCCGCCGGTGTCGGTGTGGCGGCCGTCCCGTCGAAACTGCTCTACCTCGTCGGTTGGCGGGATGGAGTTCAGATACGACTGTTGCGGGGCCTGGGGCCCGAGAACTGGGAGAGCGAGCCGCTGGCGCAGATCCCGCAGGAGGTAGCGCACTCGGCGCCCTCTCTGACCTACGGCGACAACGGCCGCTGGCTGATCGCCTTCCGTGCCGAGCGGGATCCCGTCGATCCTTCGCTAGGCGATCGCACCATCGTCAGAATTTTTGACACGTCGGTAAGCCCGGCCCAGTACCTCGAAGGCAACCACTTCGGCTATCCGGATCATGACACCCACTCCATCGGCCGGCCCGCCGTGGCCTACGCGAACGGCAAGGTGCTGCTGGTTTGGCAAACGGGTCCGAATCCGAGCGAATTCCTGCACGTGGGCGTGGGTGAGCTGTCGGCCGACGGCATCACCTGGCAGGCTCGCTATCAGTTCGCGTCCGATTGCGGGACGATCCGCTCGTCGCCGGTGCTGACCCATGACCACAGCGCCTTCTACGTCGGCTTTCTCTGTAACGTCGACTGGCTCGATCCCACCCGGTCGGTCTTACGCATCTTCAAATCGACAGCAGACGGGACGGGGTGGCAGTTCTACGGCAACTGGAACCAGCTCCCCCAGGCGATTCGCGTCGGCGCGCACATCGGCCTGGCCGGTCGCGCCGACGGTAGCCTGGTTGCGGCGGCGTTGGCCATCAACGGCAATCCTGAAGTGTTTGCCGCGCGCTGTGCTGGGGGAGCGGCCTGCCAGGAGCAGAACGACGTCACCTGGGACGTGATCGATGCCAACGCGCTCTTCGGGCCCGCGGCCAGCGGCCCGTTCGCATTGATCGCCACGGGTCACCCGGCCCAGTAGACCTCAGGGGGTCAAATACCGGCGACGCTGAGATACGCTGGAAGGTAAAGCGCGCCCAGAACGGGTTTCCGATTGAAGACGTCCAGGCCTCGGTCGCCGCCGGTTTGACCGCGCCGACGTACGCCGTTGCCCCGCCGGCGTCCAATCTGTATAATAGCGGTCGAAACGCACCATCGAGCGCTGGCGTCCTCCCTTCGCCCCCTAGCAAGCGAACCTCCCCCGCACCGTATCGGTCTTTACCTGGTCGCCCCATAGCGTTTGCTGATATGCACGGGCCCGGGAAGAGCTGGCTACGACCGGACCACCGAGCAGAGCACCAACCATAACGCAGGAGACATCACGTGAGGCCGTTGAGAAGTCGTGAGCTTTCGGTGTCGATCAAGGCGCGGATCGCCAGCCTGGGTCTGGCCCTGTTGTTCGTGGCGATGGCACCGCCAAACGCCGACGCGGCGCCCCAGGAAAAGGAGCCGGAAGCCGAGCAGGTCGAAGTGGAGCCGCCGGAGCTTTCTCGGGCGAAGGTCGTTTCCCCCGAGCCGGTCTGCCTGCGACCGAGCACGGTGGCGTGCGAGGATTTCGAACGGCCCAAGCGATCGAGTTGGGGCGACTATAAGAACAACGCCTTCTACGTCGAGGACGATGTCGCCTTCGGCGGCGAGCAGTCGATGCGACAGTTCTACGACGAAGGCCAATCCGCCGCCGGTTGGCTGGCCTGGCACTTCGGCGATCACCCCGAGGGCGGCGCCCGCAAGGGCGAGCGGTTCGAGGAGATCTACTTCCGCTTCTACCACAGGTTTCAGAGAAACTGGCCCAATCTGTTCCCACCGAAGCTGGCACGGGTTCGCAGCCGCTACGTTCAGGAAGAGCTGTTGTACGCCTGGGAGGAGCAGCTGATGATCAGCGCCAGGATGCCGGGCGGAAACGCGCTCTCGCTGCCGATCAGCGGCCTGGCCGTGCCGGCGGGAACGAACCACCAGGGCGACAGCAAGCTCAGGTGGCTGGAGCGGGAAGCGCTCGACCTGCGGTTCGCCGAGCACGCCGGCGAGTGGGTGGCCATCGAGATGCGGGTCAAGCTGAACACGCCGGGCCAGAACGATGGTCGCATCACCTACTGGGTCAATGGGAACCTGGCGCTGGACCGCAGTGGGGTGAACCTGAGGGGTGCCTATACGGCAACGACGATCAACGAGGCGATGATCGAGGCTTACTGGACCAGTGGAGCGCCGCGGGACGAACTCATGCGCTGGTTCGACAACGTGGTGATCGCCACCGAGCCGGTGGGCTGCGCGATCTTCTCGGTGCGCAAGAACGACCTGAAGGACCAGAGCGCCTGGCAGCTTCAGGTCGCCACGGCCCCCGACGAGTCGGCGGTGGTCTGGGACTCGGGCAACGTGCCCGGTGTCGGCGTCGAGATCGACATCTCGGCACTGGCGGGCACCTTCGCGGACGGAGCGGACCGCTGCCTGCGCCCGTCGGCCAAGTACGTCATGCGCGCCAAGCACGCGGTGGGAGAGGTCTGGTCCGAGTGGTCGGAGTGGAAGCCCATGTTCAAGTGAGGCCTCGCTTCCGACCGCGCGGCCACTTCACACTAACCCCTCAGGTCCTGCCTTCATTTGCCGCAGCACACACGTGTGAATGCGCTGGATGATGGCGTCCGCCAACAGCCGCCGGTAGAACTACGCGAACAGTCGGATGTGGGCGCCGACCCCTTTTTTCAAGGTCAGCAAACCGGCGCCACGGAGGAGACACGCGCGCCGGTAGACGGAAACGTCGAAAGTGCCAGAGTCGCGCCAGGTCTTGTAGTCTGTTCACACCGCACAGTTCCCCGGGGTCCGTTCGCCAAAACGATAACGAGTATCAGTTAGGTGGAGAGGAGTTTGCGGAAGGTCAGGGCCGCAGTTCATTGAAAGACTTCAACAATTCACCTCTTCGGCGGGGGCTCCGCGAGACCGGAGCGCACAACCGTGAAACCTCGATCTCTGAACACGGCCTTTCTGGTTATCCTTGCCGCAGTCTTCACAATCGGTCTGACCTTCGCGACGGTGGAGTTGCCACATGTCATAGATCGCCTCCTTCAGGGAACTCTTGTCACACCGGCGATCGACTCACACGCCGATGAGATCAGCCGGCTCAAGACCGAACTGTTCATCGCCCACTTCAAGCTGCGTCTAATCGGCTACGTCTGCTTCGCGCTCATCGTCATCCTTGTCGTCGCCGGGTTCGCTACCCGCAAAACCGGCCTCGCCACGATCGGCGCGGTCGGGTTCATGCTGCCTGTGTTCGCCCAGTTTGCCGGTGTCATGTTCTTCCTCGCCGGCCTGGGCCTGCTGAACGCCGTCTGGCTTCCCATCCTCGACATCTCTTTCGAGCTGCAGCGATTGGGGTTGATCATCCGCGCCCCGTACGATCTGCTGATCTGGCTGTTCAGCCAGGCCGGCCTCAACGCCTACTGGCCGCTCGTTTACTTTTGCCTCGGTGCCGGGTTACTTCTGTTCTTCCTCGGCACCCTCGCCTGGCTGTCCGCCCGGGCGCGCAAGATGGGAGTCGCCGATTTCTGGGTGTACCGGATTTCCCGGCACCCCCAGTACCTCGGTTGGATCATCTGGAGTTACGGGGTCTACCTCTTGCTACTGCGCGGGTTGTATCCCAAGCGCTCCTGGGGCATCGATGCGAGTCTGCCGTGGCTGCTCTCCACACTTGTGATCATCGGGGTGGCCATGATGGAGGAGCTGCACATGCGGCGCCGCCACGGCGAAGCATACGACAGGTATCGCCGGAGCGCCCCGTTCCTTTT
>CAYGCC010000290.1:0-6149 GCA_964348165.1 uncultured Gemmatimonadota bacterium | reverse complement strand
AGATTCAAGGTCTTCGATCCGGATCGCCTGCTGAACTGGCTGGCCCCGAGGACCCGACCCTTCTTCACCAGCTCATTTCTCTGGCTCTCGGCCGCTCTCGTCCTCATGGCGATGATTCTAACGCTCCTTCACTCGGAGGAGATCGCCCGGGAGACGCCGCAGCTACTCATGGGTTCCTCGCTGCTGCTCATCTACCTGACGATATTCGGCATCGGCTTCACCCACGAGCTGGCTCACGGATTGACGTGCAAGCGATATGGCGGCGAGGTCCGGGAGATGGGCTTCATGCTCCTGTTCTTCATCCCGGCTTTCTACTGCAACGTGAGCGATTCCTGGCTCTTCCCGAAGAAGCGCCAGCGGTTGGTCGTGCTCTTCGCGGGCGCCTACTGGCAGGTGGTTCTGTGGGCGGTTGCCACGGTGATCTGGCGTGTGACCGCTCCCGAAACAGCCCCCCACCTTATCGCCCTCATCGTCATGGCGACCTGCGGGGTCCACACCCTGTTCAACCTCAACCCCCTGATCAAGCTGGACGGGTATTACCTCCTGAGCGACTACCTCGAAATCCCGAACCTGAGGGCCAAGGCTTTCGGCTACCTGGTCGCTCGAATCAGATCGATACTGGGTACGACGGCCCGGAACACAGGAGAGGTGAGCCGGCGAGAGCGGCGCATCTACCTCGTTTACGGCCTGCTTGCGGGCGCCTACTCGATCTTCCTACTGGGCTTCATCGCCCTCAGGTTCGGCGGGTACCTGATCCGGAACTACCAGGGGCTAGGGTTCATCCTGTTCATGGTGATGCTTATGATCCTCTTCAAAAAGAGTTTGAAAAAGATGGGTTCGTGGACACTGGCCGCCTTTTGGCAAGGCCCGGGAGTTACCTCCTCGATCAAGACGCCCCTCAAGCTTGGCGCCGTTCTTCTCGCACTGGCCGTACTCTTCCTGGGCCGGATGGAGCTCAAGGTGACAGGCGAGTTCGATGTCCTCCCCGTTCACAATGCGGACGTCCGGGCGGAGGTCGAGGGAATCATCGAGAAGATCTACGCAGATGAAGGGGACGTCGTCCAGGAGGGACAGTTGATTGCCCTCCTCTCGGATCGTGACTACCGCGCCGAACTCAGACAGGTCAACGCCGCTATTGACGAGAAACAGGCAAGGCTCAAGATGCTCAAAGCGGGAGCGAGGCCCGAGGAGATAGATGTAGCGAGGACGGCGATGCAAATAGCCCAGGAGCGGCTCAAGTACGGGACGAGTCGTCGGGATATGCTGAGAAAGCTCTACAACGAGAACCTCCTCTCGCGTCACGAGTTCGAGGAAGCCCAAGAAGAGGTTGCGGTCCGGCGAAAAGAGCTCGAGGAAGCGAGAGGCAAGCTGAAACTCCTGGAGACCGGGAGCCGCCCAGAGGAGATCGAGGCGCTCCAAGCGGAGATCACGCGTCTCACGGCCCAGCAGAGCTTTCTGGAAGAAAAGCTCGCCCTCGTGAGAGTGGTCAGCTTCGACGCGGGCGTGATTACCACGCACAAGCTCCGAGAAAAGGTGGGTCAGCGTGTAGAGAAGGGCGACCTCATTGCAGAGGTGCACGATCTGAAGTCCGTAACAGCCGAGATCGCCGTTCCGGAAAAGGAAATCTCGGAGGTCGAGGTGGGCCAGAAGGTCGTGCTCAAGGTCAGGGCCTACCCACAGACTGCCCTCGTTGGCAAGGTGACCTCCATCGCCCCCGCGGTGACCAAGGACGACGAGCGGAAGGTCGAGAGGACGATCCGCGTCACGACCCAAATCGACAACCCGTCCCTGCTGCTCAAGCCCGGAATGACGGGAAACGCCAAGATCTACACCGGCGAGCGGCGGATCGTCGACATCATGACCCGGAGGCTGGCCCGCTACGTCAGGGTCGAATTCTGGTCCTGGTGGTAGATAGCAGTCGGATGCGCTTGCGTGAGATGAAACACCTCTCGTGGCCCAAACGGATCATGACGGAAGCGGGAAAGCCCGCTGCGGCCCTGTTCCGGATCCCCGTCTGGCCGCGGCTTCGCCGGGCCCTGATCTTCTGGACTCCCTCTCCAAGCGGTGGGGTCTCGCTGCGTGTCCCGCCTTCTTGGTGCACGCGCAATTGGCTTCCTTCTGTTATAAGAGACTCCCGATGAAATCGTCCGCAAGCCGCGCTGTCTTCTCATGCCCCGGAGATCCCCTACTCCGTCCGGCACCCAATGATTAAGCATACCCGATGCGCGATTTCACGCTGCGGAGCACCGCCCCCATCGAGTTTCTGCGACGAACGAAGACCCGGTTCGCCGAACTGGGCTTCTCTCAGGCGGAGCTCGAGCGGAGACTCGGCCTGGGCTCGCTCGATCAGCTCTCGGAAACCGAGCGGGTAAGAGCCGAAAAGGTATTTCCACTGGAAACCCCGCAGGACTTCTTGAGCGCCCTTTTCATTTTTGGACAGGCCGTCTCCTGCAAAAAACTGAGCGACTCCCTCGGCCAGGGACAACTCGACTTTCTTGTCCAATCGGGGCTTGTTTCGGAGCTACGGCGCGGAATTCTCCGAGCCAACGTTCTTCTACTTCCCTTCCGGTCACTCATCGTAGCCAGCGATCGGGACGACTACCGCCAGCCGGACGAGGTGTGGACTCCCTCCGTGCAGACGTTCGCTACCGAGAAGTTTCTTCCGAAAGAAGCGAATCACGCTCTCGACATGGCCACAGGAAGTGGAATCCTGGCGCTGCTGATTAGTCTTTGTTCCAAAACCGTTCAGGGGATCGATATCAACCCACGAGCTATAGAATTCGCCCGATTCAATGCTTGGTTCAACGAGCGACCGAACGTCTCCTTTGAGGCCATTTCCTGCGGCGATTTCGCGAGGAAATCGGTGGACAGGTTTGATCTCATCACGGGGGTCTTTCCCGACCTAATGGTCGGGACGGCACGCCGGCAAGGCTTTGTTTCACGAGTGGCTCCAGATGGAATGATCCTGCTGAAGGAGATCTACACGAATCTCGACAGACTGCTCGAGCCGGGGGGTGGCTGCGTCTTCTGGCACGGAATAACCGCGTCATCGCAAACCATCCCGGACTTTTTCGAGGAGCAGATCATCAAGAGTGGGAATCTCGCAAGAGGTTTCGAGGTCATTGCGCTTTCCGCCATCAAAGGGGGTCAGGAGACCGGCACCTTTCTCGTGAGAAAGGAAGGTCCGGAGTCTCCGCCGTTATTTTCCCGGCTGAGTGCCACGCTCGGACTCACGGATGCCCCGGAACTGTTCAAGCTAACTAACGCGCGCCGTAGGTTCCAGGCCCTACTGCCTCGAGAGCGCCAGAAAATCGTCCTGCGGGTCACGAATGGCCTGCTGCTGAAGGCCGAGCATAGGTTTCAGGACGGCCGTTTGCTGAACCTTCATTGCCAGATCGGCAGATACCGATTCTCCCGTGATGTGTTTGAGTTATTGCAATTGATCGATGGCTCAAGAACTTTCAACGAGATCACGAACCTGTTTCTTCGAAACAAGCTGGGGGATGAAGCGGTGGTGGAGTGTGAAGATCGACAAAGGGTGGAACGAACGGTTTGCGAACTGGTGGACAAGGGCATCATCGGGGCGGCGGGATGACCTTGCCCCCTCAGATCGGTCCAGCTCGAATGTGAGCGCGTTCGGGTATGACGGTCCCCCAGATCCTGGTCCAGGCCGGGGCTAGAGTTTCTCGGGTTGTTGGATGCCGGTCCCGGTACAACCAGCAGAAGCTCGACGTGGCCGTCCGCGACGGTCGGGGCCGCGTGCGCCCGGACCTCGTCCAACGGGCGTTGAACGTGGCCGAGCGGGCGATCGCCGATCGCCGCCGCGCCGCCAAGCGTGCCGCCGTCACCGCCTCCACGTGGGAGAACGTGTTTCGCCGGTTCCTCGGTACCGACGCCCTGCCGCGTGTGGCAAAGATGTGGGTCCGCGTGTTTGACGACGCCGGCGTGCGGCCGACCGACCCCCGGGCGACGATCCAGAACCGGGTGCGGATCTTCGAGGCCGACCGCTACGAGGGTCGAATCGACGCTGACGGCATCCCCGTCGCTGACGCACCCGTGCCGATGAAGAGCCGCCGGGCCGCCGAGGGCGACGTGCGGTGGCTGAAGATCGCGACGCGTTGGGCGTCCGGTCGCAACGCCGTTGGCAAGCCGTCGAAGCTGCGGAAGGTACACGTCGCGTACCCCGACCCGCCCTACCCGCCGATCATCGAGGCCGACCCGCTCGACGACTTCTCGCCGATGCAGAGCGAGGCGAAGACCGCGGCGGCGTCCGAGCGTCGGTACCGTTTGTGGCTCGGCCACGCGCGACGGCATCGGACCGGGTCGCCCGGGTTTCGTCGGCCGACGTCGCGGGACGTTCCCTACGGCCGCCGGCGATCGTGGCTCTACGAGATGCTCGTCCTGGCGAACGACACCGGGCGGCGCATCGGGTCGATCCGTCACCTCCGGGTAGGCGACGTCCACCTCGACGACGTCGACATCGTCAAGCACCCGTTCGGGACGATCACGTGGCCGGCGAAGTACGACAAGATTTCGCGGGAGTGGGAACGCGTGCCGATCCTCACGCGGCGGGCGCGGCGGGCCATCGAGCGGACGCTGCGCCGGCTCGAACGGTACAACCTCCCGACGGATCCCGAGGCGTGGCTGTTCCCGTCCGTCAACTCCTTCGTGTCGCCCGTGTCGAAGAAGACCGCCGGCGACTGGCTACGTCGGGTCGACGTCGACCTGCCGCCGCTGAAGTACAACACGAAGCGATGGCACTCCCTCCGCGCAAAGTGGGCGACCGATCGTAAGGACCGAGCCAACCTCGTGGACGTGGCGTGGGCCGGCGGGTGGGAGTCGGTCGCGACTTTGCAGGACACCTACCAGAAGACCGAGCCGGAGCGGGCGTTCGCGGCGGCCGCCTGATCGACCGGTCACGTCGACGTGACCGTTAACATCGCAGGATGCGATTCGCCACGTTAACCACTCGACGGTCGATGCCCCGGTTCGCCGCGATCCCGGTAACGCGTGCTATACGCGATGATGGTCGCGGCCGGGGAACGGTCGAATTGAATGGGGTTCAGGAGGTCGCGGGTTCGAATCCCGCCGTCCCGACTCGTCGCCGTCCTGCACGGTCCGTAGCTCGGCACCCTCCCAAGGCTGACTATGATCATAGTGGTCGCGGGTGGAGGCGCACACGCGCGAACTATCTGTGCCGAGCTACCGGCTAAGAGTCGTGTGGGTTCCCCTCTCCGACAAACACTTGTTCACCAACGTGATCGATCGAGTGCGGACGGTTTCCTTGACGGGAAGCGCGTTCTTTCATCAGTATGGTCGCGTCAACAACTCTAGTGTGCGACTAGAGGGTGTGGCGGGTGTAACCCCGGTACGCAGGAGGCCCCAACCATGCGACAGCTACGCGCGCTTACCGTCCTCGCCGGTGTTTTGGCGATCCTCCAACTCGGCTGCTATTCAGCGCCCGGCGGTGAAGAGCCGCAGCGCTTGCTCGGAGCTGGGTCCAGCCTGGGCAACGGCAGCGTCTCCAGCTACGCCGAAATCGACGACCAGGGCACGCTGCATGCGATCGGCGTTGTCTATTCGGCGGATGCGTTGGACGGACTGACGCAAGCGACCTCGGATCGACATCACTGTTTCGATCGAAACGGCGACGGGCAGGTAAGTGCGGAGGCCGAGTGTATCCCCACACATGAGTTCGTCATCCCGCTACCCGACGTGGTATCCAGGCGTATAGATGTTCCCTTCAAATGGGTGCTGTTGAACTGGAACCCCGCAGGGCATATTCCGCCTGGGATCTACGATGTCCCGCACTTTGACGTTCATTTCTACATGGCGCCGATTGCGAGTGTGTTTGCGCTCGAAGATGGACCGTGTGGCCTGGAGTTCATACGCTGCGACCAGTATGAGCTGGCCAAGAAGGCACTCCCCACCAACTACATGAACCCGGACTTTCAGGATGTCGATGCGGTGGTCCCGGCGATGGGAAATCACCTGATTGACCTCACGGGTCCCGAGTTCAACGGTGAAGAGTGGAAGCGCAGCTGGATCTTCGGGGTGTATGATGGTGAAGTCATATTCTATGAGGAGATGGTGAGTCGCGCGTATATGCTCAGCAAGCCGAGTGAGTGCTTCCCCATCAAGTCACCGCC
>CAYGCC010000289.1:0-8113 GCA_964348165.1 uncultured Gemmatimonadota bacterium | reverse complement strand
TCTAAGCGCAGGGGGTTGGCCCGTCACGAACCGCTCGGGTGTGGCGTGGAAGCGACAACCCCCCACCGCCGGCGCGCGCTCCGCTCTGGCGCGCCGAGCGCCACGATCGTCAAGCTGATCCAACGCCATGAACCGAAGGCTGCATTGGGACAAGATCTACAGCACAAAAAGCTCGGACGAGCTGAGCTGGTACCAGGCGCGTCCCGAGACATCGCTCCGGCTGATCGCTTCGACCGGGATCGGCAAAGACGCGAGAATCGTCGATGCAGGCGGCGGGGATTCGCGGCTCGTGGACAGCCTTCTGGATCAGGGATTCAGCGATGTCACGGTCCTCGATGTATCAAGCCACGCCTTGCAACGGGCCAGAGAGCGATTGGGGGAACGGGCGCGACAGGTAAACTGGATGCGGCGATGTGCTCGAGTTCCGTCCCGCCGAAGCGTTCGACGTCTGGCATGACCGCGCCGTCTTTCACTTCTTGACAGACGCGAAAGATCGAGCCGCCTACGTCCGCGCGGTCTTGGAAGGGTTGAGACCGGGCGGCCACCTGATCATCGCGACGTTTGGCCTCGAGGCGCCGCCGAAATGCAGCGGCCTCGACGTGGTTCGCTACAGCCCCGAGTCGTTGGGGGACGTCCTCGGCGACCGATTCGAGCTCCTGGAATCTGCTCGGCAGCTACATATCACCCCCGGCGGCGTGGAGCAACAATTCAACTACTGTCGGTACGGGATCGCCGACAGGTAGTGCCAGCCACGCCACGGCCCTGGAGTAGCCAAGGCAAGCGGTCCGCCTCAGGCTTCCAGCAGCCCGCCGTTGGGCACGACCGGCGGTCGTCCCGAGAGTGGGACATCTTACCCACGAAGCGGTCAGATTATCTCGCGGGGCGGTCGAGCAGCCTGCGGTGACTGCGGGACGACGGGCCGGCGCTTGAGGAACGGGAGTCGCACGGTTCCGGGCATGAATCAGGGCGTCGACTCGCACGCTTCCGGTTTACGGCATGCCACCCGCACCTTTGGCACTCGGACGCTGGACAGGTGGCGGGCACCTGATAGATTAGTGTGCGATGCGTTGGGTCACCTTATTCGTGCTTTTCGCTCAGCTGAGCGCTTTTGCGGGACCGGTTGTCGCGTCCCCAGTTTTGCGGCCGTCTGTGCACCAGTGTGAAATTGTCGTTCAGCCTGCCCACCTGGTCGTGTCGACGGCGGATCAGGACTGCCCGTCGTGCGACAATCGTGACTGCAGCATGCTGGCCTGTGCCGTGGCCACCAGCGCGGCGGCGCTGCCGGGTCGGCTCTCCTCCTTGGATTTTCCGTTCATCCGGATCGTTAACGCTGCCGCCGCCGGGCGGCAGGCCAGCGTCCTCACCCTTCCACCCGCCCCACCTCCAAGGCCGTAGCCTCTCGACAATCGCGGTGTGACGCGTAACCCGGAGAAACCTCCGGGCGCGCCAGGTTTCGTGCACGCAGTCAACGCCCGAGAGGCGCAGCATGATAGATCGAGGATCGCTGTTCGCGTTGGCCCTGCTACTCGGCTAGGAGGCCGCAGGCACGGCTTGGCTGGTTGAGCAGGGAGATCTGGCGTTACAGGCAAAGAACAAGGCTGGCACTACGGTGAAAGAAAAAGCAATAGCGTTGGATTTTCGATCGGTCTTAAAGGCGATCGGCCTGTGGATACTGATGACGGTCGGGTCTCCATCGGAAGCCCAGTCACAGATAGTCAGCGAGACCACACCTCTGGACAGTCTGATCGAACTCGCCATTAGGGCCAACCCAGACCTGCAGGCGATGGAAGCGCGCGCCGCTGTGTATGAGGCCCGCATCGGTCCGGCGGGAGCCTGGGACGATCCGCGACTGATGTTCGGTTTCATGAACTTGCCACTGCCCAGTTTCGATTTCGACGGCACGCCGATGACGCAGGCGCCAATGGTGCAACTGCGACAGATGGTGCCTTTCCCCGGCAAGCCGGCGCTGCGTGAGTCGATAGCTGTCGCCGAACATTCGACGGTAGCCGCGGAGGCGGCAGACAAGAGCTACGAGATCGTAAACGCTGTTCGGGCTGCTTATTACGAACTGTACACTCTCGAGCGGAGCCTGGAAATCACGGAGCGCCACGCAAGTTTGCTCACGGATTTCGTGCGCGTCGCCAACGTGCGCTACAGAGTCGGATCGGGCCTCCAACAGGATGTGCTGAAGGCGAACGTCGAGCTGGGACGGGTGCGGGAGCGGTTGCTTCAACAACTGGCTCAACGGGAAGCGGCGGCGGCGCGACTCAACGCGCTCGTAGACCGTTCGCCCGACGTTCCAATCGAGGCGCCGGCGCTGCCTTCGGATCTGGTGCAGTTGGCGTTTGCAATGCCCGATACGGGCGCTGTCCGGCTCGTCGGATCGATGCCCCAGCAACATGGGATTCCTTCTCTGTCCGAGCTTATCGATTTGGCGATCGCGCAGCGTCCGCTCCTGGCTGCCCACCGCAGTGCGATTCAGCGACAGCAGTTGGCAGTCGATTTGGCACGCAAGAACCTCTGGCCGGACTTCGCTTTGTCGGTGGGCTACGGGCAGCGAGGCGCTGATCGAGAGGACTTCATTTCCGCCAACATAGGCATCGGCCTGCCCATTTTCGCGGGCCGTAAGCAAAAACGATTGATTGACGCAGCCATTGCCGGCGAAGCGCGCGCTGGAGCGGCTTACCAGGAAACCGTGAATAGGATTGGAGCTCGCCTCGCAGAGTTGCGTGCGCGACTGGTCAAGCTTCGAGAGCAGCTCATCCTCTATCGGGACGGAATCGTACCTCAAGCGACGGCCGCGCTCCAGTCTGCGACATCAGCATATCAGGTCGGGAGCGTCGATTTTCTTACCCTTGTGAACAGCGAGGCAACGCTCTACCGCTACGAGCTCGACTATCACAGGCTCCTCGCCTCGTTCCTGCGAACAGCCGCTGACATAGAGCGGACGGTTGGAAGGGAGATCTTTTCAGAATGAGAAACACGAAGCAGCTCAGATTCGCGGCGTACACGGCTCTAGTTGTCTCTTGGATCGCGGCCGTCAGCTGCGGACCGTCTTCGAGCGCCGAAGCGGAGTCCGCAGGCCAGAATGAGGACCACAGTGTCCACACGACTGGACCTGCGGTCTCGTCCGAGGGACCCCAGATGGTACATCTGTCAGACGAGGAGGCGGTGCGGCTCGGCGTAGCGTTCGGCCGTGCCGAGGTTCGTCCGCTCACCAAGACGATCAGAACCGTCGGATTCATCGCTGCGGCCGAGCCGCGCATGCACTGGCTCGCGCCAAAGATCGGCGGCTGGGTAGAGAAACTCTACGTGGATTTCACCGGTGATTGGGTCCGCAGGGGCCAGCCGCTGATCGAGATCTACTCGCCAGAGCTGGTCACGGCTCAGGAAGAGCTGATTCTCGCGCGCAACCTCCAGCGCTCGCTCGCCTCGAGTTCAATCAACGAAGTGAGAAACGCCGCAGATACGCTGCTCAACTCCGCCCGGGAGCGCTTACGCTACTGGGACATTTCAGAGGAGCAGATTCAAGAGATCGAGGCGACCGGCGGTGTACGGAGAACGCTCACGCTCGAGTCGCCCTGGTCGGGGATCGTCATGGAGAAGAACGTTTTGAGCGGAAGCGCGATCAAGCCGGGACAGCCGCTCTACATGATTGCCGACCTCTCCGAGGTCTGGGTCGAGACCGAGTTTTACGAGTCTGACCTCGCCCTAATATCGGAGGGTCAGTCGGTTGAAGTCAGCGTGACCGCCTATCCCGGCGAGAGCTTCACCGGACGCATCGAGTACGTCTATCCCACCCTCGAAGAGAAGACGCGCACACTCAAGGCACGCATCTCGATCAGGAACATCGGAAACCGACTCAAGCCAGGGCTGTACGCCACGGTTCGTCTGACCGCCAGTGTGGCGGACAGCGCTCTCACCGTGCCCGCGGGCGCGATAGTCCAAACCGGGGAGCGCGTGATGGTATTCGCCGTGCGGCCGAACGGAATGCTCGAGCCGCGCCAAGTAAAGC
Organism: uncultured Gemmatimonadota bacterium; assembly: GCA_964348165.1. Lineage (GTDB taxonomy): Bacteria > Gemmatimonadota > Gemmatimonadetes > Palauibacterales > KS3-K002 > CAYGAJ01. The sequence goes on along the minus strand of CAYGCC010000289.1, from coordinate 4,098 downwards.
TGGGCGGGCGGACGCCGGACTGGGTGGAGATCCTTGCCGGGATCCAGCCCGGCGAGCGGGTGGTCCGGAGCGCGACGTTTCTCATCGACTCCGAGTCAAACCTCGGTTCCGCACTTGCCGCCATGGCTAGCCATGCGGGACATGGAAGCGAGGCAAGCGTCGCTGAGTCCGAGCACAACCGCCAATGAAAGAGGCCCAAAAGTGCTAAAGCGCATAATCGAGTGGTCGGTCAACAATAGGTTTCTGATCGGGTTTTTCACCGCCGCCGTCGTCGGCTGGGGTCTGTGGGCGATGCTGCGCACGCCCGTGGATGCAGTGCCGGACCTCTCGGATATCCAGGCGATCATATTCACTGAGTACAAGGGTCAGGCGCCGCAGATCGTGGAGGACCAGGTCACGTACCCGCTCACCACGGCGATGCTCGCGGTGCCGGGCGCCCGCGTGGTGCGCGGCTATTCGATGTTCGGCCTCTCGTTCGTCTACATCATCTTCGAGGATGACGTAGACCTCTACTGGGCGCGGTCGCGCGTGCTCGAGTACCTGAACTACGTCGCAGGGCAACTGCCCGAGGGAGTGCGTCCGCAGCTCGGACCCGACGCGACGGGCGTGGGTTGGGCCTTCCAGTATGTAGTCACGGGGCAAGGCTACAGCCTTCAGCAGCTGCGAACGATCCAGGACTGGTACGTCCGCTATCAGCTCACCAGCGTGCCGGGCGTCGCCGAAGTTGCCTCGGTGGGCGGCTTTGAGAAGCAGTATCAGGTGCTACTCGATCCCGAACGACTTCGTGGCTACGGCATTCCGCTCAAAAAGGTTCTGGCCGCGATCAGCATGTCGAATCAGGACGTGGGCGGTCGCCTGCTCGAGCTGGGCGGGCGCGAGTTCATGATCCGCGGGCTAGGCTACGTCGAGGACATCGAGGACATCGAGATGATCCCGTTGGGAACTACGCCCTCCGGAACGCCAATCAGGCTCGCCGATGTCGCCACGGTGCAGCTCGGGCCGGAGATTCGTCGCGGGGCCGCCGAGTGGAATGCGACCGGCGAAGCCGTCGGCGGAATCGTCGTGATGCGATTCGGCGAGAATGCCCTGGAGGTGATCGACCGCGTCAAGGCGAAGCTGGAAGAGATCGCGCCCGGGTTGCCGGAGGGCGTATCGGTCGTTCCTGTCTATGATCGGACCGATCTGATCAAGCGCGCTATCGACACCTTGAAGGAAAAGCTTCTGGAAGAATCGATCGTCGTCGCCCTGGTCGCCCTGGTCTTCCTGCTTCACTTCCGGTCGGCCCTGGTCGCGATCCTCACGCTTCCGGTGGGGATTCTCATGTCGTTTATTGTCATGTTCTACCTGGGGATCAATGCCAACATCATGAGCTTGGGTGGGATCGCCATCGCGATCGGCGCCATGATCGCGGCGGCCGTTCCCATGATCGAGAATCTTCACAAACATATAGAACGGAATGGCAAGGATGGGAAACCCCCACGCACTCATTGGGAGCTGGTACTCGATAGCACCCGGGAGGTTGGCCCGGCGCTCTTTTTCTCCCTCTTGATCATCACGATCTCGTTCCTTCCGGTTTTCGCTCTGGAGGCTCAGGAAGGACGGCTGTTCAAGCCCCTAGCCTACACGAAGACGTTCGTGATGGGGGCGTCGGCGCTACTGTCGGTGACGCTAATACCGGTTGCCATGGGTCTTCTCGTACGTGGGAGAATCCGTCCTGAGCACGAGAACCCGATCAACCGAACCTTGGCGCGCGCCTATCGTCCCGTTCTGGACTTCGCGTTGCGTCGGCGCGGGTGGATCCTTGCGGGCGCCGTCGCGGTCTTGGCGGTCACCGCGATTCCATGGAAGAGGCTCGGGAGTGAGTTCATGCCGCCGCTGCGTGAGGGGACCGTGATGTTCATGCCGACGACACTGCCCGGCGTGTCCATCACCGAGGCGAGGCGAATCATGTACGTGCAGGACTCGATCCTCACCACTTTTCCCGAGGTCGCATCTGTGTTCGGCAAGGTAGGGCGAGCGCGCACCGCAACCGACCCGGCACCGCTCTCGATGATCGAGACTGTTATAGACCTGAAACCGGAGTCGGAGTGGCGACCCGGGATGAGCTATGAGAAGCTCATAGCCGAGATGGATCGTGCCGTTCGGCTTCCCGGTGTGACTAACTCCTGGACGATGCCGATCAAGGGCCGCATCGACATGTTGGCGACGGGGATACGTACACCGGTAGGGATCAAGATCTTCGGGCCCGACCTCGCGGTGTTGGAGCAACTAGGCACCAACATTGAGCGTGTGGTCTCCCAGGTTCCCGGTACGCGCAGCGCTATCGCCGACCGTTCCCTGGGCGGCAACTATCTGGACATCGAGATCGATCGGGCGGAGGCCGCGAGGTATGGCCTCACCGTGGGCGATGTGCAGCAAGTGATCATGACGGCGATCGGCGGGATGGCACTCACCCAGACCGTAGAGGGGCTCGAGCGCTACACCATAAACGTGCGCTACGCGCCCGAGCTTCGCGACACGCCTGAGGATCTCGGTTCGGTTCTCGTTCCGACGCCCGTCGGGCCGCAGATACCTCTGGGCCAGCTCGCCCACATTCGACTGACATCGGGCCCGCCGGTCATCAAGACGGAGAACGCGCTGCCCACAGCGTGGGTGTTCGTCGATGTCGAGGGCCGCGACATCGGAACGTGCGTCAGTCAGGCCCAGGAAGTCGTGTCACGCGCGGTAGAGGTTCCGCCTGGGTATTACCTCCAGTGGTCGGGTCAGTACGAGTACATGCAGCGCGCCAATGCACGGCTGCGCGTGGTCGTGCCTGTCACGCTGGCGCTGATCTTCCTGCTGCTCTTCCTGCATTTCAAGAGTGTTACACAGAGTCTGATGGTGATGGTCTCCCTGCCGTTCGCGCTCGTGGGGGGAGTTTGGCTGATGTGGCTGTTGGGATACAACATGAGCATAGCAGTCGGCGTGGGCTTCATCGCTCTGGCGGGCGTGGCCGTCGAGATAGGGGTGGTGATGCTCGTCTATCTGGATGAGTCCTACCATCGGCGGGCGATACACGGGCAGAAGGTACTATCAGGTGCGCTTTTCGAAGCGATACGCGAAGGCGCGGGCGGGCGTGTGCGGTCGGTTGTCATGACGGTTACCGCCATCGTCGGCGGCCTCTTGCCCATCCTCTGGAGTCATGGTACCGGCGCGTCGGTAATGAAACGCATTGCCGCGCCAATGGTGGGTGGCATGCTGTCGGCCACGGTCCTGACTCTGTTGGTCATACCAGTCCTTTATAGCTTCTGGCGCGAGTGGCAGATCACGCGACGACCGACCGAAGCTATCACCCACGACGCACTCGGGGACGAAGCTGCCGCTGTCGCGGCGCGGGAACGGTACGCCCTCGGTGGTGCGGACTAGAGAAGGGAGAAAGCGATTGTGCTTAGGCTGATCAAAGCGGTAGTCAGGCTGGAACTGCTCGAGGAAGTGTTGGTAGCGCTCAAAATGGCTGGGGTGCCTCGGTTAACGGTCAGTCACGTACGGGCCGTGGGTAGCGGTGCAGATCCGAAACAGATCAAGCTGTCGCTCGAGCTGGGAACAGGATTTACCGAGAAGGCACTGGTGGAATTCGTGTGCTCCGACGACCAGGCCGATTCACTTGTCAAGGTAATCTGCGAACATGCGCGTACAGGTTGCCATGGCGATGGGGTCGTCTTCGTCTCATCTGTCGACCAAGCAGTGAAGGTTCGGTCAGGTGTCCAAGACCTTGAAGCCATCGCTTAAGCTGACCTTGTCAAGTCAGCGGCTTGATCCGTCAACGGCTGGGTGCCACGGTGCTGTTTGTCACGATCTTGGATGTAAGAGCGGGATGGATGAGGTTAGCGGGCAACTTGGCCCTTCACCAAGGAGCTGAAACATGCGCGCAATCAAACTTCTTCTCTACCTGGGTATGTTGGGCGCAGCGGGTTGCGTCGGCAACGAAGACAAGAGCTCCGCTGCTTCGGCACAGTCAGCAGAGCCGCGGTCGCTGCTCGAGCTGGAAAAGCAGCGGGCCGAGTCACCGCTTCAGGCCGAACGGCGCCAATACGACTTTGGGGCGATACCGATCGATGG
>CAYGCC010000288.1:0-7546 GCA_964348165.1 uncultured Gemmatimonadota bacterium | reverse complement strand
TTACCGCATCGCTCCGAGGAGATCCGCAGATGGATCCGACTGAACGAACGCAAGACATCGTGCTGAGGTACTGGCGCTCCTGGCAGGATCCTTCCGACTTCACGGCGTTCCGCTCCTGTATCGCCGACGAGGTGGTGTTCGACTCCGGTACGCATACGCTGAGTGGCGCTGACAATTTGACCGCCGCCGTCGAAACAACCGAGTCACCGTGGAAGTCGGTCAAGATGCTGGCGTCGATGTTCGGCGCCGAAGAGGCGTCCATCCTCTATGAGGGCGTCGACAAGAGGTCGGGCATCAGGACACGGGTCGCCGAGCATCTGACCGTCCGCGATGACCGAATCACCCGGATCATCGCGGCGGTCGCTCCGGTGGTGCCGGCCGGAGACGTATGAGCGCTCCGGATTCGCAAAGGGTGACCGGGTCGGCATACCGCCAAGCCGTGCTCGAGCTGCTTGGCGACGCCGATCCGTTCGCGGTCCAGCTGCGAGGCCTTGAGCCGCAAGAAGGCGCCCGGGCCGGAATCCACGCCGTGCGTGGCCGGGAGACCATCGAGGACATCATCAAGCTGACGGCGGGCCATGACCTGGTCCACTGCCGGCAGATCGAAAGGATCAAAAGGCAGGTCGTCGGTTGAGGGCGCCGGTTCGCGTTCGACGCCGGCGCCTGCTGGACAACCCTGTTGCTACTGCTCCACCAGTGAAGGCGCTCATGAGATCCAAAGAGCATCGTAGACCAGCCAACGAGCGAGCCTCGATCGTCTTGCGGACGCACCTCGCAGTCGCGCGCTGGCGACCGGTTGGCGCCGTCGCCTGCGTCGCGGTGTGCGCGGCGCTGCTCGTTCCGACAGCCGGATTGGCCCAGGAGGAACGCGACACGGCACCCGAGGTGGTGCCCATTCGCTTCGACTGGCCGGTCGGCCTGCGCGCCGAGGTGGTGGCCAGCCGCCAGCGCGAGCGCGAGACGGACGACAAGACATCCGGGTTCAGCATGGTCTCGGAATACCGCTTCGAGGTCTCCGCGCACGATGCCGGCCTGCTTGTGTTCCTGAGCGACTTCAGAATCTCGGATTTCTCGGCCGACCCCGCCGTTGCGGACTTCTTTGGCAACGTTCAAGGCCAACTATCGGGGATCGCAGCCAATTACATCGTCAGTCGCGAGGGCGAGCTGCTGCAGCTCGAGGGCCTGGACGAGCTGGTGGCGCGCAGCCGGGCGCTGCTGGGTCCGATGCTCGATTCGTTGAGGAACCTGAGAGCCGAGGCCGCGTCGTTCCTCGAGTCGATGCTCAGCGAAAGCTACTTCATGAGCCAGGCCACAGAAGAATGGAACGCGATCGTCGGTCTTTGGCTCGACGCCGACTTCGAGGTCGGGGCGGTGTACGTCCTCGAAGATGAAGAACCCAGCCCTGTTCTTCCCGATGTGTCTATACCGTATTACTACGAGTTCTCGCTCATCGATTACGCGCCCTGTCACGAATCCGCGGCGCCTCGATCGTGCGTGGTGCTCGAGATGGTCTCGTTCCCGGACGCCAACGAGGTCAAGAGCCTCTTGGGTGACGTAATGCAGCAGATCGCCGGGCGCGAGATCGTCGGCCAATTCTTCTTCGAGGAGTTCGACGTGGAGAACACCGTGACCCTGGTTACCGAGCCGTCGACGCTGATTCCACACAGCCTCGAGATGGTGCAAGAACTTCAGGGCACGATGCGCGGGCCGGAAGGCGAAGGGAGAGAGTTTCTTCAGGTCGACCGCCGCACGTATTCATACCGTTACGCTGAGCGGTAGGCGACAGGATAGGAGCGTGCATCGGCTGGCTGGCGCCGGCTCTGCGAAGATCGAGTAAGCCAACATTCAATCGAAGGGAGGTCGTATGGGGAAAGGTGATCGTAAATCGCGACGTGGGAAACTCTGGCGCGGTAGCTTCGGCAAGCGCCGGCCGCGTCCCTCGAAGCAGAAGGAAAAGCAAAGGGAGAAGAAGAGCAAATAAGACGACGGTCTTCAGCCGGGTACGAATTTGCGCTACGCCGGCGCCTGAAAGACCAGAGTCGCGTTGATCCCTCCGAAGCCGAAGGAATTCGATAAAGCCAGACCGACACCCGCCTCGAGACCCGCGCCGGCGACGTAGTCGAGATCGCAGTCGGGGTCGGGCTCGAGCAGATTTAGTGTGGGCGGCATCCAGCCCCGCTCGATCACCAACGCCGAGATCGCCGCCTCGATGGCGCCGGAAGCGCCCAGGGGGTGACCGTAGTAACCCTTGGTTCCGCTCACGGGCACCCGGTAGGCGCGCTCTCCCAGAATAGCCTTGATCGCTTTGGTCTCCGTCGGATCGTTGAGGCGCGTCGAAGAGGCGTGGGCGTTCACGTATTCCACCTCGTCGGCGACCACGCCCGCGTCCTCGAGGGCGAGGCGGATGGCGCGAGCCGACTGGGCACCGTCAGGAAGTGGCGCCGTCATGTGGTGCCCATCATTGGTGGTGCCAAAGCCGCGGATCTCGGCGTAGATCCGCGCGTCGCGCCGCAGCGCCCGGCCCCACTCCTCCAGCACCAGCACCGCCGCGCCCTCACCCATCACGAAGCCGTCGCGGTCGCGGTCGAACGGTCGGCTGGCGGTGGCCGGGTCGTCGTTGCGCTTCGACATGGCGCGGATCAGCGCGAAGGCTCCGTAGGTCAGCGGCGAGAGCGGGCACTCGACTCCTCCGGCCAGCGCCACGTCGGCGTCGCCGTCGCGGATCAGCCGAAACGCTTGACCCACAGCGATGGCGCCCGAGGCGCAGCTCATCCCGTTGGTCGAGTTGGGCCCCGTGAAGCCAAACTCGATCGCGATGTTACAGCTCGCCGCCCCGGTGAACACTATGAGCGCCAGCATCGGATCGACGTTGTTCGGCCCCTCTGACATGTAGACCTGATGCTGCGACTCGGCATAGGCGATTCCGCCCAGCGCCGAACCCATCTGCACCGCGACCCGATCTCCCGACAGCTCGCCCGGACCGAGACCGGCGTCTTCCAGCGCCATCCGCGCCACAGCGACGCTGAAGTGGCCAAAGCGATCGAGCCGTCGCGCCCGTTTCGCCTCCATGTAGTCGCAGGGGTCGAAGCCATCCACCTCCGCCGCCATCTGGCTGCGGAACGGGCCCGGATCGAAGCGTGTCACGCGCCGCACGGCCGATCGTCGACCGCGTAGGCCGGCCCAAAGACCCTCCGTTCCATGCCCCGACGGCGTGACACACCCGATGCCGGTGACGGCGACGCGCCGCCGGTCGTTTCTGTTTCGCCTGGTTGTAATCACAGAGCCTCCACCGCCTTCCGTACTCCGTCGAGCGTCTGGCCGGCGACGTGGTGAATGAAGACCGGTCCGATCACCAGGTTGGCGGCGATACCGCCGATCAGCGGCCAGTTAGCCCCGTCGGGCCAGTCATGGATGATCTCGACCCGGGTGTGAGAGCCCTCAGAGTGAAAGCGCCACTCCACGCCCATCCCTCGGGTCACGCCGGCCACATGCCGGTAGCGCACGATGGGCACCTCGGCCTCGGCCCACATCTCGCTCATCCACCAGACGGGATAGCCGATCGGCCCGAACATGCGGCGGGCCGCCATCTCCACCAGTCCCCGGCCAAAGCCGTCGCGCCGCCGGAAACGAACCCAGCGATAATGCGGCAAGATCTCCGGCCAGCGCTCCACGTCGGCGGCGACCCGGAAGCAGCTTGCCGCCGGCGCGGCCATGCGAATCTCGTTATGCGTGATCATCGGCTCTCGCCATCCGGCCGAGAATATCCCGGGTCCAGACCGTCGGATCGAGCAGCGATACCGGGTGGGCCAGGTCGCCGGTGACACGCAGCAACCTGCGGGCGGCGTTATCAGCGGCGCCCAGAGCCGCCACGAAGGTGGACATGGCCCGGCGCCGGCTCACCACAGCCTCGATCACCCGTTGAAGCGCGCGGCGCGGTCCGAACTCCAGACGCATTCGCGCGCTGTATTCCCTCAACGCCTCCGCCTCGACCTCGGGATCCCGCAGCGACGCTTCGACCTCCTCCACCGCCAGCGCGGCGCTGCGCAGCGCTTGATAGACCCCTTCGCCGGTGAAGGGATCGTAGTAGCCAGCCGCGTCGCCCACCAACACCACCCCGGGCACCGCCGGTCGTCGAACCGGCTGGTCGAAGGGCCCCGTCACCATCAGCGGACCGTCCCACTCACCTCGTGTTACCCGTTCCTCGATCTCGGGGAAAGCGGAGAGCGCGGCTCGCATGAAATCGCGTTGTCGGCCCGCGATCGCTCCGGCCTCGCTCTCGGGGACGACCAGCGTCAGGTTGGCGCCCGACGCCAGCGGCGCGTACCCACAACAGCGACCGCCACGCACCCGCAATTCGCCGTAGCCGGCGCCGTCCGAACCGGCTAGGCCGCGGCCCTCGCACAGGTGCGTGACCAGCGCGATCTTGCGCAGGCGGGGCGCCCGAGCGCCGAGCCCCAGCCGCCGGCGGATCACCGAGCGCAGGCCATCGGCTCCGACGATGAGACGAGCGCGACTCTCGAGTGCGCGCGTCCCATCTCGGGCCCGCACGCCGACGCCGCGTCCCGCTTCCTGAATTACGTCGAAAGCTCGGAGGCCGAATTCCACACGAGCCCCCGCGCGGCACGCTTCGTCCAGCAAAGCGGCATCCAGATCGCGGCGGCGTACACCCCAACCGTTAAGGGCGACGCCCTCTTCGTTCGACCCGAAGTCGATCTGCAAGGCTCGGCCGTCGGGCGCCTCGACCCGCCAACCGCGAAGCGGGGCGGGCCGCAAGACGGCTTCCAACCTCGCGCCGACCCCGAGCCGTTTCAACTCGCGCACCGCCCCCGGGTTCACGCAATCGCCACACGGCTTCTCCCGCGGGAAGGGCGACCGCTCCACGATCAACACGTCGCGGCCGCGTCGGGCCAGCTCGAGCGCCAGCGCCGCGCCCGCGGGGCCCGCCCCGACGATCACGACCTCAGCTTGCAAACTCACGGCGCCGACCGTCCACGGCCGTCGGGCCGCCGCCAGCGCAACGCCCAGCGAAAGCCGGGCTGCGGTTCCACCACCGCGGTCAACCCCGCCGCGCGAGCCAGCCCGCGCGCTTCCTCCGGTGTAAAGGCTGCCCGCATCGAGACCGGTCCGTCGTGTCGCGAATAGCTGTGCCGACGCCAGACGGTGCGCGCCAGCGTCTCCGCCGCCAGATAGCCGAGCACGCCCCGGCGAAGATCGCTCACCACCATCCCCAGACCGCTCACCCGCGCCATCTCTCGCAAAACGATCACCGCATCGCGCGGCGCCAGGTGATGGAGGAACGTGCTGCAGATCGTTACGTCGAAGCGACGATCCTGAAAGGGAAGGGCGCGGGCGTCGCCCCGGACGACCGCGAACCCCTCGCCACCCTCGACGCCTGCCAGATGCGAGGCCGCGTAGCGCGCGGTCTCGTGCCCAAGATCGATGGCGACGGCCGCGCCGACGGAGATGCCTCGACGCTCGCACCAGCGCGCCACGGCCGGCAAGATGTCGGCGCCACCCGCCCCCACATCCAGCAGCTCAAGCGGCTGGGGCGTGCCGCCATCGAGCAGGGGCCGAAGCTGATGAAGGATCGTGGCCGTGCCGCCCAGATAGCGGTTGTACCAGGCCAGATCACCCAGACTCTCGGCCAAGCGCTCCGGGTCCGGGGAACACCCGTCCATCAGCTCCGGCTGCGGGCGCCGTTTCATCTATCGACCAAGTCCTCCGGCATTCAGCACGGCGTGGGATTTCGGGTTTCGGCCAATCTAAGCCCGACCTGCTGCCGGCCAAGCGGTGAGTTGAGGCTGATTCTCCATTGCATCGCGAGAGCCCCCCTTATATTTTAGGTTTTTTAGTGTAACCTAAAAATCCAGCCCCGACCAGAAGATGACGACTTTCTCGCGCCGTGATTGGTTCAAATTCTCCGCCGCCGCCGCCGGGATCTCCAGCGCCGCCGCCATCCTCGGCCTTCGACCTCGCGGGCAGGGCCGCGATCAACGCTACCAGGAGGCCGACCCGCATCGGGCCGCCGCCGTCGGCACCGTCTCGACCAGGAACTTCGATCCGGTAGCCTATCTAACAGAATTCGATGGCGGCCGCCTCAGCCGTGCGCCCGACGGCCAGGCCCTGCGTGAGTACGACATCGTGGCCACCGACAAAGAGGTGGAGGTCGCACCGGGTGTCTTCTTCCCCGCCTGGACCTACAACGGCCGGGTGCCCGGGCCGACGATCCGCTGCACCGAAGGCGATCGCCTGCGCGTGCGGTTCACCAACGCCGGCAGCCACCCCCACACCATCCACTTTCACGGAACTCACCCGCCGGAGATGGACGGCGTGGAGCCGGTCGTAGAACCCGGTGGCTTGTTCACCTACGAGTTCGACGCCAAGCCGTTCGGGCTGCACCTGTATCACTGCCATACCATGCCGCTCAAACGGCACATTCATAAGGGACTATACGGCGCGTTCATCATCGATCCGCCCGGCGGCCGACCGCCGGCACAGGAGCTGGTGATGGTGATGAACGGTTTCGACACCAACTTCGATGGCGAGAACGAAGTCTATGCCGTGAACACCGTCGCCTTCCATTACCAGCACCACCCGATCGTGGTCGAGGTCGGTAAGACCGTGCGGGTTTACCTGATCAACCTCACAGAGTTCGACCCGGTGAACTCGTTCCATCTACACGCCGGGATGTTCCGGGTCTACCGCACCGGCACCGATCTGGAGCGTTTCGAGCTGACCGACACCATCAACATGTGCCAGGGCGAGCGTCACATCCTCGAGTTCGAGCTGGAGAACCCGGGGCTGCACATGTTTCACGCGCACCAGAGCCAGTTCGCCGAACTGGGGTGGATGGGCTTCTTCGAGGCGCGCACCCCCACGCTCGCCGGTGGCGCGAAGGCGAGTCGGCAGACATGAGCGCGCGGGCCCGACTCTGGCTGGCCGGGCTGCTGCCCCTCGTCCTGCTGGCCGGGATCATGGCGCTGTTTCTGCAGGTGGGGCCGCTGGGCGTCTTTCGCGCGGCGTTTCCGCCGGTGGAGGATCTGACCATCCAGCGTATCCGCCTCCCCGAGCCGGGCCGCATGGAGGTGCTGGTAGTGAACGGGGGGCCGGAGCCGGTGACGGTGGCTCAGCTCATCATCGATGAGGCGTACTGGCCGTTCCAGATCGAACCGGGCCCGACGATCCCACGGCTGCGCAGCGCGACACTGCGCGTCGCCTACCCGTGGGTGGAGGGCGAGCCGCATGAGGTCACGCTGCTGACGAGCACGGGGCTGACCTTCAGCTCGGCGATCGAAGTGGCGACCCAGTCGCCGGAGCCCAGCGGCCGCTATCTGGCGACGTTCACGCTGCTGGGGATCTACGTCGGCGTCATCCCGGTGCTGCTGGGGATCCTCTGGTTCCCCTTCCTGCGCCGGATCGAGCGGCGCTGGATCCACTTCTTCCTCAGCCTCACGGTGGGGCTGCTGGTGTTCCTGGGGATCGATGCGCTGCACGAGGCGGTCGAGCTGCACGAGCAGGTGCCCGAGGCGTTTCAGGGGATGGGACT
>CAYGCC010000287.1:0-16737 GCA_964348165.1 uncultured Gemmatimonadota bacterium | reverse complement strand
ATCAGCACAGATATGAAAAGGCCGAACCGCGTGAGGGTCCGTCGCATGATAGATCTCCTTTGACGATCGAAGACGGGGGGTAAGTCTAACGTTTGGCGGTTGTCCGAGCGAATCCGCCGCGGGCACTAGCGGGTGTTGGCACACGCAGCACTGGCGCCGGTTCGGGCGCCGGGGCAGAATAGGCGATCGCGCCCACCCCGATCCGGAGCACGCCGCTCGTCATGACCGCCAAGCAGGTCGTCCGCAGCTACTTCGTCATCGCCGGCCTCTATACTCTGTCGGCGGCGCTGATCTGGGGCGTCAACACGCTCTTCCTGCTCGACGCGGGGCTCGACATCTTTGGTGTCTTCGTGGCCAACGCCGCCTTCACCGCCGGCATGGTAATCTTCGAGATCCCCACCGGCGTGCTTGCCGACACGGTAGGCCGTCGCGCCTCGTTCCTGTTGAGCGTAGCCACCCTCGTTCTTACCACCGTCGGCTACCTGGTCGTGGCTTGGCTGGGCGGTGGCGTCTTTCCCTTCGCCGCCGTGTCGGTGGTGATGGGGCTGGGCTTCACTTTCTACTCCGGCGCCGTCGAGGCCTGGCTGGTGGACGCGTTGCAAAGCACCGGGCACCAGGGCGGGCTCGACTCGGTCTTCGCCCGCGGCTCGATGGTGAGCGGCGCCGCCATGCTGGTCGGCACGCTGGGGGGCGGCGTGCTCGGTGACATCGACCTGGCACTGCCCTACCTGCTGCGTACGCTGATGCTCGTCGGCGTGTTCGCGGTCGCTTGGTTCGCGATGCGCGACCTCGGGTTCACGCCGCGCGCCCTGCGCCTGGCCACCGTGCCCGCCGAGATGAAGAGCGTTGCCCGGGCGTCGCTCCGCTTCGGCTGGCAAGAGCGACCCGTCCGCTTGCTGATGCTCGTCTCGCTTCTGCAGTACGGGTTCATGGCCTGGGCCTGGTACGCCTGGCAGCCGTACTTCCTCGAGCTGCTGGGTCGAGACGCCGTCTGGGTAGCCGGCGCCATCGCCTCGCTTCTGGCCCTGGCGATGATTGCTGGCAACGCCGTCGCCGATGTGTTCAGCCGCTTTTGCGGCAAACGGACCACGCTACTGCTCTGGGCCGCGGCCGTGCAGACCGTCGCGGCCATCGGCGTCGGCCTGGCCGGGTCGTTCGCGCTGGCGGTCGCGCTATTCCTCGTGGTGGCGCTGGCGTTGGGGATGGCGGGGCCGGTAAAGCAGGCCTACCTGCAGCAGAGCATTCCGTCGGCGCAACGGGCGTCGGTGACGTCGTTCGATTCGATGTTTGGGAATGCCGGCGCCGTGGTGAGCCAGGGGGGATTGGGCTACCTGGCGCGCGCCCGTTCCATCGGCGAGGCGTACGTGGTCGGCGGCGTGGCGACGATACTCGCCCTGCCGCTGCTCTTCGCCCTCCGGCGTCTGGGCCGGCCGGCGGACGTCATCATAGGAAAGCGGGCCGGGGTCCGGGCGGCCTGTGCGGGGCAGGGCGTGCCCGAGGTGGCGCTGGTGGACGCGACGGCGCGGCGCGGCTTGGCTGCGGAGTAGCCTTGGCGGCCATTGTGCCCTGACGACGGCTAGTGTTCGACGCGCGCCGTGCGATAGCGGCTGATGATAGGCAGGCGTACGGACAGGGTGACCTGGTGCGCCTCGAACTCCTCCTCGGGATCGTTGGACGTGCGACGCTGAAACTCGTAGGACACCTCGACTTCCTGGCCCCAGGGGAAGGTGTGGCCCAACGAGACGTAAGGAACCCAGCGGATGTCACGTCGAAGCTCCTCGCTCTCGCTGACCTCTCCCGTCTCTTCGTCGAGGCTTTCCACCTGAACCCGCTGGTCGAGGAATCGCCGCGGCCGATACTCCAGCCCCAGTTCGAGGGCGGAGCGGTCGCTCACGTCGGCCCGGTACTCGGCCGTGTAGCGGCGCCGGATGTAGCGCCGATCCGGGTTGTCCGAGTCGCTCGTTTCGTACCGGTAGCCCAGCTGCCAACTGCTGCCGCCGCCGGCCTTCCAGCGGAACTCGGCCCCGACGTAGCGAATTCGTTCATTGGGAACTCCGGCTTCCTCAGTCGATTCAAGCTGCGAAAGTCCGACCTGCATATCGGGATCGCTCGACTGAAGCTCACTGGCCAGGTCGAAGCCCTTGAGCCGATAGGCGCCGTAAACCCGGACCCGCGCCGCGCCCACCGATAAGCCGATCCGCGGCCTGACGGTGAACTGGTTGCTCAGCTCCCGGTCTTCCGTCGCGCTTCCAAAATCCAAGCGGGCCGTCGTCTCCAGCGTAACCGGACCGAGGTACTGGGCGATGCGCCCGTCGAGCTGGTGTTCCAATCGGTCCCAGCGGTCGGTGCCCGAGAACGATTGCACGGTACCCTCGTAACTCAGCGTCAGGGCAGGCCGACGCGGGCTGCTTCGCAGCCGAGCCTCGATGCCAGCCAGCATTCCGTGCGAGTCGATGTCGTCCGTATCATGATTGATGTTGGTATCGAAGACGCCGGACGCGCTTAGGTCGAGCGAGAACTGCCGGGGTGTGCGCTGATAATCTTCGCGTTGCGGCTCGCTGGACCCACGGCTCTGCCCCCAAGCTGCGCCGGCGCTGGCGAGTGTGACGCTCGTCACCAGAGTCACCACGAAACGGGCTCGTATGCTCTGTATCATGATTCACTCTCCACGTACATCATCAGCCACTTGAACGGTTGGTCGCACACCAGTCGCGGCCGGCCCAAAGGTTGCAACAGCTTCTCTAGACCCTCACGGTCAAACATCCGCACATGATTGGGGTGGGGGATCGCGTCCTCGTTGGGGACGCTCACGATCAGGCGGCCGCCGGGTCGCAACAGCCGTGCGGCTCGCGCCAGAATCTCGGCGCCGGAATCCGCCGGCAGGTGCTCCAAGACCTCAGCCAACACGACGGTGTCGAACTCGCCGTCAGCGATATCCAGGTCCCGAATGTCGCTGTGGATGAACTGGATTTCCGGATAGCGCTCTCGGGCGGTCTGGATCTTCTCACGGTTGATGTCGACACCGACGACGTCGGGCCCGCGGTCGTGGATCGACTTTGCAAGGTCTCCGGACCCGCAGCCAAGCTCGATGACCTTGCCTCGGCATAGATCGGCGGTGACCCGATAGCGTCGTTCCCGGCCGCTGTAGCGGCGCGGACGACCATCGCGGGGCTTCTTGACCTCGGCGAACAGCCATCTGAACGGCTGCTCGGTAACGAACCGGCACTTACCCTCCAGCGGTCGAAACGTCTTTTTTAGCCCACGTCGATCGAACCGGCGCACCTGCCGATCGTCGGGGATGCAATCCTCGTTGGGTACGACCACCAACAGACGTCCGCCCGGCTTCAATTGGCGCCAGGCTTCGGCGATCACGGCGTCGCCCGCTTCAGCGGGCAGCCGCTCGAGCACTCCGATCAGAACGATGGTCTTGAAGGCCTTGGTAGCGCATGCAAGCGCAACCGAGGTGGGCACCCGAT
Source organism: uncultured Gemmatimonadota bacterium (assembly GCA_964348165.1). Taxonomy (GTDB): domain Bacteria; phylum Gemmatimonadota; class Gemmatimonadetes; order Palauibacterales; family KS3-K002; genus CAYGAJ01. Next base: position 13,261 of record CAYGCC010000287.1, on the reverse strand, counting down.
CATGCAAGTCGAAGTCACCCAGGTCGAGCGGCGAGATTCGCAGGCCGCGTGCCTCGATCGCTTCCGCCAGATCGTCCGGGCCGCGGCCGATGAGCAATGTGCGCCCGCGACAACGCGCGGCCACGACGTCGGTCAGCCGGCCGCCGCGGTCCGCGGCGCCGCGGCCGTGCCCCGCCGGCCGGCGCTCCGTACGCTGCGCCGTGCTCACGATGCCAGCCTCGTCTGCGCGTGGTTGAGCAGACGCTCGACCGTATCCTGCTGCGTACCACGTTCCGCGAGCGTACAGCTGAGACGGAGGAGGGCTGCGGCCTCGAACGTCGCCAGCCCATCTTCACCCGTCGAGCAGCACGCATGGTACTCGTCGCGAAAGCGCCGGGCCGCTTCCAGCGTGTCCTCAAAGCAGGCCCGCTGGATACCAAGCAGCGCCAGGCGCGCCAGGAAGTCGCCGGTGTCGATGAAGGGGTGCGCGAGTGCGATCTCATCCACTTTGTCGAGCGCAATGCGCCCGTCAGTGTAAAGCACGTGATGAGGATGTACCGTCCCGATGATCGGGCCGTGCCGGGCGCTGGCGTTGTGCAAGCGGCGCTCGATCTCCTCAAGCAACCGCTTGGCCTCGGTCGCGAAGCTGGGACGCTGCCCGGAGAGAGCCGGCAGCTTTCGTCGTAGCTTTCGCAGCTCGCCGTCCAGGGTTCGCTCTCGATCCAGCTCGATGGTTGCCTGGTGGACCGCGGCCAGGGCGCGGGCCACGCGTTGCGCCGCCACGGCGGCCTCCCGAGTCCCCAGCAGCGACGAGAAGGGCTGGCCGACCGGCACCTCCCAAACGAGAAGGGAGAGCGGCCGCAGATAGGCCACCGGACGGGGGAGGCGCGGCGCATCCGCTGCTCCCTGAAGCGCGGCACCCAGCTGCTCCAATCGCTGCGCCATCGAACGGCCTCCGCTCTCGCGCCGGACGGCTCTCAGCGTTACGGCCCACGGCTCGTCAGCGCGAAATCCACGGAGCTGGTAGCTCAGGCCGCGTCCCTCTGTCGATTTCCCGCCCCGCACCCGGCACTCGGTGACCTGGGCTCCGTAGACCGCCTGCACGTGGGGGTCGAGGGCCGCCTGCATGTAGATCCCGTCGGTGGCCCAGCGCTGTTGATCTTCGGGGGACAGGTTGGGGCGGGCCGCGCCTAGCCTGCTGTTCGCGCCCACGGTTGTCGAGCTGCCGGCCAGATCCAGCACGCGCTCGGCTTCACCGACCAGCAGGGCCACCTCTTCTTCCCAGTTGCGCCGTTGGATGCGGAAGGAAGATCCGGCGGCGATGAGCAGCGAAGCCGCTTCGAACAACCGGGCGCGCCGCTCATCACCTCCCGCCTGCGTCATGTAGGCGTCGAGAAAGGCGGCGCCGGCGTCATTCAAGGCGTCGATGTCACCGAAGGCGCGCCGAGCGGGCACACGCAGCGAGGCGAGGAAGCGGCCGACGTCCACCATCGGATCGCCGAACGCCATTTCGTCCAGGTCGATGATCGTCACATGATCATCGTGCACCAGGACGTTGGTGTGGTGGAAGTCCGCATGGATCGGCCCGGTCAAGCTCGCGCGCGCCTCGATCTCGCTCGCCAGCCGCTCACGCAGACGCTTGACCCGCGGGGCCAGCTCGGGTCGGATCGCCATCAAGACGCCGGCCCAGCGGTGCACGCCATAGACCTCGTCGGCGGACTTGCGCCGGGTGCTGAGTGGCAGCGACAGCCCGTGGAAGTTTGCCAGGAGGCGGCCGGTGCGACGGACCCACTTCACGAACTTGGGCGAGCTGACCAGTCCGCCCAGCCGCTGCCCACGCACCTGTTCTTGCAGGGTAATCCCGGCGGCGCCGATGTAGCCGACAGGGGGTGCCAGACCGACCTTGTGGCCGCCGGCGCGCCAGGTGGCCCAGGCGTCGGCGAAGAGTCGCGCCGTCTTCTTCTTCGAGTGCATCTTGGCGATCAGCCGCCGCAGCTCGGGCAGTCCCGTGCGCCGGTCCTCGGCCAGCACCTCATAGAGGAAGGCCGCTCGCGCCTGTGGCGTGTACCCCATCGGCCTGACGTTCACGCTACGGACTTTGACCTTCCGGGGCGACCACATCCGAGCGAGATGCCGCTTCATCGCTTCGGGGTCGACGGCGTCGAAGAGACCGGGCAAGGCCGCGTCGAGTGGGAAGGCAAAGACGGCCATCGGCACCTCGGGCACGAAGGCGGCCGGCGTGGACAGCACGTTGTCTGTGCGAGCGTGATAGCGGTCGAGCAGCGTCTGGGGTGGTGGGTCGGGCCGCTCTCCGGGTCGCAGCAGTCGGGCCGAGACCAGTTGACGATGGGTGCGTCCGCGCTCCTCGCGGATCTTTAGACGATAAAGGATCCAGCAGGGCCCATTCGGTCGATAGCGCACGTCGAGTATGGTGCAGCCGCGCAGCTCCAGGCCGTTACGGCATTCCGGCAGGGCGCCGCGTAACAGCTCGGGCAGCGTGTCGACGTCCAGCGCTGTAGCGAAGCCGGGATAATCGGTGTCGCCGGGTCTGCTCATACGATCAGCATCTCGCTCTGTAGCTGCTGCATTCTCGCGTAAAGGCCGTCACGTGTGGAAAGCACCGCGGGAGCCGCCTGGTCGACGATGCGGCCGGCCTCCATGACGACGACGCGGTCGACCTGTTGAATGGTCGCGAGGTGATGGCTGATCGTGATCACGGTCTTCCCGTCCGTCAGTCGGTCCAGGGCTCGAACGACCAGGGCGGCGGCCTCGCTGTCCAGCCCTGTGGTCGGCTCATCGAGGATCACGATCGGCGCGTTCTTGATGATGGCGCGGGCGATGGTCACGCACTGGCGTTGTCCGCCGCTCAGCGTTCCGCCGCGCTCGCCGATGACCGTGTCGTAGCCCTCGGGCAGATGGGAAATGATGTGATGAATGCCCGCCTTCTCGGCCGCGGCCACGATCTCGTCCATCGGCGCGTCGACTTTTCCGTAGGCGATGTTCTCGGCGACGCTGCTGGAGAAGAGGATCGGCTCTTGAAATACGACGCTGATTTGTTGGCGGAGAGTGGCGAGCGTGAAGTCGCGCACGTCGCGACCATCGATTGAGACGTGTCCCTTGCTGGGCTCGTAGAAGCGAGGGATCAGGCTCACCAGCGTACTCTTGCCGGCGCCCGTCGGGCCGACGATCGCCACCCGCTCCTCCGCCTCGATCTGCAGGTCGATGTCGCGCAGAACCGAGCGCCCCCGCCCATGGCGGAAGCTGACCCGCTCAAGACCGATCTCGCCGCGAAAGCGCCGGGCCCGGGCGGCGCCGCGGCGATCGCGCACCGCCGGCTTCAGCTCCATGATCTCCAGGACCCGCTCGGCTGCCGCGACGCCGCGTGCCGACCGCTCGGCCAGGCGTGACACGCGCCGCAGGGGTCGGGTGAACGTCCGCAGGTAGCGAACGAAGACGATGAGGTCGCCGGGAAGTAGGGCGCCGGCCAGGACGCGCCGGGCGGCCACGGCGAGAACCAGCGCGGTGACGATGGCTACGGTCACCTCTGCATACCAGCGGAGCTTCGCTTCCAGGCGCGCGGCCTTCAATCCGGTGCGCAGGCTGCGCTTGTTCTGGACGGTGAAGCGGTCGATCTCGTGCGCTTCGCGATGAAATCCCTGGACGACCTTGATCGCGCCGAGTACCTCGGACGCGATCGTCGCGATGTCGCCTTCACGATCGCGTTGACGCCGGATGGCTTTTCGCATCGGCCGCTGGTACATGCGGACCACGACGGCGATCCCCGGCACCGCGACCAGAGCCATTAGCGCCAGCGACCAGTCCATCATCCACATGACCGTGATCATGCCGACGATCAGTAACAACTCGCTGGTCATGGTCAGCGGCAGCGCCACGAAGATGTCGCGCAGAAAGCGGATGTCGCTGGTCAACCGCGCCAGGATGTCGCCGGTGCGCCGACGATCGTGGAAGCGGAACGACAGGCGCTGAAGGTGGCTGTACAGTTCCAGGCGCAGGTCCGCCGTCACCTGCTGTCCGACCCGCGCCGTAAGCAGACTTTGGAAGTAATAGAAAAGCCCGCGCGTCAGCGAGAGCACGACCACCAGTCCGATCAACACGTTGAGCAGCAGCAGGCGATCGCCGGCGACGGGGCCGAGCATCGGATTCAGCAGGGCGGGAATCGGGTGGCCCAGGATGACGCTGTCGATGATCAGCTTCAACGTCCACGGCTCGGCCAGCCCCACCACCGTGTAGCACAACCCGGCGACGAAGGCCAACAGCAACCGGCGCTTGCGCCGCCCCATGAGCGGCGCCAACCGTCGCGCCATCCCGAACCAACGCGCCCAACCTGTCCAGTATCTCCGCCAACCCCTACGGACCGGCGCCAGCGTCAGGCGGCCCGGAAAGCGCCCTGGCGTCACGCCGCCGCCCTCCGTAACTGCAGAATCCGATCGACCCGATGCGTCCAGAGGTGCTGGCGTCTTACATCCGCCGCCGCTGCGGCGCCCAGGCGGCGTCGCAGTGCACCGTCAGCGACCAGGGCGGCGATCGCATCGGCGAGCTCCGCCGTCGCGCCGGGCTGCACCAGCACGCCTGTCTCCCGATGCCGGATCAGCTCGCGGACCTGTCCGATCTCGCTGGCGACCACGGCGCGACCGGTGGCCATGTACTCGAGGACCTTGAGCGGCGAGTAGTAGAAGCGGTCCAGCCGTGGGTAAGGGGCCACCGCGATGTCCATCGCCCGCAGATAGCTCGCAACCTGGCGCTGGGGGACAGCTCCCACCTGCGTGACCCGCCCGGGCAGCTCCGCGGCCAGAGCCTCGACCGCTCGCGCGCCGGGCCCTTCGCCGACCACCAGCAGGTGCAGCCGCGGGTCGCTGGCTGCCAGTCGCCGATAAGCTTCGGCCAGCAGGTCGATGCCATGCCAGGGCTTGAGGCTCCCCACGAAGCCGAGCACCACTTTACCCTCCAGGCCCTGGCGCTGAGCCTCTCCCTCGGAGCGGAACAGATCGACGTCCACTCCGTTGGGCACGACCGCGATCTTGGAGCTGCTCACGCCGGCGCTGATCAGCATTCGCTTCAGCTCCTGGCTCACCACGACGATGTTGGACGCGGCGGCGAAGGCAGCGCGCTCCAGCGATTCAGCCGCCTCGCCGAGTGCCTGCGCCCGATAGCGGGTGCCCTCCCAGGCGAGCGGCGCGTTTACTTCGAGGATGTGAGGGACGCCCAGACGCCGGCAGCTCATCACCCCGGCCACCGAGAAGGGGCTGTAACGTTCGTAGACCAGGTCGGGTCGCTGAGTGCGGATCAGATCGCTCACGGCGCCCTCGACCGCCACGTTCATCCAGAGATGACCCAGCGCCCGCTGCAGGCGCGGCTGGCAACCTTCCTTGATCCCATCGATGATCGCGGGACGAGGCACGCGGACCACCGGAATCTGAGTGTCGCCACCGATGAACAGTCTGCGTTCCGCGTGCGGTGTGATTAGTCGGACGTCGTGCCCGAGACTGCAAAGGGCGCGCAGGAATCCGCGCAGGTGGGCGGCCGCTCCTTTCGAACCTGAGGGCGGAATGCCCAGATCGGGGCACAGGTAGAAGATCTTCACCGGTCGGTCGGCTCCATCAGGCGGTGCAGGCTGGCGCTGGTCTGTTTTTGATCGAAGCGGCCGAGCACCGAGGGACGAGCGTTGGCTCGGAGATTCTCGCGGGTGTCGGCATCTTGTATGATCCGCGTCAGCGCGTTCGCCAACGCTTCCGGCTCGCCCATGGGCACGAGCAGCCCGTTGTGCCCGTCGCGCACCACCTCGGGGATCCCGGTGACCGGTGTGGTCACGACCGGCAGCCCGCAGGCCAGCGCTTCCACGATCGATACCGGCAGGCCCTCCTGGTTTCCGTCGGAGCCCACGATCGAAGGCAGCACGTAGATGTGGGCGGAGCGAAAGTGCTCGCGAACCTCCATCTGCGTTTTCGGTCCGAGCAGGCGCACTTGATCACGCAATGACCAGCGGGTGATCAGCGATTCCAGCTGAGAGCGCATGCGACCCTTCCCGATGATCTCACAGCGGAAGGAGAGCTGCCTGTCCCTCAAGATCCGACATGCCTCGACCAGCACCGGCAGGCCCTTCTTCTCGACCAAACGGGCGACACAGAGGATGGTGAAGGGTGACGGGGGTGGCGCTCCGTTCGGGCTGAAGCGGGAAAGGTCGATGCCGTTGTGAACGAGCGCGATCCGGCCGTTCGAGTCGCCGGCGATGGATTGCAGGTAGTCTCTGTTGAACTCGCTCACGGTCACGACAAAACGGGCGGCCGCGATTTTTCGACTCAACGCATTGCGGTCGACTTCGTGCTTGAAGATGTCGGTGGCGTGCGCGGTAAAGCTGAAGGGCACACCGGTGATCTTTGAGGCCAGGAAGGCGACGGTGGCCGGGTAGTGCGCGAAGTGGGCGTGCAGATGTCGCAGTTTCAGGCGGCGCACCTCGTTGGCCACGAAGCCCGCCTGAACGAATCGCCAGAGCTGCCGCGGCCGCCCACGCCTCAGCACGTGGAATAGCGTTCGCCGGTAGCTCTTGCCCACGCTCTTCGAACGCGCCAGCCGCCAGTGGATGCGCAGGTAGCGTCGGATGTCCCCGAGATTCGGGAGGTAAGCGATCCGTGCCTTGAGCTTCGGCAGGTCATCGTGAAACCGCGGATCGTTGGGTCGCTCCAGTGAGATGACATGCAGCGGAAGGCCGCGCTCCTCCAGCGCGAGAAGCTCGCCGAGGATGAAGGTCTCTGAGAGCACCGGAAATTTCCTGAGCACATAGCCCACACGACCCGCTCGACCCGGCGCCATTCGTCTGCCTCCTAAACCTTGCTGAGCGCGAGGAGGTGGTCCGTCACACGATCGAGACCGTCGGTATCGAACCGCACCTCCGATCGCTGGGTCGGACCCGAAAGCGTTTCGCCGATGCACTCCGCCAAGCGCTCGGGGCTGAGTGTCTCGGGCTCCAGCAGTGTCACGCGACCCAGCCGCGCGAGCGCCTTGGCGCGCATCGCCTGCTCCCACTCCACGCCCGCCGCGGTTCCTTTCTGGTGCTCGCCGTAGCGCCAGGTGCGTGGCACCACCAGGGCCCGCGCGCCGGTCGCCATGATCTCAGCGGCGGTGTTGTAGCCGCACATACTGACGACCAGGTCGGCGGCGCCCATATAGCGCCGCAGGTTGGGGACGTAGTCTCGGAACTGGACGTCGGTACGCCCGTTCAACAGCTCGCGGAGCTGGCCACGTTGGGTCGCGCTCATCAGCGGACCGGTGACCACGGCGGCCGGCGTCGCGGGGATGAGCGGCAGCGCCCGCAGGAAGGCGCTGAGCAGCGGATACGCGTCACCGCCGCCGCCGCCGCTCGCCAGCAGGAAGCGCCCGTTCAGGCCGAGGTCGGCGCCGTTATCCGCCGGCGCTGCCGGCGCCGTGACATAGCCGCAATAGCGGAGCTTGGCCGCGGTGGGGGTGGAAAGGGCATAAGCCTCCTCGAGATCGAGGATCTCGCGCATGCCATAGACGAGGATGCGATCGTAGTAGCGGTCCAGCACCTCGTAGATGCGCTGGCGCGTCCAATCGCCCTGCACCACATCGGGGGCGTCCAGAATATCGCGCAAACCGAGCACGGTTCGGGTGGGCCAGCGACGCAACTCCTGCAATGCGGCCAGCAGCTCGCCCCGTGAGCCGAGGGGAAAGTTGTCCACGAGCAAGACGTCCGGCCCAAAGCCGATCAGCGCCTCGCGGATCAGGCGCGACCGCAGCGCCGTCGTCTCGACGAGCGGGAGCGGCAGGTGGGGCGGTTGAAAACGCTCGGTGCCCGTCTTGGCGATGGTTGGGATCTTGAGGTAATCGGCGTTGGCGGGAAGCTCCTCGAAGATCCGCAGCGCCGGGGTACCGGTGATGAGCAGGATCGAGGCCTTAGGGGCCCGCTCGGACAGCGCACGGGCGATGTGAAGGCAGCGGCGCACATGTCCCAGACCGAAGGTATCATGCGTGAAGATCGCGATGCGTGGTGAGCCCGAAGTTGTCTTCATCCCTGTGCTCATCAAGCGGTCCGCGCCGCACACAGAGCGCCCGTCTCGATCGCAGGCCACTCACGAGCCAAGACACCCGCCAGCAGCGGCGGGATGCGAGTCAACCCCGCGAAATCGATGCGGTCGTGCGCCGCGACGGGCCGCACGACTTCGCGTGACATCCAATCCGTCAGTGCTTCCGGTGTTGTAAGGACCGGTGGTAGCAGATCGAGCAGGCCGAGGTCACGGAAGCGCCGGGCGCGGATCAGCTGCTCGCTGCGAGGCTTCACCCGCGGCACGATGAGGGCGGGAATCCCCAGGCGCACGATCTCGCACAACGTGTTGTAACCGCCCATGGCGATCACCCGCTCGCAGTGCTTCAAGAGCCCTAGCGGCTCGGATACGAATTCCATGACGGTCAGGCGCCGAGCCCGTGCCGCCATGTCCTCCAGATTTCGGCGCGTTTCGCTGGGCATGAACGGGCCCGTGAGTATCACACCGTTCGTGCCCCGGGGCAGAGTCGCCTGCGCGAAGGACTCGGCCAGACGGCCGCCATCCTGACCGCCGCCCACCTGGCAGAGCACCAGTCGACCCGGGGGTAGGTTGAGCGAGCTGAGCGGTTCGCCAGCGCCCCTCGCTTCCAGACGACGCCGCGGATCGAGATACCCGGTGTATTTCACTTTCGAGGCGACGTCGGCCGACAGGCCGCACTCGCGGACGGGATCGTAGATGGTCGGATCTCCATAAACCCAGATCTCGTCGTAAAAGTCGCGGATCGCTTCCTCGTTCCCCGCTCGATCCCATTCGCGGCGAACGGCGACCGGATCGTCCAGCACATCGCGCAGCCCCAGAATCATGCGCGTCGTCGTCCTGGCACGGAGATAACTCAGCGCCAGCCCCAGCTCGCCCAATACTCCGCGCGGCAGCTTGTCCACCAACAGAGCATCGGGCCGGAACGACTCAACGGCGCAGCGGATCATCTCAGCTCGCAGCGCCACCAGTTCGCTGGTTGCGATCCTCAGGTTCCGGGCTGCGTACGTCCCGTTTCCATGTTTTCGCAGCGCCGGCAGGGTCAGACAATCGACGCCGGCCGGCAGCCGAAACGCGTTGAGCTCGCCGGCGCCGGCGATCAGCAACACGTTGGCGCGGATCGGGAGCCGGCGAAGCGTGTCCGCGATCAGCAGGTTTCGACGCATGTGGCCCAGGCCCATGGCGTCGTGCGAGTAGAGTGCGATACGTGCTTGTGACATCTGACGTCCCTTGGCGGAGCGAAGGACATACGCGCTGACCGCGGCTGCAACAGACGCGGCCAGAAGCGGGCAAGGGACATGCCCTGCGGCCGTGTGGTTCGCAAGCGACGCGCATGTCTGCACTTAGTCGTGGGGCCGCGCGGGTGCCGCGACCGCGATTGCGTGCAGCTTTTGCGCGGGCTGGCAAACGGATGCATAGCCGTGCTGCAGAAAAAAAACGCACGTCGCCCCTCGTCCGATTCGCTCGCGAGCGAAGGACTCGTGACGCGTTGCCTTGTTCCGTAGTATGAGGCGGGGGATCCTCTGATAGGTCGACGACCGACGACCCCTTCAGGTCACTCCGGGTTCCAACACGGCGGTCGCCCGCAGCGATCGAAGGGTAGGTGCCGCGCCGGGATCCGCGGAGTGCGGGCCGGGTTCAAGCGGGCGGCGTGCGCTGGTAGAGGTTGCGTTCGACTGGGACGTCCGATCGGCGCGAGGGCCCGTGCGGGCCCTCGCTTCGAGCGCGATCGCGATCTCGGTCGCTTACTTGGTCCGCAGTCCCTCGAACCGCTCGCTCAGCTCGCTGTCGGCCGCGATCACGTAGAGCAGCGAGTCGAACTTCGGCCGCGTCATGGCGTTCGCGTTCAGAATCGAGTCGGCGGCGGCGGGTTGCCGCTCGATCGCGTTGGCGACCGCCGCCATCTGGTCGACCCAGGCGGTGGCGGCCGCAGCTTCGACCTGAGCGGCGGCCGTGGCGGCGGTCTCTTCCACGTCGGCGCGCTCCGCTTCACCGCAGGCAACCAGAGCGATAGTTAGGGCGAAGGCCATCGCCATCGCGTTGGGCAATACAGCTCTCCCGGTCATTATCTTACTCCCGATACGCGGGTGGTATCCGGCTTGGGACGGCGCCCGCGCACCTTCGCCGCCGCCTCGTCTTTCTTGCGCTGCGCTTCGGCCTTGACCGAGTCCAGCTCTGGCTGCTTTTCCTTCGGCCCTTTGACCTTCACCACCGGGGGGCCGGCGGCCGTCGTATCGGCCATCGAGTCCTCGGCCTCGATGCCACCTCGGGCCATCTCGGGCTTCGGGCCACCGCGGGCTCTCTCGGCCTTGGGACCACCCCTCGCCTTTTCGACCCCCAGTTTCTTGCCCTTGCCGATGCCGCGACGCGCATGCTCGGCGTGGATGGCGGCGGCCAGCTCACGACCGCGCAGTCCCGCGTCGAGCTGGGTCTGGACGAAGGCTCCGAAGTTGTCGATCGGGCCGCTCTCGCGTACCGAGCGGGCCGTCTCGTCCAGCACCTGTTTGGTCTCGGCCGGCGGCAGGCGTTTGCGCATCGCTTCCTCGATGGCGACGCGGACCTCGTCCTCGGGAACGCCTTCCTTGCGTAACGAGTCCGAAACTCGCGGCAGCAGGATAGCCTCGAGGATGTTCGGACGTGTCGTCGTCTCCTGGGCCTGCAGCGTCGATGTGAATACCGCGCCGGCGGCGACGATCATCAAGAGCTTTTGAGTCATGTGGCGATGCTCCATCTGTGATGAGCGAGACTGACTGATGAACCTGGGTGCAATGTAACCTTCCGGCATCGTGCGTGTGCTGGTGGCCGAAGCTTGCCTGCCAATGTCGGGAGATCTTCGGGTCACGATTGTGCCGTCGCAACCCGCGACACCCTTGTAGACAGGAGAGCGGCGCTGCGGGTCACATCGGCCGGGCCGGACCGTGGCCTGGGACCGACCCACGGAACCCGCCGGCCGTGACTGGACAAGATGCGGCGACCGCCTTATGGTAGGGAGCACAAGCGCTTGACTGACGGTGAGTTCGTAGGTTTCTGGTGACGGTCGTGGTTGGCCCGGGGACCCGGAATTAGCCGGGGCCCGGTTATTTTTTTTGGGGTTGAGAGGGGGGGCTGATGGTCGAGGTCCTGCTGGACGAGAACGACAGTCTTGATTGGGCGCTGAAGAAGTTTCGGCGCAAGGTAAAGCAGTCGGGGCTGTTCAAGGACATGAAAAAGCGGCGCTTCTACGAGAAGCCGAGTCAGGCGCGGAATCGCAAGAAGGCGGCCGCTCGGCGCCGCCGCGCCCGCCGGGATCAAGGCTTCGGCCGCTAGAGGCAGGTTGGCGCCCGTGCGACCGGCGCGGGCAAACTCACACGGCAGCACTGGAACACGGAAGAAAGAACAATGAGTCGCTCGCAGGGCACGATCAAGTGGTTTTCCGAGGAGAAGGGCTACGGATTTATCAAGCGTGAAGGCGAGTCTGACGTCTTCGTCCATCATACCGCGGTCGAAGGCGGCGGTCGCGCCCTGCGGGAAGGCGACCGCGTCGAGTTCGATGTGGTCGAGGACAAGAGGGGCTTGAAAGCGCAGAACGTCGTGCGCCTCGAGTCGGAATAGCAATCAGCGCTCGGGCCGTCGCTCGACGGGCCCGGGCCGAAGGGAAGGTAGTGTCAAATGGCGTTGGCTAAGAACGGAGACACCGTCAAGGTCCATTACACCGGCCGCTTCGAAGACGGGACCGTGTTTGATACGTCCGCGGACAGCGAGCCGCTGCAGTTCACCCTCGGCGAGCAGCACGTGATCCCCGGCTTCGAGCGGGCGGTCGTTGGGATGCAGACGGGCGAGTCGAAGACGGTCCACATCCCACCGAATCAGGGTTACGGCTCCCACCAGGCCGACCTGGTGTTCCAGCTAGGGCGCGAGACGCTGCCTGACGAGCTCGACCCGGAGATCGGCCAGCACCTCGAGCTGCAGCAGCCGGATGGTGAGCGGGTGATGCTCACCATCACCGAAGTATCCGAATCGACCATCACGCTCGACGCCAATCATCCGCTGGCTGGCAAAGAACTGACGTTCAATCTCGAGCTGGTCGAGATCGTTTCTCCGCTGGCCTGACGCGGCGCACGGTCCAGACCCTTCGCGCTTTCCCTGAGGCAGTCCGAGCTTGCCCGGCTGCTTCGGCACGCTCCATCCCGAAGCGCTCAACGCTCGGTGCCGGCCGGGTGTTGTTCATGGAGACACACACATCTTCCGAGCCCCCGGTTCCAAAGGCCGGCGGCCGTTGCTCAAGCTGCCTGGGACGGAGTATCCATAAACCCATGCTGAGATTCCGAAGGGCGTCGGGCGCGTGGCCGCTCGTCTCGCTCCTGCTGATTGGCGCCATCGCCGGTTGCTCCCGGGGGAACGGGGCCGAAGGGGCGTCAGCGCGCAGCGGCCGCGGCGGCGGTCCCCCGGTCGTGCCCGTCGCCGCCGTCGAGGCGCGGCCCCGAGAACTGGCGCGGACCGTGACGGTGAGCGGACCGCTGGAGCCGATCCGCGACATCAGCGTGAACAGCCAGGCCGCGGGCACGGTGCTCCGGGTCCTGGTCGAGGAGGGGGATCGGGTGGCGGCGGGCGCGCTGATGGCCGAGCTGGACGCACGGGAGACCTCGGCGCAGCTGGAGCGTGCCCGGGCGGTGCTGGCGAACGCCGAGGCGGCTTACAAGCGCAGCCAGCAGCTTCAAGCCAGCGGGCTGGTCACCGAAGCCGATCTGGACGCGGCGCGCTCGTCCTACGAGATCGCCCGGGCCGATGTCGAGCTCTGGGGCACGCGCCTCGCCTTCAGCCGAATCACGGCGCCGGTGCCCGGCATGGTGACGGCCAAGCTGGTCGAGCGGGGAAGCGCGGTCTCACCCAACCAGACGATGTTCGAGCTGGCCGATGACTCGGAGTTGGTCGTGCGGGTTCGCGTTTCGGAGCTGGACGTCGTGCACCTGACACCGGGCGGCACCGCGGCGGTGCGGCTGGACGCCTATCCCGACGCCCGCATCCCGGGAGGTATCCGCCGCATCTTTCCGAGCGCCGATCCCGCCAGCCGGCTTGTGCCGGTGGAGGTCGTCCTGGGCCCGCGCCCGCGCGGTGTCGAGGCGCGCCCTGGCTTTCTGGCCCGCGTCGAGTTCGCCCTCGACAAACGGAGCGGCGCCATCGCCGTGCCCGCATCGGCGGTGGGCGTCTCCGACGGCGCGACGTACGTCTATGTCATCGACGCGGACACT
>CAYGCC010000286.1:0-2042 GCA_964348165.1 uncultured Gemmatimonadota bacterium | reverse complement strand
CCATGGTGTAGCGGTTCACCCGGGCACTGGTCAGGTCCAGCGCCCGGGTGTCGCCGCCGAGGTGAGCCTTCAGGGTGTTCACCGAAAGCTCCGCTCGCTTGAGGCTTTGGCGACCGTTTACCCGGTAGTCGCCGAGGAGCAGCTGGCCCAGGTCGTCCAGCGTGATCTTCTCCGCGGCCGGGCCGATCAGTGGCCCCGGCCCATCTCCTCCAACCGTTTCCTGAGAATGATCTTCGCGTCCGACTTGCGCGTGGAGTGTGAGGGCTCCCGGTGGCGTCTGCGCGGGTTCTGTCGTCTATGTAGAGAAGCCCCCCCTGCCCACCGGTGCGGTTACTAACCCAGGCAGGGCTATTCACCTCGCGGTTTCAGGGCTCGCAAGCGGGCGTGAAAGCCCTCCTCAGCGGAGGTGACCACGATGCGTACCATCACAAGCTGTAACGCCTTGACGCTGCTGGCGGCTCTCGTTGTCACAAGCTGCGACGAACCGATGCAGCCGGTGAGCGAAGAGATCGACCATGGCGCCCACCTTGGGGAAACGGCTTCGCCGGCTGCGACATTTCGATTCTTCTCCGACCGGGCAACGTTCGATGCCACCTTTCCTGGTCTGCCCTTGGAGGACTTCGAGGAAGGTACGGTGGCGTCTGGCGCGTCCGTGCGCTGCTCGAATCGGCTTGACGAAAACACAAACGACGCCTGCTTCTCTCCGGGCGACATCGAACCGGGCATTCAAGTCACGCTGGATCATCACGCTCAGGGCATGGAGCTCCGAGGACCGGGATTCTTCGGTGCACCCTCGAAAGATGTCCTGCCTAGTGTCAGTACATTCGTACTCATCATCAATTTCACCGCTGGCGACGTCAACGCCGTAGGCATGGATCTGCTGCTGCACCGACCCCTTCCGGGTCAGCCGCAAGAATGTACGCTCGACATTCATGGTCAGAGCGGCCTGCTGACCTCGACGACCGCGCCGTGCACCCCCGGGGGCACCTTCTGGGGAGTCGCTTCTAGCCAGGTCATTACTCAGATCGTTATCACCGGTACCCCCTCTTCCCAGTTTGAGGCCGTCGACAACATCGCCTTCGGCCCAGGCGTCGTCCCCGTAGAGATCGACATCAAGCCCGGCAGCGACCCGAACTCGATCAACCCGAAGAGCAAGGGTGTCATTCCAGTCGCTATCTTAGGCACCGTTGACTTCGAGGTGGCAGACGTGGACGTGAGCACAGTGGTGTTTGGCCCTGACGGAGCAACGGCTGCGCACAACGGTCACATAGAAGACGGAAACCTGGTGCTGCATTTCCGCACACAGGAAACCGGTATTGCGCCGGGGGATGAGGAGGCGTGTCTATTAGGGCAGACCTTCAGTGGCGTCCTATTCACCGGCTGCGACAATGTGAAGACCGTGGGGAAGTAGCCGCTACGGTGGCGGCAGGTATCCACTGTATTGACCACGACTTTACTTGACAATTCCCCCTCTCGGGCGATGGCTCAGGCGATCTCTTTCTCCTGGGCCATTTGCTTCCAGTCCAGGAGGGTCTGCGTTGGCGCCCGTCCGTGACAGCGTTTCCCCCAGTGGGTGCGCTCGCCGTTCCAGCCCCGTTTGAGCAACCGCCGGGTCCTTCTACGACCAATTAGTGTCCCCTGGACCCATCTCGCGAAACTGTGCCGCTACTGTGCCGGAATCCATCAGAAAGTACGGGTAAACAAAGGGAAAGGGCTGCGTGATGCAGCCCCTAACCTGCTGGCCTAATGCCAGCTAGTTCCGGTAAGTACCTTTACGTGCGAGGGCTAGTTGGGACTCCTAGTCCGTAGGTTGAGGGTTCGACTCCCTCCCGGCCTATCCCTCCGCCGTTGCTTCCTGCCTTCGACCGAGATCCATCGGTTGAGGTATTCACTGTTGCTCCGTCGAACTCCGCAGGCGCTCAGATTACGAAAGGTATGTACCGCTTCGTGGACCTGCGGTACTCTGGATACACCGTGTACGCCTCCTCGAGCAGGCGTTCTTCGATGCCGGCCCGCACGTTCGTGACAAGTAGGATGAGAAG
>CAYGCC010000285.1:0-2123 GCA_964348165.1 uncultured Gemmatimonadota bacterium | reverse complement strand
GCTATCTACGATGATGAGGGCGACGCCCCCGAGTCCGCCCAAAAGCGCTCCGGCTTGATGCAGCAGGGCGGGACTATCAAGCAATAACTGCCTTACCCTGTAGTCCCGGCTTCGGTCGGGCCCCGCCACGCCAGCGAAAGAAGTCCAAGCGGCTCCGATCTGGAGCCGCTTGGCGTGTAGCAAAGTCCAACCGCGAACTCGTTGCTGACGCCTTCGTCCCCTCTTCCCCTTTACAAGCCCCTCCCTCCGGAGAGGCGGCCCGTCAGACCAGCCGCCAGCGCGCGAGCAAGGAGCCGGGAAACCGTTCCGTGAGCCATCCGTCCAGGCCCCAGGTTCGACCGGCTCCCGCCACGAGGAAGGCGAGCATACAGGCGATCAGCAAGATGTGAAAGCCCTGCTGGCAGAACCCGACGCCAAAGGTGGCGATAAGGTAGTTGGCCATCACCGCGAGGCCGACCACGGACGCCCCGCGCGTGACGAGGCCCAGCGTGAGACCGAGTCCGACGACCGCCTCGCCGAAGGCGGTGAGCTGGGCGAAAAGTTGCGCGTTGGGAATGACGGTGCCTAGAAGAAAGTTGCTATACCAGTCGATCTGTACGGTCTCCGCATATTCAAGGAGGCGTTGAGGGAGGAAGTTGATCCAGCGCTCCGAGGCGTTGGGAAGTGGAACGAACCCGAGCGCCAGGAAGACGCTCAGCTTGGTCCAAACGCTCTTCAGAAACCACAAGCCCACGACGATTCTGAGGACCGCGAGCCAGCGGTCGGGATAGCGTTGAACCAGGCCAAGTTGCTCGTATGAAACCATCGCGGCGATCCTTTCATCCAGTTGGGCCGGCCGCTGCGCGCCCGACCTGCGACCTCGGGAAACAGAGGGGCCCTAAGAACCTTCATCGTCATCAGGCCCGCTTGGGGAGGATCGCTAGGGCGATTCCTTTCCCGATTCCCCCGTGGGAGCACAACGGTCGGTGATCGTCTCGGCGGCGTGGCGGGCCCCGTCGGAGGCCTTCCGTTCCCGGTACTCCAGGCCGCGACGAGTGAAGAACACGTAGAAGGTCTGAGCGTCCACCTGCAGAGCGGTGCGGCCCTCGGAGTCTCTGCCGGACACCTGGAGGGTGAGCCGATCCTCGGCCCGGCGGAAGGTAGCGTCGGAGATGTAGACGTTCTTATCGACGCGAACGACGACCAGCCGCAGGTCACGCTGGTCCACGGAGAGTGTGTCGAACCTCGCGGCGTTCGCCTCTCCGGCGAAGCAGTCGAACACGGTCCGCCCAGGGGAGGGTGTGCTGCGGGCGATCGTGGAGGCCATCTGCGCGCCGCAGGCGGCGGCGAGCAGTACGGTCCAGGCGAGGGTGGCTCGGCTCTTCATCGGGTCGTACGCCTCGTGTGCGGGGGACAGGGTCGCAGCAATATACGCAGTCTACAGCGTGCTGGCACCCGGGGCGGAAGGGGTTGGGCCCGTGGGGCTTCGAGGTGCGCAAGGTGGAGAAATAAAGCGGCCTCCCTCAAGGGGAGGCCGCTTCCCGACCGCGATTTGGCTAGGCTCGCGGAGCGGCCTAGAAGAAGAGCATCAGGCCGCCGGAGATCGCGATGGAGGTGTTGTTCTCCGGGTTGGGATCCACCAACTCCAGGTCCGCCGAACTCCAGGCGTAGGTGCCCTCGCCCACCACCTTCAGCGACTGGGTCGCCTGGTAGTAGATGCCGCCCGTGATCGAGCGGTTGTGCAGCTTGCCCCGCCCCTCATCCGGGTCCACCTCGTCGTCGGCCTCGATGATCGTGCTCTGCCCGAAGCTCCCGCCGATCGTGACTTGGCTGCCGGGCGGCGTCACCGTCGCCTGGCCGATGAAGCCGTACGACTTGCGCTGCTCGGTGGAGCCCTCTCCGGAGCGGCCGCCGAGGAACATGAGCGTCGTGCCGATCCCCTGGCCGTAGTAGCCGGAGCCGACGACGGAGAAGGTCTCCTGAGCGTACTTGAGGCCGCCGCTCAGGCCCCAGGCCGTGGCACTGGAGTCTTCCGGGGCGAAGCTGTCGATGTCCTTGTGATTCTGCACGAGGCCGCCGGCCCAACCGGTAAAGCCGGCCTGGTTGTACACCAGCTCGGCCTCGACGCGCGGCAGCGTCACCTC
>CAYGCC010000284.1:0-10474 GCA_964348165.1 uncultured Gemmatimonadota bacterium | reverse complement strand
GCAGATGTCTACTCCCAGCCTCCTCACGTGGGACGAGGTGGATGGACGTGGTACACCGGGGCCGCGGGCTGGCTCTACCGTGCGGGGCTGGAGTGGATTCTCGGATTCCGGAAGCGAGGTTCCGCCCTCTGCATCGATCCGTGCATCCCCCGAAGGTGGAAACGCTTCGAGATCACCTACCATCATGGTGATACTCTGTACCGGATCACCGTCGACAACCCCAAGGGCGTCTGCCGGGGGGTATCCCAGGTCAGGCTGGACGGAACACCGCTCCCGGGAGAAGCGCCCGTGCCCCTGTCCGACGACGGTCGCGAGCACCAGGTCCAGGTAGTGCTCGGATAGTTGCTCTCGGGAAGCCTAAAACACGATCCGTGCCATCTGATCAACCAGCACAACTGGCGTGGGCGGCGATGCGAGCGCCGGCAAGCACCACGGACCGCTTCAGCTGTGCGGCGACATAGGCGGTGCCAGGCGATTCGTCGCCGCCAAAGCCGTAGAATCACGCGCGTGAACGGAAGGTCTGCGCCGTAAGTGCCTGAAGCGTTCGTGAGTGGAGAATGACCGGGGTGGGGCTCGCCTTGAAGGCACCGCCAGGCGCCTTCATACTGAGCAGCGCCGCGCGCTGCGAAACTCCACCCACGACCTGCGGATTAAGAGAACGAAACTCCCCGAGGACTATTGGGGTCCATCGGACTCGAAACCAGACAGGAAGCGGCCGTCCAGCCTGTTGAGAATCCCGATAGTTCCGATCGAGACGTGTGAAGGGGGTGACCCGGAAGTAGAGATCATTCCAAGAATGAGTTCGTCTCGAGTCCACACCTCGATTTCCGGCCACAGCTCGATTTCACTCGAACCTGACGCGTCGGTCGGCTCAAGGCCCGTGCCTCCCCTACCATTATCTGCTTGGTTATCTCCCTCGTGGGTCGTCCCGACACCAAGATGTGAGCGCACTACCTCTTGGACCAAGACGCGGCACACTCTCGGTTCAGGCGCTTCAAGCGCGAAGTGCGCCTCCGCCAGCTTTGGGTCGATCTCCAGCGCCCGGCGCGCGCTCGCCTCCGCCCGGGTCAACCACTCCTTGTCTTCGCTCCAACGGCGTTGATGTTCTGCGTCTGGCAGAGGGAGAGCCTGGCCAGCGCTAGCTCGTAGTTCGGGTCGCTGGCGAGCGCCTGTTGGTAGAGAGCCTCCGCGGCGGCATTCCCCCCTGGCAATGTTCATGGCGTCCACCGGGCCCATTTTGGGGCTACCTGGTTTCTCGCCGCGATTAACGTGCCAGCCCTATTCGTGGCTCATGGGCTCATCGTGTATCTCCTTCTCCGCAGCAAGAACACCGGTGGGTTGATCCGCGACCGGAGTGATGGCTGATTTGGGACCTTCGCACTCGATACCGTCGTCCGTGAAGCTCGATCCGCCAAGCGACATGGCCTCTATCATGCTGTCCTCGGGGAGGCTGCAAGTTCTTGACGGGCTCCGGCAACGGGCCTACCTTGAAACGCTCTCAAGCCCATCTTCGCTCTAACATTCCTGGTCGATGGCATGGTCTTTGGGCCCTACGTACCGGCTGGCGCCGAGCACCGTGTGGAAGGTCCGGTGAATAGGACCGTCGGGGAGTCCCAGGTCGTTCGCGGGGTCCCGAAACAGCTGAGTTTCTGGGCCCCGGCGACGTCTGCGCCCGGGTCGCGCGCCCACAGTTATCGATTGTGCACCCGCAGCACAGACAGCCTTTCGCCTTTCATCCGATTCTTCTCACCTGTCAACCACCTCTTCAGAGCGCCTGGAAAAACTGTCTTTAGATCCCCGGATTCGCCCGTAACCCATCGAGGGGGATGGGTGATGCTAATCCGCCGGATCAAAGGGGCCGCCCACGGGTGGCGCTATTAGAGCGTGAGAGAGCGTGCGTGGCGTGAGCGTCCTCGCAGGTGCGCGGCCTGCGTGGCTTTGGAGGGCCTGGATCTTCCGGGTCTTGTCTTATTCACGTGACCTTTACAAACGGAGGGACGCGACCATGACCAGTCTCGTTGCACTGTCGGTCAGCATCGGAGCCCTTGGAGCCGTGGCCACCTGGTTGGCGCTGGGCCCGCTGTCGGGGTTCATCATCATCTGGACCGTGTTCGTTGGCTGGGCGACGTTCTTCGCGGTAGGGGGCGACAACGCAGCGCTGAAGAAAGCGATCATTCACAACGTCTTTGGCGTCATCTGCGCCTGGGTGGCCGCGCTCATTATCCTGGGCATCCCTCTGGCTGATACGATCGGGTTGTCCATATGGGCGGCGATCGTGGTCGGCGTCACGGTGCTGGGCATGTGCCTGGCGGCGCATATCAAAGCGCTGTCCACGATCCCGGCCAGCGTGTTCGGCTATGCGTCGACCTTCGCCTACCTGCTGCAGACGCCGGACGCGCTGAGCACGGCTGCCTTGACCGGCGTCAATTTCAACAACGCGCTGCTGGTGATCGCGGTCTCGCTGATCGTCGGCGCGATCTTCGGCCTGCTCTCCGGCAAGCTTGGGGGTGCCCTGACGGCGAAAGCGCCCGCCGCTTAACCTGCGGAGCCGGCGCTCCGCTGGTTCAGGGGCGCGCTCGTCGCGCCGGGGGGAGGAGTGTGCCTGCGAAGACGGGTCCGCTCGCGGATTCCGCTGTGCAGGTCGACTCGGGTCCAGGTGAAGGCGGCTGCTATGCGTTCGATGCCACGCGTGGAGAACAGAGTCTGACCGTCTCTTCGTGTTGAGTCGTCAAGATACCCAACAGCACAATGGTCGCGGAGGACGAGCCGCTAGGGTACCAGCGCTACACGCGCTCACCGGTCTCGGCTTCGTAGGCGTCCAGGTAGCCGCGGATCGGCAGCCGTTTGAATAGGAGGCGATTGCCGGCTCACCACTGAGGTGAGTGGAGCTCGAATCATCGTGTTATGCCTTTGTCTTGTGGGCGGCTGCGAACATGTTGCTACTCTGACGGGGAAACGCGAAGCTTTTCTCAAAGCGGCCAAGGACTTCCTAATTGTCAGATGCGCATGGCGATTTCTCCAGCACCGCGGGTAACAGAGGGAACGCGTTTTTCGACAAGTACCGGCGCGAAGCGCGTCGAGGTATCAAGCGCGACGATCGATGAGTTGAGGCGCGGAAACTCTGCATCGGCGGGCTGCTGAAGCCGTGAGGGGACTTTCGCGATCGTGCCGCCACCGTTGCAGACTCTCTTCCGCGGTCTCGTTCGCGATCGCGGCTGCTTGCGCGACCGGGGTTCCGCCATCCCTCTCCGCCGCCACGCCGTCCGCGTTGCCGGCGACGCAGGACACCACGGCCCGCGTCACCGTGCGGGTGCGGAGCGAGGGCGCGCCAGTCGAGGGCGCCGAGGTCCGGGCCGGGAGCGAGCGGAGGCAGGAGGAAGTGGCTGCCGCGCGGAACGATCTAAGCGCCGCGATCAGCGACGCCGACGGGATCGCCACCCTCCACCTCACCCCGGGCCGTTACCGTCTCACCGTGCAGCGGCTCGGCTTCGAGCGGCTGCAGGTCGGAATACGGGCGGGCAGCGACACGGTCGTCACCGTCGAGCTCGAGCCCGAGCCGATCGAGCTGGCGGACCTGATCGTCACGGCGACGCGGTCGGAGCGGCCGATCGAGGAGGAGCCGGTCCGCGTCGAGGCGCTGCCTCGGGAGGAGATCGACGAGAACACCGCCCTCGCCCCGGGCAACCTGACGATGGTGCTGACCGACCTCGGCGGCGTGCGGATCCAGGCGACCGCGCCGGCTCTGGGCGGCGCGCAGGTCCGGCTACTCGGGCTCAACGGACGCTACACCCGGCTGCTCACCGACGGTCTCCCTCTCTACGGCGGCCAGCTCAGCTCGTTCTCCGTCACCCAGGTGCCACCCATCGACCTCGCCCGAGTCGAGGTGATCAAGGGGACCGCGTCAGCGCTCTACGGCGGCGCGGCGCTGGGCGGCGTCGTGAACCTGGTGTCGCGGCGTCCAGCCGGCGGACCCGAGTTCCTGGTGAACCGGACGTCGCGGGAGGGGACGGACGCGGTGGCGTTCCTCCCCGGCCGGCTCGGACCCGACTGGGGCTACACGCTGCTGGCAACCGCCCACGACCAGGGGCAGGTGGACGTGGACGGAGACGACTGGCTCGACCTCTCCGGCTACCGTCGCGCCGTGATCCGGCCCCGGATCTTCTGGGATCCCGGCGCGGGCCGGTCGCTCTTCCTCACCCTCGGCGGCTCGATCGAGGAGCGGGCCGGAGGCACCGCGACCGGGGCGACCCTGCCCGACGGAAACGGCTACCGTGAGGAACGGGACACCCGCCGCGGCGATGCCGGGCTGGTCGCCCGGTTCCTGCTCGGCAGCGGGCAGATCATCGCGGTGCGCGCGGCGGCGATGGCGGAGCGGCACGACCACGTCCACGGCGTGGACGCCTACGACGACCTGCACGGGACCTGGTTCGGCGAGGTCACGCTGGGCCGCGTGGCGCGAGACCATCGCTGGGTCGTCGGCGCCGCGTATCAGGAAGACCGCTACCGCTCGGACGACCTGCCCGCGTTCGTCTACACCTACCGAGCGCCGGCGCTCTTCGCGCAGGACGTGTGGGAGCCGACCGCGTGGTTCACACTGTCGGGAAGCGCGCGGACCGACTTCCACGACGAGTATGGGACGTTCCTGAGTCCCAAGCTGTCCGCCCTGTTACGGCCCGGCGGCGGCTGGGCGGTTCGGGCATCGGCTAGTCTGGGCTTCGCCGCGCCGACGCCCTTCGTGGAGCGGGTTGAGGAAATCGGTCTCACGCGCCTGGAACCGCTCGCCGACCTGGAGGCCGAGCGGGCGCGGAGCGCCTCCTTCGATCTCGAGCGCGAGACCGGGTCGCTGCAACTGACTCTGTCGCTCTTCGGGACCGAGATCGAGCACGCGCTACTGGTCCGGGAGTCGCTCGAGGCGCCCGGCCAGGTCGAGCTGGCCAACGCGTCACGACCGACCCGGGCCTACGGGCTCGAGGCCCGGGCCCGCTACCTGCGCGGGCCCGTCTACGTGCTGGCATCCCACACCTATCTGCGCTCGCGGGAGGACGCTCCCAACGGCGGCCGGCGCGAGACGCCGCTCACTCCGCGCCACCTCTTCATGGTGGACGCCGTGATCGAGCCTGATGAAGGCACGCGCGTCGGGATCGAGGGCGCCTACGTCGGACGACAGCAGCTGGAGGAGGACGACCCGTTCCGTGATGAGAGCCGACCGTATGTCATCCTCGGCCTGCTGGCCGAGCACCGATTCGGGGCGGCGGGACTCTTCGTCAACATCGAGAACATCCTCGACGTCCGTCAAACCCGCTGGAACCCGCTCGTGCGCCCAGAGCGCGCCTCCGACGGCCGCTGGACGACCGATATCTGGGCACCGCTCGAAGGACGGATGGTCAATGCGGGCGTCCGGCTGAAGCTCTGAAGTCGAGCGCCGATACGGCTCGATGAGGCGTCAACATGCTCAGGCGCTTGGTCCTTTGCTCGCTCTTAGTGGCCTGTGGTGGCACCGGTAATGCTGGTGACACTCCAGCGGACCTTCTTGAGATCATTGGGGGCATGGGAACCCTTGCGTGGGCGGGTAGGGCGACCGTCGCAACTTCCCGACCACTCACGACCCTCCTCGAAGCTCAGGTGGCTCGATCGCGGCAATCCGACCGTCCGCCTGCGCCACGAGCAGCTGCGCACCCCGCGCCACGAGCCCCACGGGCTGCTCGAGGCCCGGCACCGCGTACGCCGCGACCACATCCGTCCCGTCGAGAGCGATGACGAGCAGCGTCGAATACTTCGCGCTGATCGCGTAGAGCAGCCCATCCGCAACCACGGCGCCGGTCACCACGTATTCCGCGAGGGAGCGATCGTCACCGCTGAGCTCCAGTCCCGGTCCCAGCCGCGGCAGGAACTCGGAGGCGAGCGTCATGTCGTCGCGGGCGAACCGCGATACGACCAGCCGCTGGTGTCGCGGGGACGGCACAGCAACGGTGATCAGCTCGTGCGCCTCAGCGTCGTATGCCAGCGACAGCACGTACATCTGGCGCGCGCGCACGGTCGCGAACCGCGAGCGTTCCAGCTCGGTGATGCCGCCGCTGGTCTTGCGGAAGTGCCGCCACTCGCGATCGGCATCCGCCGTGGGATCGGGCCGGAGCAGGAGGTAGCTCTTGTTGGTGGCCAGCACGGCGAGCGTGTCGCCCACGAAGGCCGCCCCGGCGAGCGGCGTGAGATCGATGCTGTACTGATGGTCGAGCTCCACGTGGTGCTCGATCTGCGTGAGTGTGCTGTCGAGCACGTAGACGCCGTACCCTTCGGTGACGGCGATGTATCGGCCGGTCGCCGGATCGCCGGCCAGCCCGGTGAGCCGCCCGTCGAGCGTGGTACCGATGCGCTCCCACACCTCGACGGGCAGCACCGGGGTATTCGCGAGCGGTCCGCGTGCGGGATCGGGATCCACGTCGATCGCGGCTGGATCGGGCCGTGTAATGGTCCATGACCCGCGGAGCGAGATCCGCCCCGCCAGTTCGTCCTCGTTCATCCACACCCAATGCCGGGGATTCAGCGAGAAGCGGACCGGGTCGGCCTGCCCGATGAACGGGGGAGGGCCGGTGGTGATGAACGCCTGGAGCGCGTTCGCGCCGACCACGACGAGGAAGAGCCCCGTGGCGAAGCGGCCCACTCGGCCCGGGTCGCGCACGCCCAGGACAGCCGGCTGATCGCGCAGGAGGAGCAGCAGCACGCCAACGACGCCCAGCACCACCCAGTGGACGAACCACGCCCAGGTGTATGTGTGGGCGCCGAAGTAGGGGGCGGCGAAGCCCTGGCCCACATCGCGCGCCAGGTGGAGTGCCGCATGGCGGAGCGACATGAACACCCCCCACGCGCCGAGCAGCACCACCATGCCGATGTAGCGGGGGCGCGGACCGTAGCGGAGCACGAACAGCCCGAGCAGCCCGATCAGCACCATCGAGGTGCGCTGTGCCCAGCAGAGGATGCAGGGCGCCTCGCCGTACACCACGCCGAGCCACACGGCCGCGCCCACCGGGCCCCCGATCAGGATGATCACGAGCCACGCGAGCACGGTGCGCAGACGGTCTTCGGACAGCACCGTCACAGATTCACTCCTGGCACGAGCGACGTGTGGGTCCCGGCGAGAAACAAGAGCGCCATGAGGAGGCAGCTGACCACGAGGAGGGCGAACGCAAGCCGCTCCCGCTCGGGCCGTCGCCACAGCAGCCAGCCGGTCCAGAGAATGATGAGGAAGTTGAGGAATTCCACGACGCGAACTATGGTGCGCCCTTCACGGACTCCGCAAGGCGGCACCGCCTTGTCCACAGTTTTGTCTACAGTCGAGGCAACCGGGGAATGCGAGGCTCGTAAGTCCTTTGTTTGCAAGTGACCGGGGTGGGGATCGCGTTGAAGGCGCCGCCAGGCGCCTTCATACTGAGCAGCGCCGCGCGCTGCGAAACTCCACCCACGACCTGCGGATTAAAGGACGGTTTTGCTCGAGGACTATTGAGGTCCATCGGACCGAAAACGAGACAGGAAGCGGCCTTCCAGCCTGTTGAGGATCCCGATAGTCCCGATCGAGACGAATAGTTTGTCCACAGTTTGTCTACAGTGGACGTAGCTCACTCCTGGCTGGCGGCGCGCTGGGAGACGAACGCGCGAACCGGACGCACGCCATAGAGCGAAAGAGAGAGATTAAGAAGAGGCTCAGACGCTCGCCGGATCAGCCTACACCGGTTCACGCTTCGCACCCAACTCCCGCAACAGAGCGTTCTGCTCTCGCAGAAGCGCCAGGATCTGATCATTCTGTTCCGCCAGTCGCGGCAGCGTCGACACGACGAGTCGGGGCGGTGAGTCTTCCGGCATCTTCTCCAGCATACGCCCCATATGCGAGTGCAACCGTTCCCTCATTTTCGCAGCAAAGCGACTCATAGGCTCGCGCCGCTTCTCTGACAGGAGCCGGGAGGCGGCGGCGCCGCCAACCAGAATCCCCGACACAAACAATAACCTCTTCATGGTAGCACCTCCTCGCCGCGCCGCGGGAGAAGCGCAAGCACGGCGCTTTCGCCCTCGCGGTAGCGTACAGCATGCCTCTTGGGGGCCAGTGCTCCTGGGCCGCAAAGGACATGCCCCCCAGAAGGTTCCCAAGGGCCACGCAGACTCCGGGCGCCGAGCGCAAATCGCCCCGAAAGGAGACGGGTGGGTCGAGCGAAGTCCCGCCCCTGCATCTTCTCAGCAAAGCGGGTTCAGGGAAGTGACCGGGGTGGGGATCGAACCCACGACCTGCGGATTAAAAGTCCGCTGCTCTACCAACTGAACTACCCGATCCCGGCGTTACAGTACATCGCTTTCCGTCACTTCACCACCCGGCCAATTTGGACCGGACCGTGGTCCATCGGCTGCCGGCCGCCGACCCGACGTTCTGACGACCAAGCTTGACAAGTCGCCCAGAGAGCCTTATGTTTGGAACTAACTAAACGTTTAATTAAGACCATGCCCGTTAGCTCTGCCGTTAGGACACGCGACCCCGCCGCCACCCGCGACGCCCTGCTCGCCGCCGGTGCTCGACTCTTCGCCAGCCGCGGCTACGACGGGGCGACCGTCCAGGCGATAGCCGACGCCGCCGGGGTCAACCCGGCGCTAATCAGCTATCACTTCGGAGGTAAGCAAGCGCTTTACACGGCCGTATTGCTTTCAGCGATCGCCGACGCCAAGGCTGATCTGGAACCGGTCCGGTCGTCCCAGCTACCGCCCGACCGGCGTTTGCGCGAGTTCATCGCAGCGTTCGCTCGCTTCGCTCAAAGGTTACCGCACTTTCCGATCATCGTAGTCCGGGAGGAGATGTCTGGAGCGCGCAACATGGAAGATGAGGTCCTCGCCGAGTTGACCGGCTTCTTCGACCTGGACCGGGAGATCCTCGAGGAAGGTCAGCGCCAAGGTGTCTTCCGCGAGGTCGACGCGCATGCCGCGCACCTCATCTTGGTCGGCGCCCTCGTCTTCTTTTTCCTGAGCAAGCCGCTCAGGGATCGCTTCGAGCCAGAGGAAAAGCTGCCGGCCGCGGGCCCCGAGCTGGATACGTACGTGAGTCTGGTCCAAGACATGATCGTCCGAGGCCTAAAGGCAAACAGCCAAGTCTAGCGAATCAGTTCGGCCCGTGCGCCCGAACCCCGCGCAAAGGAGATCCGACGATGAATAGAGCACACCATCTCACCATAACATCTCTCATGTTGCTGTGCCTTCTTGCGTTGCTGGTTGGCACTCACCCATCCGCACGCCAGCGGGCGCAGGCCGCGCAGATGGCAGCTTCTCCCAGCGAGTCCGTCGAGGAGATGCTGAAGGCCTTTGTTGATGACTTCCGTCACGACCCGCTCGCCGCGAAGCCGGTCACCTTCGGTATTCGAGTCGACGACCAGGAGTGGACCGTCGAGGTCGTTGGTCAACCCGCTGAGGCCAAAGAGGCGGGGGTCGCGCTAAGGCGCGGGTTCCCCGGCGAACCCACATTCTTCTTCTTTACAAATGCGGAAACGCTGGGAAAGATCTATCGTGGCGAGCTCGCCAGCTTGACCGCGATGGGGAAGGCCTACTCGACCGATTACGCGCCGCTGGATGTCGATGGGATGGAAGGTCTCGAGCCGACGCTGGATTTGATCGAGCACATGCTGAGCCTGAGCTTCCACTTCTGGACGCGCGGCTTTCCCGAGATCATTCGCTTCGGCGACAAGAGCTACACGCGCGAGTTGCACGGCGGCAACGCCGTCCTCTTCTACTACCAGGAAGGGTTTCGCTCCGGCTGGTTCCAGATCGAGCCCGGGCAGCACGTGAACGAGGACCCGGGAATGCAGAAGAACCCGTTCCCGTCGATGCTGATCGTCACCAGAGGCGCAGTCGACAGCCGCATCGGAGGTGTGGAGAGGAGATTGGCTGGAGGTGAGGCGGTTTACATCGGCCCCGGCGTGAGTCACGAGTTCTGGAACGCCGGCAGTGAGCCCGGCGAGGGCGTGCTATTGATGTTCGGCGAGGGAGCCTGAGCGCAGTCGAAGAGCGCGCCCACCAGGTGCCCCAGGAGCTGGAGCGACGGCGAGGTGGCCTCGCGGCCGCGCCGGTCTGAAAGTCCGTCAGCCCAGCGTCAGACCGTATCCGCGAGGAAACAACATGCCGTTCGACGAGGCGAGGTTGTCCGCCCCGCGCCCGGTGGGCCACGAGAAGGCGAGGCGTCCCCGGAAATCGTGGTCGCCGAAGAGGACGTCCGCGACGCCCGCACCCTCGCTACCCGGCAGCCACGCCGTCACGAAGGCCCCCGAAGCGGCAAGCTCTCGATCGACGACGAGCGGGCGTCCCGAGATCAGGACGGTGACCGCCGGAATGCCGCGCGCGGCGACGGTGTGCAGGGTGCGCAGATCCTCCGGGTGGAGAGAGGCCAGCTCGAGGGACTCTCCGTAGGGCTCCTGCCGCCGGGGCCCGGGTCGAGGGTTCATGGCGTCGGCGG
>CAYGCC010000283.1:0-3799 GCA_964348165.1 uncultured Gemmatimonadota bacterium | reverse complement strand
CCCTCAAACTCGAAGATGAGTGCGGGGAGAAGGGGATCGCCCGGGCCGAAACCCAGCACAGCTTCTTGAACTGGTTGGTGGGTTTTGTCACGCTGGGGATCTTTACGCCGATGGATGTGAGGATCACCTGCGCCCGGGGATGACTCGGCGGGCCGGCGCTGGGGCGCTTCAGCAGTGGGCCACCCCAGCGCCGCCTCACCCCTCCAGGTCAACGCATTCTCCTCCAGTACGCCAGCCCCACACCCAAGATCAGCGCCGGACCTACGAGCCGGGCGACGTTCAGCGGCGGCCCGCCGAAAACTCCATAGATGAGACGGGCGCCCAGAGCGAGAGCGAAGACGAGCACCGCCCAGCGTTTCATGTGCCAGAGGCCGTAGAGGCAGGCCGCTGAGATGATCAGTCCGGCGAGTGTGGCGATCGACCCGGCCAGCGACTCCTGAGACATCAAGCGCCACCTCATCACGACCTGTGCGGAAGCGACGAACACGGCCACACCACCCAGAAGACAGACCAGAGTGATGGCAAGGGGCCTTCGCCGGCCCTGGGCCTCTTCCATACGTGTGCTCTAACCAGGTGATCTGCGGCGCAACCCTCGAACCCAACCCGGGCGTCGCAAATCGAGCAGGATCGAACACAGGCGTCAACCTCTCTGCCAACGGATCGTAGGCGCCGCGCCCGGTGCAGGTTGCAATCACCAGAACTTCTTACAGCGATTATTCAATGCAGCTTCGGCGCGATGTTCTGGTTGAGGCGGAACAGGTTTCGCAGGCCGTAGCGGCGCTTCACGTCGACCAGCCGACTCTGGTTCTGCTGATAACCCGCAGCAACTCCGCTTTTCTCATCTTCGACATGAAGTTCAAGTACGCCCCTTCCCCGGAGAACGGGGTCAGCGCCGCATTGTAGCCGCGCACCCATTCACTATGGCGCTGGTACGCACCCGGTGTACCACCAGCTGCCGTGGACGCCGACGACGAAGCGCGCGTCTCGGTGCACGAACGCCGTCTCATTCGCCGCGACACGCCGGCAGGCGCCCTCGATCGGGGTGGAAAAGCAACCGGATTCGACCGTCGGCACCTGGGGGGCGTGAGCCAGGTGAATATCGCCCCCCGCCTCCGAACCACCCGTTGAACGCCGTCGGCGGGTTTGCAGCTAACGGAGACCGACCCGCACGCCCACTCCCAAGACAAGCATGGCGATGTCACGGCCCACGGAGCCAGCGCCGGGCGTGCCGGGGTCGGGTGAGCGCGCGAACTGTAGCTCGCCGGTATCGACGAACCGTCCTGATAACTCCAGGCTGACGGGCGCGCGCCCCTGGGCCAGGAGTACGCGGAGGCCGAGGCCGAGACCCCAGGCGAAGACGGCGTCGGTTTCGTTCTGTTGGATCGAGCCGGCCGACGCGCTCACACTCAGTCTGTTCACCGCCAGCCCGAGGTAGGCGCGGGCAAACGGCTCGACGCGCCAAGTCGAATAAGCGATCTCCGGCCCGACGAGCAGGTTCACGATGTTGTTGTCGACCCGCGCGCCGGTGAGCGCGTCCCGGCCCTCGGTAAGGTCGAGGTAGCCGAGGTCGGCACGGAGCCAGACGTAGTGTAGCGACGGCAGCCGATAGCTGAACGAGCCTTCGACGCCATAGCCACCGTCCAGGAAATCATCCGATTCGCCGACCAGCAGTGCACCGATCACGGTTCCCGACGCGGCAAACCGGTGCAAGGCGGACTGGGCGGCAGCGCGTTCCACGACACCCAGAGTCAGACCCGCCACCAGGAGAATCCGGGTCGCACATCGGGCGCCCCGCCTGAGGGATCTCGAAGTTCCCATCCCTGCTGTCATCGCATTGGCATGGCGGCTAGCGCGCCGCCGCTCCCCGCTCCAGCACGCGCCCGGCTCTCCGCATCGCCGCGTGGAGCGGCGACTCATCGTTTCTCCGCGCTTCTTGAAAGATTTCCGCCAGCGTACGCTCGATCGACTCGATGCTCGCTATCACCTCTTCTTCGCTCATGCCCATCAGTTCCAGGCCGGGCAGACCGATCGCGCCCCCGGCGTTGGCGATGAAGTCCGGCGCGTACAGGATGTGACGGGCGTGCAATCGTTCGGCATCTTCGTCGGACTCGAGCTGGTTGTTGGCCGCACCGCACACCGCTTTGCATCGCAGCCGCGCGATGCTGTTCGCGTCCAGCACTCCGCCCACGGCGCAGGGGGCGAAGATGTCGCACGGTTCGTCGTAGGCCCGTTCGGCCGCCACCACCGCGGCGCCGAGCTCGGCCGCCAGATCCCGGGCCCGCGTCACTTCGATGTCCGACAGCTTCAGCTTCGCGCCCGCTTGCGCCAGCCGGCGCGACAGGGGTACGCCCACGTCGCCGATCCCCTGGATGAGCACAGTACGGCCGGTAAGACCAGGTTTGCCGAACAGCTCCGCCGCTACAGCTCGACACCCGGATAAGACGCCCAACGACGTGTAGGGACCCGGGTCGCCCGCCGAGTGGCCCAGCGCGTAGCGCGTGTTGCGGCGGATCACATCGACAAGCTCCGGGCCGACCCCTAGGTCGGCGCCGGTGGAAAAAGCCCCGCCCAACTTTTCAATCAAGGCGCCGTGGCGTTCCAGCAACCGGTCACGCTCCCCCTCATCCAGCGGTCGCGACAAGGCGATCACCGCCTTGCCCCCGCCCAGCGGGAAGTCGATGCCCGCCCACTTGTACGTCATCCCCTCCGCCAGCCGTTGCGCGTCGCGCAGCCCCTCCTCCGGAGCATCGTAAACCATCATCCGGGTGCCGCCCAGCGGTTGGCCGAGCCGCGTCGAATGAATGGCGATGAAGATCCAGGCCCCTGTCGCCCGATCGAAGCTCGACACCACGAACTCGCCGTCCCAACTTCTAATCAGCTCATCGATCGACATAACTCGCGCCTAGTTCTCTACGCTCTCGGTCATTGTCGCCTGGCTTGTCTCTCACATGGCCTGGATTCGAAGCGGGCACGCTCAACACGCCCGCTTGAAGATGGGGGCCGAAGCTGTCGCACGGCAAACCGCGTGGCGCGGAATCCCGCCAGCATCGATATTCCTCCCGATCGGTGCGTGCCTAAACGACCAAGCCTCGGGGCCAGGTTCGAATGAGCTACACGAGAAGCAGCTTCTCCATCGTCAGCGGAGCTGTTGCGGCCCTGCTGATGCAGGCAGGCGCCTCGGCGGCCGCCCAGGACACCGACGCCTCGAGGCTGATCCGGCAGCTCGAGCTCCGCGAGGCTCCCGCCCCGGTGCGGGAGCGGCCGGGCTGGGCGCCGCCCCAACGAATCGTCGTGCGCGCCGACGAGGCGCGGGTCGCCTGGCTGCAGCCGGCCGCGCCCGGCGTGCAGCTCATCGCCGCGCCCAACTTCGATACCGCCCTTCAGTCGGTTTCCGAGGCCGACGCCATCATCGGGTTCTGCTCAGCCGCGATTCTGGAGGCCGGAGCGAAGTTGAAGTGGATTCAGCTGCCGTCCGCGGGGGCCGAGTACTGCGTTCGGATCCCGGCGGTCAAAGAACGCGATGTTCTCATCACCAATGCCCAGCGGATCTACGGCCCCGAGATCGCCGAGCACGTCATGGCGATGCTGCTCGCCTTCTCGCGCGGTCTGTACCGTTATCTCCCGGAACAGCTCGCGGGTCGCTGGAGCCGCGGCGCCGTCCCCCAGGAGCAACTCTGGGGGTTGGAAGGCAAGACGATGCTGGTCGTGGGCCTGGGCGGCATCGGCACGCAGGTGGCGAAGCGGGCCCACGCGCTGGGCATGCGGGTGCTGGCGACCCGCCGCAGCAGCCGCAGCGGCC
>CAYGCC010000282.1:0-1600 GCA_964348165.1 uncultured Gemmatimonadota bacterium | reverse complement strand
GGGACTGACCGTCCGGCAGCGTGAGGGGGATGCCGTCCTGGATGGCGCGGACCCCGCGGACGCCGAACTGGGCGCGGCTGCCGAAACCGCGGATCGAGATGCGATCGCCGAGCGCGAAGTTGTAGCGGTTGTCGACGGCGACGCCGGGGATCGCGGACAGGGCCTCCTCCAGGGAGAGGGTCGGCTCCAGTCCCTGGATATCGTCCGCGCCCAGCACACCGACGGCGTAGGGGAGGCGATTGATCTCCTCCCGGGATCGGGTCACGGTCACGGTGATCCCTTCCAGCTTGTACAGCGGCAGTCTGGAGGTGTCGGCGGCCGCCGTGTCTGGCTGCTGGGCGGTACCGTGCACGGGGGCGGCTGCCGCTGCGAGGGCCGCGATCAGGCACTTCACGCTTGTCTTCATGTTATCGTATCCACCGCTTCGTTGAGGGTGTTGTGACCCGGAATACGAGTACGAACGGCCCCGCTCTTTAGTAGAGTCGCCAGTTTAATACTGTTTGTGCGTCCGATCAAGCGCGCGGATCGAAGGCCGGGGGTCGTCGGTCCGAGGATCAACGCGCAGCGCGGGGGCACCTCTAGCTCGGGAGGGAGGCTGTCCTCCTTTTGGCGGTGTCAGCGGGACAGCTCGGAATCGGCCGCTATCGCTCCCTGGCAGCTTTCGCGGATAGGGACGAGTTCCTCCTCACGCTGCGTGACGACGCTCCGACGTTGTCAAAGGCTGTGACGTAGACGGCCTCTCCTGGTTTCGCCAGCTCACGAGCGACGGTCGCCAGATGGTCGGCTTGCCTCTCATCCGCAGCCAAAGCGAAGACGGTGGGGCCCCAGGAGCTCTGACCGACCCCATGGGCGCCGCAGCGCTCGAGATCCCGGACGAACCTCGCCACCCTCGGGTGGGCGAATCGCCCGCCCTGGACCGGCTTGAAGCAGTCACCCACGTGCCTCTGGATCGCGGTGATCGCCCGGCCAAAGGCCTCGAGGTCCTGCTCGATCAGGCCGGGCAGCGCCGCCATTAAGGTGAAGCGTGCGATCTGCCCGACTTTCTGGGTCGAAGGTGAACCCAGCTGGCGGAATGCCGCTTCCTCGGCTTTGCCGCTCAGGCCGCGGCTGACGTCCGGGATCGCCAGCACGCACCGCCAGCTGTCGGGAACGGGATGGTGGAAAAGGAGCGGCCCGATCCCGTCCTCCCGGTGGCGGCGGCCTCCTTCCAGTACGAAGCCGCCCCGCTGGAAGAGCCAGGTACCCACGGCGGATCGTCGGGCGCGCCCCTCGGCCCGCGCGAGGGCCTGGATATCGTTCTCGATGCCGAAAAGCTCGGCAAGAGCTCGTGCCACGGAGAGCGCGAGCTGGGTGCCGGACCCCAGCCCGACATGGGGTGGGATGACGTTGTGAACCTGGATCGCCGCGCTCTGCTCGAGCTTGTGGTGCTTGAGGAAGCGCCGGGCGAACGTCGCGGCTCGCTCGGCCTGGGGTCCGGAAACGGTCAGCTCCGGGGCGAGGCGTGCCTCGAGAGCGACGCGCGGCTGCTGCAGCGCTACGCCGAGGCCGCCGAACCAGCGGCCGAGGTCGCCGCGCAGGTCGAGCAATCCGAGGTGGAGGC
>CAYGCC010000281.1:0-13646 GCA_964348165.1 uncultured Gemmatimonadota bacterium | reverse complement strand
GATCGGGCCCGCGGAAGCGCCTGGTCGCTCGAACCGGAGGCGCCCACCGACGACCGGGGCGAGGGGGAGGAACGGGGAGATCCGGCCGGTGATTGGCTGGCGCGGGCGCTGTTCGGTCTGGCTGATTGGGGACCGAGCTACCAGGCGGCGGCGCTGCGCGACGATGTGCTGGCACTGGCGTTTTCCAGTGGCGACTCGTCGCGGATCGTGCTCTACCGTTTGGCCAGCGCGCGCGGCCGACCTGCGGCCGCTGCTTCCGGCCCAGACCCCCAAGTTCAATAGCCGCAACCTCTTCGAATCGGCCGCACCGTATCAGTCATTCTGACGGCCCCGAATGGCCCAGCAACTGCGCCATTTTCGGTTGCCCCGCAATAATTAGCAGGCTCGTCCAAATTCTTCAGA
The DNA here is from genome assembly GCA_964348165.1 of uncultured Gemmatimonadota bacterium. Lineage (GTDB taxonomy): Bacteria > Gemmatimonadota > Gemmatimonadetes > Palauibacterales > KS3-K002 > CAYGAJ01. Next base: position 13,244 of record CAYGCC010000281.1, on the reverse strand, counting down.
CCAGGCGCCTGGGCCCGGCTTACCAACTTGGCTGTGGTTTTGCACTTAGGATTTGGAACGATGCTTGCTTCACTCCCCTGCGCCAATCGGCTTGGCTTAGCGCCCCGCCAATCAGTACCGCTAGCCGCCGCTGCGAGGTAGCGTTCGGCAACATCCCAACCCTTTCTTTCGGGTTCTGCGTCCGGCTGAGACGATGATGATGACGGGAGACGCATATGACACCCGAAACCAGCCGGCGTCGCAACGCCTTTAACGCGAGCTGGGGAAGAAAGAAGCGAGCGAGCAGGTTGCCGGCGGCGATCAGCGCCGGTTCTCTGGCACTCGTCGCGCTGCTGATCGCCTGCGAGCAGCAGCTTCTACCGACCGCCAGCAGCTCGGACGAGCCGGTCGCGACGATCTTGACCCTCAATGTCGGCGACCGCGTGGTGATCGGCCTCGGAAACACCGTCAAGTTCTACGTTACACCGCGGGATTCACTGGGAACGCCCGTCGATGACTACATCATCACCTGGACATCGTCCGACTCCTCGATCGTCATTGTTGACGATGTCGGATCGGCGACGGGCCTCACCTTGGGAACCACGGCTCTCACCGTATCCGCGGAGAAGCCGGGATCGCGTGGCAAGGGCAAGGAGGGGGCCCCGGGCCAGCTGAAGAAACAAATCGACGTGATCGTCGATCCCGAGCCGGTCGCGTCCGTTGAGGTCATCCCCGATCAGGCGGTGGTGTCGGTCGGCCAGACGCTTAAGCTGACCGCGGTCGCGAGAGACGCGAACGGCAACGTCCTAGAGGACCGTGTGGTCGGCTGGTCGAGCTCCAACATCGCGGTAGCCCCCGTGGACGAGCAGGGGAACGTTACTGGCTCCGCTCCAGGCAGCGCGAGGGTCACGGCGACGAGTGAAGGGGTGGGCGGAGACGCGGCGATCTCAGTGCCGTCACCCTCGAGCCCGGTCGTCGACCTCGCGCTTTGGCCCAGCGATGTGAACCTGGACCCGGGACAGCGGGTGCAGTTTTACGCTGCGTTCCTGCATGCGGACAGCACCGTGACCTGTGTGCCGGAGAGTCCGTCCACGGACCCCACCGTGCTGTATAACGCCACGGTCGTTGCCGGGTGCGATTCGGCCACGGTGCGTCTGGATCTTTCCAAGGCGCACGGCACGAGCAGCAGTACGCAAACTCGCTGGACTGCCGCAGACGTGCTTGATCTTATGGCGAGCGGCGACGACTAGGCGCTTCCTCAAGAGGCGGGACGGCACCGCGGTCTCAAATCGCTGCGTCCGCCGTTCCGCCACCCCGCCGACGCGGCGAGCCTTGCGATCCACCCGCTTAGGGGACTAGCGCGCGGCCGGCTCCCCCTCGGCCTGCAACGCCGCGTTCACCTGCTGCACCGCGCTCTTGCTGCCGAGATAGAGCGGCGTGCGCTGGTGCAGCTCTTCCGGCTCGATCTCGAGAATCGAACGCGACCCGTCCGAGGATAGACCTCCCGCCTCCTCCACCACCTTCGCCATCGGCGACGCCTCGTACAGCAGGCGCAGCTTGCCTTTGGGGCTGGTCGCGTCGGCCGGATACATGAAGATCCCGCCGTAGAGCAGCGTGCGGTGGATGTCCGCGACCATCGAGCCGATGTAGCGGAGGGTATAGCCCTCGTCCTTCAGCGCATCCACGGCCTTCTGCTGGCCGGGCGACCAGCGCTTGTAATAGGCCTCGTTGACGCTGTAGATCTTCTTCCCCGGGTCGGGGATCTTCAGGTCACGGTGCGACAGCAGAAACTCGCCGATGGACGGCTCGAGCGTAAAGCCATGCACCCCGGCGCCGGTGGTATAGACCAGCACCGTCGACGACCCGTAGACCACGTAGCCGGCGGCGAGCTGCCGGTGACCGGGCTGCAGCAGATCCTCGAGCCCACCGCGCTTCCCCTTGGAGATCTTGCGGTGGATCGAGAAGATGGTTCCCAGCGAGACGTTGGCCTCGATGTTGGACGATCCGTCGAGCGGATCGTGGAGCAGCACGTAGTTGCCGCAGGGAAACTTGTCGGGAATCGGGATCGCGTCATCCACCTCTTCCGAGGCCATCACGCACAGGTTCCCGGTGTGATCGAGCGCCTCGAACATCACCCGGTCCGCGAACTCATCGAGCTTGCGCACGTCCTCGCCGTGGATGTTGAACTTGCCAGCGCTCCCCAGGATGTCCACCAGGCCGGCGCGATTGACCTCGCGACTGATGATCTTGGCCGCGAGGGCGATGTCGTAAAGGATGTTGGAAAAGGCGCCGGTCGCCTTGGGATAGCGACGCTCCTGCTCGACGATGTGCCGGCTCAGCGTGACGACCGATTCCTCTACCATTCGAGCCTCCTCAGGTCGGGCGGCGGGACGTTCCAGGCTGTCGAGAGCGGCGGGACACGCGTGTTGAATCTACGATCCGTTAGGTGGTTTCGCGACCGTGGGCGCGCCGTTCGCGCGGCCGCCCTGGCGGCGTTTGGCCGGGACAGCTGTCGGTCTCGAGCTAGGCGATACCGTCCAGGTCGCTGCCCTGATCCGCCTGGTAGCGGGGGGCGCCGGCGCCGGCGGGTTCAGAGGACGACGGGGTGGCGGCGCCGCCCGCTCGCTTGCCGGCGATCTCGGCGTACCAGCGCCCGTGATGCCGCTTCACTGCCTCCTCGGACATCCTCCCGGTGAGCCACGTCCAGCTCATCGGGTACTCCTCCGGGTGGAAGATCACGAAGAAGAAGTGCCAGACCAGCACGGCCAGCGTCGCCAGCCAGGCCTCGTAGTAGTGGACCGTCTGCGCCGCAGGAACGATCCAACTCGGCAACAGCTTCACCGTCCACTCCGGGAACCAGAGGATGAGGCCGCTGAGGATCATGATCACGGTGCCCCAGATCAGCGCCCAGTACTCGGCCTTCTGCGAGTAGTCGTAGCGGGAGAACTGGACTTTCTTGTCTTGCTTCCAGATGTGGTAGCCGACGTTGTTGAACAGATCCTTTATGTCCTGCCACACCGGCATGATCGAGCGGAACTCGTCGCGGCCCCGCCTCGTCAAGAAGATGTAGTACATGTGATAGAGGCCCGTCACGATCATCACGACGGCGAAGATTCGGTGCAGGTCGCGGCGCACGCTCTCCGTCATCCCGAGATCGGCCAGCCACTTCACCCACCAGGCCTCTGGGAAGCGCAGCGCGAAACCGGTGATGACCAGCATCACGAAGGCCACCGTGAGCAGCAGGTGCTGGACGATCTGCGAGCGATCGAACCGCAAGATCCAGCTGCTGTTTTCCTCTTGCTTACGGCGTTCGACCATGAAGAAGTTCATGATCATCAGGTTGTGCAGCACCATCCCGCCGATGATCAGGCCGATCAGCACCAGGTAGATGCTGCGGATTGCGCGGTTGATCGGGTTGGTGGCCAACGCCGTCGTCTCGTGGGTGTAGCTGACAGCGAACTTGCGGTCCGCGTTCCGGTGGCACTGACGGCAGGTGGCCACCAGGTTGACCGGGTGGATGGTCGAGGCCGAGTCCACGGCCGGCAGCACCCGGTGGGCGCTATGGCAATCGACGCAGGTGGCGGCGGACCCATCCCCACCCCGCGCCACCCAGCCGTGATAGCTGTCTATGTAGGAGCCGACCACGCCGCCCTGCAGGTTGTACTTGGCGATGATCACCGGGTCGTCGTGGCAGGGCCCGCACGTTTGGGTCGCCTGGTTCTTGGCGAACGTTCGGGCATCGGGGTCGCCGTGCGAGAGGATGAGGTGCTCTCCGTGGCAGCCGGTGCACGACGGGCTGTCGTGAATCCCCGCCTTCAGCGCCCGCCCGTGAATCGAACCGTCGTACTCAAGCTGGATGTCGGGGTGACACTGCCCGCAGGTCCGCGAAACGTTCCTCGGGTTGATGCTCGAGGCCGGGTCGGCCGAGCCCCGGAGATCATGAACGCCATGGCAGTCGGCGCACGAGGCCGCGACGGCGATGCCGCGCTCGGCGCCCTGCCCGTGAATCGATTGGGCGTAAGCGATGAACGACTGCGGGAGCTTGACGATCTGATCGGTCAGCAGCCCCGCCGTGCCGTGGCACTCGGCGCAGGTTCGCGGCAGGCGCACCTTGTGCGTTTTCGACCGTGGGTTGCTGCTCCGAAGGATGTCATGCGCGCCATGACAGCTGGCACAGGTGGGCGCCCGCAGGTTGCCCCGGCTCAGCGCGTAGCCGTGCAGGCTCTCCGAATACGTCCGCTCGACCTCACCGTGGCAGGCGCCGCAGCTCGGTGACTCAAGCTCCGCGGCGTGCGGAAACTCCGACCCCTCCAGGTCCTGGTGACAACTCACACAGGCCAGACCCAGGGCGCCGTGCACCGAACCGGCCAGATCCCCTTCTTGCACCACCAGTCGCTCCGCGTCCTCCAGCCCCTGGAACATCGCCGCCGAGGAATGGCACATCAGGCAGGTGGCGTTGTCCTGGGCACCGCTCGACGCGGGCGAGCCGAAAACCAGAGACCCCGCTAACGCGACCGTAGCGGCAACGTATCTATTCGCTCTCATCCCGAGACTCCAGGATCCGCTTTCCTTGGAAAACCCGAGCGTCCCGCCAGGGATCCCGCTCCTTTTAGCTGTCGTCCCCCATAATCCTCTCGGGGGGTCCCCCAGCGCCCTTCCGAAAGGGCAAGTCCCGTGCCCTCTACGGCTCGTCCGCACCGCTCCTGCTTTGCCGCGCTCTGCCGCGCCCCCCGGCCCGGGGCCGGCCGCTGCCACGCCTAGAGGAAGAGCAGCCCGGGGCACAATGCCCCACACCACCACGCCAGCGCCCGGGGAGCAGCTCACCCGCTACAAAAACTCGTTCCCGGCAACCTCCCGCCCTTCTGCAGACCAACGCTCCCCGTCCGCCGCCAAACAAGAAGACCCGGAGCTCCGTAGAGCCCCGGGTCGGCTGCTGCCTTTGGTCCGGACCTAGATGCGGAAATTGATGCCCGCGGTGAGCGGCCGGACCCACGCGTTGTCGGTACCAACGAAGTCCTCGTCGCTGAACGCGATGTCGCCCTGCCGGGCCGATCACGACGTCGACCTGGTCGGCGACCATGATATAGTCATCTATTGGACACAAAGCGCCCCGACCGCGCCCGCCCCAGATTCGCTGGCCCGCGGCCGCAGGTGGGCGTATATAATCAACGGAAGCAGAGGTCGAAGGAGGCCGGGGATCGGATGTTTCGCGCCGCCTATCTGTACTTGAGCAACGGCGAGCTGCACGAGCGGGCCCGACGCGCGGTGGCGAGCCTCGCCGACTGCCGCGCCTGTCCGCGCGATTGCCGGGTCAACCGCCTGGAGGATAAATGGGCGGCGTGTAAGACCGGGCGCTATGCGGTGGTGAGCAGCTGCTTCGCGCACTTCGGCGAGGAGGACTGCCTGCGAGGCTGGAATGGCTCGGGCACCATCTTCTTCTCGCATTGCAACCTTCGCTGCGTCTTCTGCCAGAACTACGACATCAGCCAAGCGGTGAAGCCGGGCCCGGCTCACGCCGGCTCGCGCCCGGAAGAGATCGCGGCGATGATGCTCAACCTTCAGCGCCTGGGCTGCCACAACATCAACTTCGTGACCCCCGAGCACGTGGTGCCGCAGGTGCTGGAGGCTGTGGCGCTGGCCGTGGAGGGCGGACTGAGGCTGCCGATCGTTTACAACACCAGCGCCTACGACTCGCTGGAGAGTCTCGAATTCCTCGACGGGGTGGTGGACATCTACATGCCCGACTTCAATTTCTGGTCGGCCGAGTCGAGCCGGCGCTACATGAAGGCCGAGGACTACCCCGTGGCGGCGCGGGCGGCGATCAAGGAGATGCACCGGCAGGTGGGGCCCCTGCGGCTCGACGCCAACGGCCTGGCGACGCGGGGCGTCCTGATCCGCCACCTGGTCATGCCCGGTTGTCTGGACGAGACGCGCGCCATACTGGAATGGATCGCCGAGCAGCTGGGTCCCAATAGCTATATCAACCTGATGGACCAGTACCGTCCCGCCGGGCGCGTTTGCGCCGAGCATTATCCCGAGATCAACCGTCCGCTGGCGTCCGCCGAATTCCGAGGGGCGTTGGAGATCGCCCGCGAGCTGGGGCTCGCGCGTCTGGACGAGCGGCGAATGCAGCCCCGGGCGCTACGCCGGCTCCTCCAGCTTTGACGGGGTGGTCCCGCCCGGCGGCTCGACTCGGGCCACGGCTTCGGATGCCAGCCCCAGCATCTTGAGGCTGACCGCCGCGAGATGTTCGCCCATCAACTTCTCTTCGTTCAGTATCACTTCCGCGCCACTCTGCATCAGCTGAAAAGCGAACTGTGCGTAGCGGGCCCGGGCCACCACCAACAAGTCGGGTCGGAGCCCGCGGGCGGCGGCGATGACCGCGGCCGCGGTCCCCGGGTCCGGGATGGTGACTACGAGAGCGCGCGCCGACATGATCCCGGCGTGTCGGAGGATCTCCTCCTGTGACGCGTCGCCGTACTCGATATGGGTGCCCCGGGCCGCGGCCGAGCTGACGGTCCGCGGGTTCAGCTCGAGAACCAGATAGGGCGTCCCCACATCCTGCAGCGCCTTGACGACCCGTTGTCCGGTGGGCCCACAGCCGACGATGATGACATGGTCGGCGTGCGGCGCTTCGCGCTTCTCGTCGTGCGCCGGACGCATGGCGCCCCAGGTCAGCTTCGAAGCCAGTCGGTTCCCCACCGAGATCAGGTACGGCGCGAACAGCAGCGTCACCACGGCGCCGGAGACGACGAGTCGGAACACATCGGCACCGATGAGCTGGAAGCGGCTGCCTTCATCCGCGACGACGAATGACAGCTCGCCGATGTGTGCCAGCGTCCAGCCCGAGACCAGTGCCGTCTGCAGCGGATAGCGCAGTAGCCATACCACCAGTCCCGCGATCAGGGCCTTGCCGAGAACGATCGCCAGGACGAGCCCGATCAGCGGCAGCGGGTTCCTGGCGATCCAGCCGGGATCGGCCAGCATCCCGATCGAGACGAAAAACAGGGCGAGAAAGCCGGCTCGTAGCGGCCCGATCTCGGCCCGCATCTGCGCGGCGTATCGGCTGTCCGCCAACACGACGCCGGCGGCGAAGGCCCCGACCACTTCGGAAAGCCCCAGGGCGTGCGCGGCCCAGGTGCCGCCGAGGCAGAAAACCAATGCCAGGATGATGAACAGCTCGCGGTTCCGGACCTCGGCGGCCCAGTTGAACAGCACGGGAAGGAGCGAGCGCGCGAGCACGAAGAGCACCGCCACCAGCAGGGCGCCGCGGACGACAGCGCCGCCCAGCTCGCGATAAACGTCCATGCCGGCACCGCCGCCCGCCAGCGCGGGGATCACCAGCAAGCTGGGGATCACAGCCAGGTCCTGCATCAGCAAGATCCCGACGGACACGCGGCCGGGGACGCTGTCGATCTCGGCGCGGTCGGCAAGCACGCGGAAGACGACCGCGGTGCTGCTGAAGGCGACGATCAGGCCGATGACGGCGCCGGTGGCGGCCGATGCCCCCAGGGCAACAGCCAGAACCATCGCCGCCACCGCCGTCAGAACGATCTGCAAGGCGCCCGCACCCGCGCCCACCGGCCCGATGTCGCGCAAACGCCGCCAGGGCAGCTCGAGTCCGATGGTGAACAGGAGCAGCGCCACGCCCAGATCGGCCATCGACCGGACCTCGGTCACCGCCCGCAGCAGCCTCAGGCCGTGCGGGCCGATCAGCACACCGGCCAGCAGGTAGCCGACGACGGGGCTCTGGCCCAGCCGCGCCAGCAGCAGGCCGAGCGTCAGGGCGGCCCCGAGGGCGACGACGATGTCGAGCAACAGACTGAAGGTGTCCATCGATCTTACAGAACGTCACGCAGGATCGCGCCCAGCGCGGCGACCGTCGCCATCGCCAGGACCGCCACGCGCGTGTACCCCCGATCGAGCAATGGTGCCGTACGATAAGAGATCGCAAAGCCGAGCAGGATGCCGGGCAGCAACGCCGATGCCAGCAAGAGCTCCTGCCGCCCGAAGCGTCCCACGATCATCAGCGCCAGCAGCGAGACCGTAGCGCCGACGAGGAAATAGCCGGAGAGAGTTCCCCGCAAACGTGCGCCCGCCTCGTGCTGCAGCAAGAGGGCCATGGGCGGGCCGCCGATCGCCGCCGTGGTCGCCATGAAGCCCGACAGCAGGCCGGCGCCGGTGAGGGTCCTGGCTGTGGGGCGAACTCGGAAGGGGAGCGCGCTCAATCCGACCGCGATCAAGATCAGCGCGCCGAACAGCAGGGCGAGCCGATCCTTCGGGATAACTACCAGGGCAGCGGCGCCCAGCGCCGTCCCGGGCAAGCGGCCGGCCAATCCCCAGGCCACGCCGAACAGGTCGATCGAGTCGCGCTCGCGGTGACTCAGCAGCAGGGTGAGGACGATGGCGACGCAGAGGACCGGACCGGGAACGAAGCGTGGATCGATCAGCACCAGCAGCGGCACCGCGATTAGCCCCAGCCCGTAACCCACCGACCCCTGCACGGCGGCGCCGGCAACCACAGCCAGTGTCGCCGCAAGCAGGGCGCCGGCGCTCAAGCCGGGCCTTTCGTCGCCCGCTCGTGCGGCGCGATGATCGCTTTGGTCACCGAGAGCGACTCCAAGTCGGCCAGCGCCTGGCCCGCGTCTTCCAGCCCGTAGCGTCGCCCGATCACCCGGGCGAAGGGCAGCTGATCACGGTGCCGGGCCAGCAGCCGCTCGGCCCAGCCGCCCAGCGGCCCGTCGCCCGCCTGGCGGCCGTGATAGAGGTGGACGTCGGTGCCGCACACCTCGCTGGCCACCGTCTCCAGTAACACGCCGCCCGCCTCGACCGAGGGCTCCGGTATGTCCCAGAGCTCCAGCGGCCGCCCCAGCCCCGTCTTCACAGCGGCTCGAATACTCATCCCCACTCCCGCCCTAGTGCCCCGCCGCCTCGCCGTCTTTGCGGGGATCCGAGCCTGCCGCCCAGCCGTGCTCAAGTTGCAACACGGCCTGGGCGCCGCCGAACGCCGCGCTCCCATCCGGTGCGATCTCGTGACCCAGCGCGCGTAACGCTCGTCGCACCTCGTCCCCGATCGCCGGCTCCAGCGCCACCAGGCGGCCGTCGAGGTGGCGGAAGCGCGGCGCGTCGATCGCCTCCTGCAGATCCATCCCGAACAACAGGAGGTTGAACAGCAGCTGCACGTGGCCCTGCGGCTGCATCGAGCCGCCCATCACCCCGAAGCTCAGCCACGGCTCGTCTCTGCCGTCTGCTCCCGGCCGGGTGACGAAGGCGGGGATGATGGTGTGAAGCGGAAGCGTGCCCGGCCCGACCGTGTTGGCGCGGCCCGGCTCCAGCGTGAACCCCGCCCCGCGATTCTGCAGGGCGAAGCCGGTGCCGGGCACCACGACGCCCGAACCGAACTCCCGGTAGATGCTGTTGATCAGCGAGACCATGTTGCCCTGACGGTCGGCCACGCTCAGGAAGATCGTCTCGCTGGCCGTCGCCGCGGCCCCCGGCTCAGGCCGGGCAGCGGCGCGCCGCGGATCGAGCAGACGACGCCGTCCCTCAATGAATTCTTCGGCGAGCAGGTCGTCGGGCGAAACCGTCATCTGCTCCGGGTCCCCGACCCAGCGGGCCAGATCGGCGAAGGCCAGCTTCTTGGCTTCGATCAGGTGGTGGAGGTACTGCGCCGAGTTGTGGCCCATGGCGGCGAGGTCGAACGGCTCGAGGATGCGCAGCATCTCCAGCGCCGCGATACCCTGCCCGTTGGGCGGCAGCTCCCAGACCCGATAGCCCTTGTAGTCGACGGAGATCGGCCGAACCCACTCCACCCGGTGCGCCGCCAGATCATCCAGCGCGAGAAAGCCGCCGCGGGTCTGCAGGTGCTCGAAGATCCTCCGCCCTAGCTCCCCACCATAGAGAACCGCCGGCCCCTTCTCGGAGATCAGTCGCAGCGTTGCCGCGTAGTCCGGATTGCGGAACCGCTCACCCGCCGCCGGCGCCCGGTCACCGTCGATCAGATAGGTCGTCCGCGCGCCCGGGTCGCTCCGCAGCCTTTCCACCTCCGCCGCCCACTGCCCGGCGATGATCGGCGTCACGGGAAAGCCACCCGCGGCCAGTTCGATCGCCGGGGCCAGCGCCTCGGCCAGGCTGATCGTGCCGAAGCGCCCGAGCAGCGCCGCCCAGCCGGCGAGGGCGCCGGGCACCGTGACGGGCTCGGCTCCGAAGAGCGGGACACTGCTATGCCCGCGCCGCAGCAGCTCCTCGCGGGTCATCCCCGCGCCCGACCTTCCGCTCGCGTTCAGCCCCACCAGCTCGGCGCCGTCGGCGGTCCACCAGACCATGGCGAAGAGGTCGCCGCCGATCCCGGTCATGTGCGGCTCGACCAGACTGAGCACGGCGGCGGCGGTCACCGCGGCATCCACCGCGTTGCCGCCCCGCTGGAGCACGGCCAGGCCGGCGGCGCTGGCCAGCGGCTGGCTGGTGGCGATGGCGCCGTGCGGCGCGTAAACCGTCGACCGACCCGACATCGTGCTGGGTCGCGGCTGCTGGGCGTTGGCGTTGGAGGTCATCGCGATGACGGTCGCTGTGAAGCAAGCCGTGAGTGTTCGGGCCATTTGCGCACGGTCCTTGTGAATCCTGTCAGACGTCGACCCCCGTGGTCACGGGTTCCCCTCTGTGACCGTCTCTTCAGCTTCCGGCGCCGGCCGCTTCGGCCAACCGGCGCGCAGATCGTTCCAGTGCAGCAGCGTGTTGAACACCAGCGCGTGGCTGCCGTGGGTACCCCAGCGCCAGAACGGGCGCAGGGCAAACAGCACCACGTGCCCCTTCCCCACCGGCACGTCGACGGCGGCCGGCGTGCCGGCGATCTCTCCTTCGCCGCGCAGCATCCCGCTCATCAACACGTTCTTCTTCGCGAAGCTCAGAACCACGCGCGGGACTTCCTTCTCCCAGATCTCGTCTTTCAGCCAGTCGGGGATGAAGGGGCTGTCCAGCTCGTCGCTGACCCGGAACACCGGGCGCTGGTTGAAGTAGACGGCGACCGAGTCGGCGTAACCGTAGACGATCGGGCTCGCCTCATCCTCGACGACGGCCTTGAGCACCGTGCCGCGCGCCTGTAGGGCGCTCGTCTCGCGGACGCTGATGCGGCGGGTAATCCCCATATCGATGGGAAAGGCGGCCGTGCTGCCCTCGGTGACCAGGACGCCGCCGGCGGCGATGAAATCTTTGAGCGCCTTCAGCCCGTCGTAGCCCATGCCACGGCGCACGTCGTCGGTCTCATCGATGATGCCCAGGCTGGGGTGCTCGGCGCTGTGCCGCCAGGGGATCGGCGGCCCGGCCTCCGTCGTGCCGCTCACCAGCGTCTGGGGGCTGGCCCGGGTGCGCGGCAAGATCACCACGTCGAGGCGCGACAGGTCGCCCGTCCCCAGGTCCTGTTCCGCAAGATAGGTGTAGGGGATGCCGATGCGGTCGAAGGCGTGGTGCCACCAGCCGGCGTCCTGCGGCGTCGAGACCCAGGTGTGCACCAGGGCGACGCGCGGGACCTCCAGCTCGTGAGCCGCCACGTCGGGGCGGCTTCGCACGCCGCGCACCTCGAGGCCCAGTTCGCCGGCGGCGGTCTCGAGCCGGTCGGCCAGGTCGCCGGGGTTGCCCTCGGCCGGGATGATGAAGCTGCCGGCGTTGTAGCGGCGGCCACCGACGTCGAAGGCCGCCTCGGCCCCCAGCATCGTCACGTCGCTCAGGCGAAAGCGCAGGACCGCGAAGTTGTCGTCGGTCGTGTTGTTGACCAGGTAAAAGCCGCGCCCGCGCCCCTCGAGCCGCCCCGCCACGCCGAGCGGCGCGCTGACGGGCCGCATCTTCGCCGAGAGGACCGCAGGGTCATCGACACGATGCGCTTCCACCTGGCGCAGGTAGGGCAAAGTCCATCCGGTGTCGTCGTAAGGCGGCCGGGCGTCCTCGGGAAATGACTGCACGTCCAGGAGCACCCGCGCCAGCGTCCGGTAAGGCTGATCGAGACGCACCACGTACGAGCCCCGGGGCGCCGAACGCCGCGCCGCCTCTTGCTTGGCCGTGCCCGCTGATGCCGACGGGCTCGCGCCGGCGGACGCGGTATCGGAAGTCGTGGACCAGCTCAGCTCTTCCTCGGCCACATGCACCTCGAGGCCCTGCTCGAGCAACAGCGCCACCAGCTGCTCGGTCGCCAGGGGACGCCAGCCCTCACGAGGTATGACCCAGGCGTAAGGCGCTTCGCTCTTGCCGCGCTCCAGCGCGCGCACGCCGCGCAGATAGAAGTTCTCCACGAACTCCGCACGGTTGTCGGCCACGTACTTGAGGGCAACGAGCACGCCACTCTGCATGTAGTTGGTGTTGTTGCGCAGAGACCAGATCGCCTTCTCCAGCGGCGGATTGGGCCGATACCACTCTCGCGAAGTCACGGAGGCGCGCAGCTTACGCTCTTTCGTATCGGCGCCGCCGTTCCCCAACGTCTCGTAGAAGCGGCCGATGCTGTTGCGCGTGTTGGCGATCCACATCAGGTAGTTCGCCGCCCAGCCGGTGTAAAAGGCGTGGGTCCAGACGCCGGGCATGCCGCGCTTGGTCAGCTCGGTGACCTCCTCGTGGGCCAGGTTGTGCCACTCGTCGATGGTCAGCGCATCGAGCTGCTCGTTGTACGGCCCCGTCCCGGTCGAGACGTAGAGGTAGTAGCCCGACTCGTGCAGGTCGTGCATCACGGTGGGCTTCCAGTGCAGATAGTCGCGCAGGATGTTGCGGGTCAGCGCCAGCGCCAGCCCGAAGCCGTCGCGGTTGTTGTCGTGGGCGACGTATTTGCCCCAGTAAAGGAGCGGTGGCCCGACATCGTTGTTCGCCTTTCGATAGCGATAGACGTCCACCATGCGATCACGGCCGTCCGGCTCCGCCGCCGGCACGATGATCGTGATCACGTTCTCGCGTATCGCCTGCACGTGAGGCGACTCTTCTACGGCGAGCCGGTAGGCCAGCTCCATCAGCATCTCCGGCGGCCCCGTCTCGGGCGAGTGGAGACCGGCGGTGATGTAGTAGATCGGCTTCGCGGCCCCGATGATCTCCGCGGCTTCCTCTTTCGACACCACCCGTGGATCGGCCAGCCGGTTCAGGTAACCGCGGTGGCGTTCCAGCTCGGCGAGCGTCGCCTCGTCGGCGATGATCACCTGCACCATCTCGCGCCCCTCTTCGGTCTCGCCCACGGTGCGGTATTCGACGCGCGCCGACGCGTCGGCCAGCGCCCGCAGGTAGCCGTAGATCTCCGT
>CAYGCC010000280.1:0-3845 GCA_964348165.1 uncultured Gemmatimonadota bacterium | reverse complement strand
GAGCACAGCCGATTCGCGCCTCGGTCAACTGTCTCCATGAGCTCGATCACAGGACATACCTCGAGTCTCTGCTCTTCGACTACGCCCCAAAGCCGGGTTTCACCGCAATCAACGGGTTCTTTGAATCGTTCCAGATGGCCTGGAATGCCGTCGTGTATGCGGCGATCGAGGCACTGGAGCGCTGGGACGATGCCGAGTGGCTCCGCCAGCCGCCGCCGGAGGAGTATCCGGACCCGGTGCAGGGGGCGATCCGTACCATCCGAAACGTCATCGGCAACGTCCAGTGGTTCCGAATGGGCGATCCGCGGGCAAACGTCGTGGAACCGCAGCTCGGGTATATCCTCCGAAATCTGGAGATGGATCTCCAGAAGGGACTCGGCGCTGCACACGGCCTGCTCGCGGTTTACGAGCTCCAGAAGGACTGAGAGCTCGGCGTGATCGTCCTGGACAGCGTCAGCAAGTCGTACGACAGGGGGCGAACTTACGCTGTCAGGGACCTGTCGCTGGAGGTGCGGGAAGGGGAAACCCTCGTTCTCCTAGGCTCCTCAGGGTCAGGAAAGACCACCGCCCTCAAGATGGTCAACCGGCTGATCGAGCCGACCACCGGTTCTATCACCCTCGACGGCCAAAACGTGTTCGATCGTGATCCCGTGTCAGTCCGACGATCGATCGGTTACGTGTTTCAGGGCATCGGCCTCTTCCCCCACCTGACGATTCAGGAGAACGTGGCGATCGTACCGCGCTTGCTCGGCTGGGCCTCGGCGCGGCGTGATCGGCGTGCCCTGGAGCTGCTCGATCTCGTGGGGCTCCCGCCGTACGAGTACGCGGACAGATTTCCCGATGAATTGTCCGGAGGCCAGCAACAGCGGGTGGGCGTGGCTCGCGCACTAGCCGCAGATCCGGATTACCTGCTCATGGATGAGCCGTTCGGCGCTCTGGACGCCTTGACACGCGACACGCTCGAGCGGGAAGTGCTCAACCTCAAGGAGCGGTTGGGCAAGACGATTGTCTTCGTCACGCACGATATCTTCGAGGCCCTGACGCTCGCGGACCGCGTGGCGATCCTGCACGCCGGACGCCTTGAGCAAGTGGGGACGAAAGAGGAGGTCTTACGCCACCCCGCTAGCGACTTCGTGCGCCAGCTTTTCGAGCAACCGGCACGCAAAGCCAGTCAGTTCCGGGCGTTCTTCGAGAGTGATACGCCGTGATCGATCTGGTGGGGGAGAGACTTCCGGAACTCTGGCTCCGTACGGGGGAGCACCTGATACTCACGGGTCTATCCACCGGCTTCGCCATCGCGCTGGGTGTTCCCCTCGGGGTTCTTGCGGCGCGTGTCAGGTGGTCACGCAACCCGTTGTTGGGCGCCGTCGGAATTCTACAAACTGTCCCGAGCCTGGCGATGCTCGCCTTCCTCCTGGCGCTGCTCCAGCGGATCGGCGCGTTGCCGGCGATCATCGCCCTTACGCTGTATGCGCTCTTGCCCATTGTGCGAAACACGCTGACGGGTATGGAGGGAATCCGGCCCGAGATCCAGGAGGCGGCGCTGGGAATCGGGATGGACCGGCGCCAGCAGCTCCTCATGGTGCAAGTGCCCCTGGCCGCCCCTGTGATTTTGGCGGGCATACGCACGGCTGCGGTCATCGGAGTGGGGATCGCGACCCTGGCGGCGTTTATCGGTGCCGGAGGGCTGGGCCAATTCATTGTGCGGGGCTTGGCGCTCTCGAACACGCGACTGATTCTCCTCGGAGCCATTCCAGCTGCTCTACTGGCTCTCCTGGTGGATTACTCGATAGGGGCTGCTGAGTGGGGCTTGAAGCGCACGCGCCGCTCGGAGCGTGGCTCGATCAAGGCGAAGCTCAAGCCGCTTGGCCTGGCCACCCCCGTGTTACTCGTTTTGCTGGGAGTCGTCGCCTATTTCACCGCACCGTCCGCCGCGTCGGCCACACATGCTAAGCAGCCTCGGAGTAGCCTAACAGTCCGGATCGCCTCGAAGAACTTCACCGAACAGTTCATATTGGGTGAGATGATGGCACAGCTCATCGAGGCGCGAACTGATCTGGCGGTGAACCGCCGGTTCGGCCTCGGCGGAACGATGATCGCGCACGGCGCCCTGAGCCGGGGCGAAGTGGATCTGTACGCGGAGTATACGGGCACCGCTCTCACCGCCATTCTGGGCCGAGACGTGGTCACCGATCCGGACGGCGCCCTGGGGATCGTCCGTGAAGCGTACCGCGCCCGCTTCGATGCCGAATGGTTGCAGCCCTTCGGCTTCAACAACACGTACGCCCTCGCCGTGAGGGCTACAGATGCGGAGGAATTCGGCTGGGAAAAGATCGCGGATCTTGCGTCCCGGGCACCGCGCCTCCGGGCAGGCTTTCCCAGCGAGTTCATGGAAAGGCCCGACGGTTATCCGCGCCTCCGCCGCGTCTACGGCTTCAGCTTCGGCACGGTCATCGACATGGACCCTGCCATCATGTACCAAGCGGTCGCCAAGGGAGAGTTAGAAGTGATCAGCGCGTTCGCCACCGATGGGCGGATTGAAGCCTATGATCTGGCGTTGCTGACCGACGACGGTGAGGCCTTTCCGCCCTACTACGCGGCACCCGTCGTCCGGATTCAGGCTCTGCAAGCCTACCCGGCATTGCGCGAGGCGCTGGCTCCGTTGGGCGAGCTGATCGATGACGCCACCATGCGGCGCCTGAACTTCCAGGTAGATGAGGAGGGCGAAAGCCCCACGGACGTCGCTCGCGGCTTCCTCCGCAGGCAGCAGCTGTTGGAATAGGGAGACCGGTATGTGCGGTATCGCCGGGGTATGGGGGAAACCCGACGAGGATCTTGTACGTCGGATGATGGATCGACTGGCACATCGCGGACCGGACGCCGAGGGCCTCCACTTAGACGCTGCCGGCGCGCTTGGCCACCGGCGCCTGTCGATCATGGATCCGGAGCGTGGCGGCCAGCCTATCTACGACGAGGCGCGGGACCGCGCCGTCATCACCAACGGAGAGATCTACAACTATCCGCGGCTGCGCTCGCAGCTCAGCGGCCGGCACTCGTTCCGCACGCGCAGCGACAGCGAAGTCCCGCTGCACCTCTATGAGGATCTGGGCCAAACGGTGGTTCGCCGCCTGGATGGCATGTTCGCGTTCGCCATCGCGGATGGAGAGGGCCTGTTCCTCGCCCGAGATCCGATTGGGATCAAGCCCCTTTACTACGGACGGCGCGATGGCGACTTCGTGTTCGCTTCGGAGCTCAAGGCACTTGTGGGGGTGGCCGAGGAGGTGCGCGAATTTCCGCCGGGCACCTGCTTCCACTCCGGCACCGGTTTTCGGCCGTACTATCAGGTGCCTGATAGGGCACCGCGGGACATGTCTCTGAAGATGCGGCTGTACTTGCTGCGCGAGACATTGGATGAGGCGGTGCAGAAACGTCTCATGAGCGACGTGCCCGTCGGCGCCTTTCTGTCAGGAGGCCTGGACAGCAGCGTGATCGTGGCGCTGCTAAGGCCGCATATCGACGACCTCCACACGTTCTCGGTGGGCACCGAGGGTAGCCCCGATCTTGAGGCCGCCCGTACCGTCGCCCACTACTTGGGAACGACACACCACGAGTACGTCTTCGGGCCGGACGAGGTGGCCGAGGTGCTGAGCGAGATCATCTATCACCTGGAGTCGTTCGATCAAGATCTCGTTCGCAGCGCGATACCCTGCCACTTTGTCTCGCGAATGGCGGCGGAGCACGTGAAGGTCGTGCTTACGGGTGAAGGGGCGGACGAACTCTTTGCGGGTTACGCGTACTACAGGAGGATTGGTGATTGGGAAAGCCTACATCGGGAACTGCGCCGA
>CAYGCC010000279.1:0-6576 GCA_964348165.1 uncultured Gemmatimonadota bacterium | reverse complement strand
GGGTGCTCAATCCCGTTCCAGATGGGGCCCCGCCTGGTCAGACGCAAGTCGCCGGGAGGCCGCGGTGACGGCTTGAGTGAAAAGCTGGGGCCGGGTTGCCGCTCAGAAGAGAGTCGTTCCGATCAGTTCGAGGGCGGCCTTGCCGACCTGGTAGATCACGACGAGGAGGATGGCTGGGACCACCAATCGAACCGTCCAGAGCCACCCTTTGAGCAGCCCCTCCGCGGCGAAACCTCTGCGTACCTCGCTTAACGGATCCTTGACTCGCCAGCCCACGAGCAGGCAGAGGACGAAGCCACCGACGACGAGCAGGAACTCGCCGGCGATCTTGTCGTAGAGGCCGAGTATGTCGAGGCTGTACGCGCAGGGGACGCCGATCAGCAAGATCGTGATTCCGGCGCCCAGGGCGGCGCGGCCTCGATCGAGGCTCCAGTTGTCGATCAGGCTCGAGGTGACCACTTCCAGCAACGAGATGGCCGAGGTCAGCGCCCCGACGAATAGCGCTAGGAAGAAGATCAGACCGACCAGGCGGCCCGCGGCGCCCATCTTCAAGAACGCCGTCGGCAGGCTGATGAAGAGCGTGCCGAGCGAGCTGGCGCCGATCTCGTCTTGCAGGTTGAACGCGAAGATCACCGGAAACACCACCAGCCCGGCAAAGAACGCCACGGCGAAATCGGAGACTGATATCGTCGCCGCCGAGCCGGGGAGGTTTTCCTGACGGCCCAGATAGCTGGAGTAGGTGAGCATCGCCCCCATGCCGAGGCTGAGGCTGAAGAATGCCTGGCCGGCGGCGCCGCTCAGCGTATCCGCCGATAGCAGCTTTCCTGGATCGGGTTGCAGGTAGAAGCGATAACCCTCGCCGGCCCCGGTTTGAAACGCCGCCCAAATCGCCAGCCCGACGATCAGGACGAACAGCAGCGGCATCAGCACCAGCGAGGCGCGTTCGATACCTCCCTTTACGCCTCCCACCACGATCGAGATGGTGACGCCCATGAAGACGATGTGGTACATGAGGGCGCCCAGACCCGTCGACGAGTGGTCGAAGTACTCGGAGGGAGTGCCGCCAAAACCGGTGAGCAGGGCCTCGAGCGTGTAACGCATCGTCCAGCCGGCGATCACCGAGTAATACGCCAGGATCAGGCAACCGGTCGCCACATACAGGTGGCCCAACGGCGCCCAGCTCGGACCGACGACGTTGCGCAGCGCCCCGATCGGGCTCAGCCGCGCCCGCCGGCCGACCGAGAACTCGGCGAGCATGACCGGCACCCCGACGGCGAACACCATGAAGATATAGAGGACGACAAAGGCGGCACCGCCCCGATCCGCCGCCGCGTACGGGAACCGCCACATGTTTCCCAACCCGACAGCTGAGCCGACGGCCGCGAGGATGAAGCCGGCTTTCGTACCCCAGCCTTCGCGAATTCGCCCCTCCATCCTCTCCCTCCGTTCTCGCAGCGTGCCGTTTCGTGGCGGGCCAGCAAACAGGCGGCACGCTAGGCCCCGCCAGCGGCGGCGTCAAGCGCCTCATGGTATCTAGAACGAATCGCGGAGGGCCGGCGACGGGGCGGAAGGACCGATGAGCCTCAGGGGTGTCAGCGGACAGGTAATACCGGCGTGACTGCCCAGTCGGCCTTCCGCCTCACGCGCCGTGTGTCTAGATGCCGGCCCAACTGCTCGACCGGCCTGCTCTCCTATCGCCGTCCGCCGTTTGGACGGAACCAGATCTGCCCCACCATCAGCGAGCCCGGCGACGGAGTGGTCGGGTTCGCCTCCGGCAAAGCCGGGCGGTCGGGGGTGTGGGAACACCAGACGAACGCCCGGAGCCGCGGCGGCGGCGGCGAAGGTAAGCGGTTAGGAACCAAGATGCCGGCGAGGGCATCCATGGCTGTCTTGTTCGTCTTGAGCGTTTTCATCACTGGGGCCCCGGGTTCGTTTGGCGGCCAAAGACCCCGCGGCGCCAGCCAAGGCGGCGACGCGGTCGCGGACCCCGAAGGCACAGGCCGTGCCCGGTGGCGTCACTCGGGAAACCCAGTCACGGCAACGATTGCGGCCTCGTCACGGCCGGCCGACTCGCTTCTTGTGTGTGAATCTGACGCGGGCGCTCGTGTCGGGGAGACACGGACCAGGCGTCGCCGCCGGAGCGGCGCGGCGAGCGGGGCGAGAACAGCAAGCTCCCGCGGCTAGCGCTCGCGCTTGACCTCCGCCGCCAGGCGATCGGCGCGACGAGTGGTCTCGGGGAATCGGTACCTGCCGCCCGGCGTGAGGCGGAGTATGTACTCGGCGGCGCTCGGTAGGTCGATGCGGTGCCCGATGGAGATGTAGACCGGGCGGACGCGTGTACGGGTGCGCAGCACCCAACCGATCTCCTCGCCGTTTTGGGGATCGATCAGCGGCGCGCGTGAGCCGCGCCGTTCGGCCAGCCGACGGTGCACCCCACAGAGGATCGATTTGGCGCAGCCGATGGTCGGCAGGCCGAATTCGATGCCCGCGTGGCTAGCCAACCCCATCCGCCGCGGGTGCGCGTAGCCGTGGGCGTCGAGCACCGCCAGGTCCGGGGTCTTCTGCAAGCGACTCCAGGCGTCGGCCAGAGCCGGCAGCTCACGAAAGCTCAAATAGCCGGGAACGTAGGGGAAGCTGATGGGGACAGCCGCCGTGGCCGTTTCCACGGTCTCCATCGTCGCCAGATCGATGATGACGATGGCCGCGAACGCCAGATTGCGGCCCTTGTCGAAGGCCACATCCGCGCCCGCCACCCAGCGCGGTGCGAAGCGGGCAGGGGGTTTGAAGACGACGCGGCTTCCAAGCTCCAGCTGAATCTCCCGCGCCTCTTGGACCGTTTTCGGCTCGCGCATCGTAACCCTCGCGGTCGATCCGGCGGGTCGCGTCTCAACCGCGCCGGCGGATCAACTCCTGGATGAGAGCGTGAATGGCGGGATCTCCGGCGCCGAGCGTCTGGGCCTCGGCGAGCGCGGACTGTGCTTCGGCGGACCGCCCTAGACCGTCCAAACATGTCACCAGCGCCAGTCGCGGTCGCAGGGCCCGCGGATCGAGCGCCACGGCACGGTGCAACGCCTCGGCCGCCTGCTCCAGGCGGCCGTCGCGCCGCAACAGCTCGCCCAGCAGATCGAAAGCATCGAACGAGTCCGGGTCTACCTCGGTGCAGCACTCGAGGCTTTCAATCGCCTGCCCCTCTTCGCGGGCCTCCACCTGCGCCCGGGCCAGCGAGAGCAAGGCGTCCCCCAGGCGGCCGGGTCCGACGGCGGCGGCGTACCGCTTCCAGAGCTTCACGGCCTCCTTCTTCCGTCGCCGCTCTGCCCCGACGAGCGCCGCCAGCTCGCCGAGCGTCTCGGCGTCGTCCGGCGCCTCGGCAAGACGCGCCCTTAGCCGCGCTTCCCTGTCGCTCACGGTCCCCGCCTCCGTCCCCCCGCGGTCAAGCCGCTACGGTCAACGTGACCCTCAACCGGGCCCGCTGCTGGGCGGCGCCTGAGAGCGCGCTCGTACAAAACAGGCGCGCCCGGCGTGAAACCGGGCGCGCGATCTCTGTTCGGGCTTCCAGACGGAACCGTCACGTCGGCGCCTCCAGCTCGAAGTGCACGTAATTCTTGGCGATGAATTCCGTCCACTCCTCCGGCACTTCATCATCCGGGAAGATGGCATCGACCGGACATTCGGGCACACAGGCTCCACAGTCGATGCATTCCTCCGGGTGGATGTAGTACTGGTCCGGACCTTCATATATGCAATCGACCGGACAGACGTCCACGCAAGCGGCGTCTTTCACATCGATGCAGGGCTGCGCGATGATGTAAGTCACGTTATTACCGCCTCCTTTAACCCGCTGCCGGAGACGCTCTCCGGTCGCTCAACACCCAGATTAGCCCGAAGATAGGATTCGCCGGTTTAGAGAGCAAGGCTTACGCATTTGACGGGGCCGCATGTCTAACCCTAGCTTCTACAGCTACTTAGAGCGGCTCGACCCGAACTCACCACCCCAGGCCCAGATTCATGCGAACCCCGATTCTCCGAGCGATCTCGCGGCCGATCGTAATCACCCTCACCACTGGCGCGGTCCTGGCGACCGGCGGCGCCGTGAAGACGCGGTTCCGCACCGAGGCCGTCACCGCGACGGCCTCCTACTCGATCCTCGCCCGCGACCCGTTGACCGGAGAGTACGGCGTCGCCGCGGCCAGCCACGCCCCGCTGATCGGAATGAACCTCGAATTTCTGGATCATGATGCGGGCGGGGTCGTCGTCCTCGGCGGCCCTCACCTGGAAGTGAACGAGAAGATCCTGATCGCGCTGCGCGATGGGCTGGCTCCGGGTCGGGCAATCGCCGTGGGCCTGGCCACAGACCCCGACCGTGAGAATCGCCAGGTGCTGGCTATCTCCCCGGAGGGCGCCGCCGCCTTCACGGGCAAGAAACTGCCCAAGCTGGCCCAGCACATAGCGGGCGACCTATTCGTCGCCGCCGGCCACCGCCTGAAGAATGACGACGTCGTCGCCGCGATGGAGGAGAGCTTCGCCGGATCGGACGGCCCCCTGGCCGATCGGCTGCTGGATGCGCTGCGGGCGGGCCACGAGGCGGGCGGTGAAAAGGGCGGCGAGCACTCGGCCGCGCTCCTGGTGGTGGGTCCGGCGGCGCGATTCGCCACCCGCGCCCGCCTGGTGGATCTGCGGATCGACTTCGTCCCCGAGGACGCCGTGGGCGCCTTGATCGACCTGCGCGCCCGCGTCGACTCGGTTTATGAAGTCGTCAGGTAGCGGCCGCTTCCTTTACCGCCGCCTTGATCTCGTCGAACTTGGGAAGCTGCCCAGGGTCGTCTGAGATCCAGCGGTAGCGGACGATTCCGTTCTCGTCCAACACGAAAACGGAGCGCTTGGCCACACCCCTCAAACCGAACAGGTCTTCGTGCAACGCCCCGTAGGCGCGCGAAACCTCCTTGTTGAAGTCGCTGAGCAGCGGGAAGGGCAGCTTCAGCTGCTCCGCCCACACCTTCAGCGTGAAGGGGCTGTCGACGCTCGCCGCCAGGACCTCGGCGCCGAGCCGCTCGTACTCCGAGTAATCATCCCGCATCATCGTCAGTTCGTTGGTGCAAACCGGACTGAAGGCCAGAGGCACGAACAGCAGGACGGTCGGTCCTTGTCCGCGCCGTTCCTGGAGCGAGATCGAGTCGCCGGTGGTGGCGCTCAGCTGGAAATCCGGGGCTGGCTGGCCGATCTCAGCGGGCATCTGAACCTCCACCCTGGTGAGTGGTACAAAGGCTGGCGCTGATCCTCGATCCCAACATCTACGGCGGAGCCGCGAGGCCGCAAGGTCCGGGCTGGTGAACTCGGGGATCACGAGATTAGCTTAGAAGGTTCGGACCGTGAAAAGTGAGGGAGCTTACGAGCCTCGGCTTCGTACTCCGCCTCACAAGTTTTGGGATACCGGCGACACGAACTAGATGCGCGCACTCAGAGTCTTACAGCCCGACGAGCTTCCCCTGGAGTACGCCGCTCTGCGCCGTCAGCGCCAGGAGATGCAGCCGCTTTTGCAGGATCGGGTGCCGGCGAACGCCGGGCCGGATGGCCGCAAGCCGTCGTGGCTGAAGGCCCGGGCTCCGGGCACGGGCGCGTATACGAACCTCAAGCGCCTGATGCGGGCGAAGACGCTGCACACCGTCTGCGAGGAGGCGCACTGCCCGAACATCGGTGAGTGTTGGGGCCAGGGCACGGCGACGTTCATGATCCTGGGCGAGATCTGCACCCGGTCGTGCGCTTACTGCGCGGTGACGACCGGCCTACCCGAGGGGGTCGATGCCGAGGAGCCGCTGCGCGTGGCCGAGGCCGTGCAGGCGATGGGTCTCAAGCATGTGGTGATCACGTCGGTAAACCGTGACGATTTGGATGACGGTGGTGCCGCGGTATTCGCGGAGACGATTCGTCGGACTCGCGAGTTGGTGCCGGACTGTTCGATCGAAGTCCTGACACCCGACTTCAAGGGCGATCTGAGCGCAGTCGAGACCGTGATGGACGCGCGGCCGGAAATCTTCAGCCACAATCTCGAGACGGTGCCACGCCTCTATCGCTTCGTCCGACCGGGCGGCCGTTACGATCGGGCGCTGGAAGTACTCGAGCACGCCCATCGCTACGACGGCGGCGTGCTGACGAAGTCGGGGGTTATCTGCGGTATGGGAGAGAGCTGGGATGAGCTGATCGAGTCGATGAGAGACTTGGCAGAGGTGGGGATCGAGATCCTCACGCTGGGCCAGTATCTTCGCCCATCGGCGCGACACTTACCCATTGATCGATACTATACGCCGGACGAGTTCGCCGCACTGAAGCGAATCGGTGAACGTGAGATCGGGTTCAAGCATGTCGAGGCGGGCCCTCTCGTCCGGAGTTCCTACCACGCGCGCGAGCAGGTGGAATCCATCGGCGGTGGCTCATTCTCGGAGCGGGCGGCGCAGTTGGCCGGGCGCACGTGAACCACGACGCCGAGGAGGCGGGCGTAGCCGGGTCTTAACCACAGGTGCTGTTGGGGTGTAGACGGCGCAACCGCCAACGCCGGTGTCGACGCTGTACGTCCAGAAGTAA
>CAYGCC010000278.1:0-10668 GCA_964348165.1 uncultured Gemmatimonadota bacterium | reverse complement strand
GCCACAGCGCACTGAGCCGCCGGGCCGATGCGCCGTCGCTCATCGAAACCTCCTAACGACGATCCTCAGTCAGCGTTTGGAAACGCGGGTTGTTACGCAGCGGGTCCCAGAAGGGATCGACCCGCAGCAGGTTCGCCGATATCGGCGAGGGGATAGCCAGTAGGTTGTGCAGGTCCTCGATGGCGGCCTCGTAGTCCCCCACCATCACCCGCGCGCGTGCGCGGTCGCGCAACCGATCGGCGCCGGTCATGGCGTCGAGTGAGAGGGGGAGCAGATCGACGCCACGCTCCGCCTCGCGAAGCGCTTCCTCCCTTCGGCCCAGCCCCGCGTAGGCGATGGCCAGAGTGCTGTGGGGGGCGAACTGGCCCGGGCTCCTTTCGACTGAGCCCTGGAGAACGGCTCGCGCCGAGTCGTAGTACTCCCGCGCCAGCCCCGGCTCGGCGAGGCGGGCATGGATCTGCGCTTTGGCAACGTAGTAGTAGGCGCTGTCGACGCCGGGATCGTCCGGGCCGATCTCATCAAGAGTGGACGCGTAATCTTTCCCGAACACGTTCAGGATCACCCACGAGGCCTCGCCACCCACGAACAGGTTCCAGGCAGGGAATCTTCGGGACGCCTCCTGCATTAGATTCGCGGCTCGCTCGGTGCTCCCGTCCCAAGCCAGGTAGTACCAGATCGTCCAGCGGTAGTAGTAGGGAACATCGGGATCCAGAGCGATAGCGCGAAGGAAGTAGCGCTCCGCCTCGGGGTAGCGTCGTAAATAGAAGTGGTTCTGCGCCTGCCCGATGAGGTTCACGGTGTTACGTGGATCGAGCTCCAGCGCGCGTTCGGCGTTGGCCAGCGACCGCTCCCACAGCGCTTGCCGCCGTTGAATCCAGGCGATGAGTCCAATAGCGCCGGAGTTGCCCGGCTGCCGCCGCTGCACCGTCAAGTAATGTTCCAGCGCCTGCTCGTAGTCGCGTCTACCGTAGTAGTGGTAGTCGCCCATGGCCATGTGCGCATCGGCCAGGTCGGGGGCGATCTTCAGAGCCTCCTCGACAGCCGCGAGGGCCTTGGGCAGCTCTCTCGTGCGGCCGAACTGGTGGTGCAGCCAGACGCGTGCGCGGGCCAAGGCCGCCCATGCCTGCGCAAACCCCGCATCGAGCTCCACGGCGCTCTCGTACCAACTCACTGCCGCGCGGGCCTCTTCCTCGACGAACCGTCGGTTGTAGCAATGGTTGCCGCGCAAATACAGATCGTAGGCCTCCAGGCTTTCGGTCGGCCTGGCTGCGAGGGCCCGGCGTTGTGGCTCGAGCAGCTGGATGTCCAGAGCGCGGGCCACGCTTTCCGCGATGTCGGATTGCAAAGCGAAGATGTCGGACAGAACCTCATCGTAGCTTTCCGTCCAGATGCTGATGTCGTCCGAAACGCGGATGAGCTGCGGCGTCACTCGTACGCGGCTCGGGCTCGCCTCCGGCCGGTCCCAGCGAACCGTGCCTTCCAGCACGTAATCGACGGCCAGCTCCCGACCGATATCGGCGATCGTCTTCTCGGTGTGTTTGTACTGGAGCGCGCTGGTTCGGGAGATGACGCCCAGTTCGGGGATCTCCGCCAGCCGGGAGGTGATCTCTTCGGTGACCCCGTCCGCGAAGTATTCTTCCTCCGCCGAGCCGAGGTTCTCGAACGGGAGGACGACGATCTTGTTGCGCAAAGTGGCGAGCTGGGTGTCGCCTAAGGGAGCCAGCACGCTGCCGCCGAAAACGAGCCAGCCGGCGGCGAAGACCCCCCAGAGCGCGAAGACGCCAATCAGACCTGTCAGAGCGCGCCGCCAGGTGAGGATGTGGCGCTGGATCGTCGGCTCGAGCCGGTCCGGCTCGAGCCCGCGCTCCGTCTCGCGGCGTGGCGCCTCTTCCCTGGGCCGTCCCTTTGCCGGTTGAGCCTGCTCCCGGACCACCGCGGCGGCGAGGACGACTGGGAGGAGCACGATGAAGAGGACGACGGCGAGGGCGGGAAACCAGTGCGGCAAGCCGAGGCCCTCGGTGAGGCTCTGGATCACCTGGTAGCCGGCCGCGGCGCCCAGGACATAGACCGCCAGGACCTGCCAGATCGAGCGCCGGTGGATCTCTATGATAAGCCGCTTCAGATACGACACGGCCAGTATCCGATTCAGTAAGCCCTAACCACGTTGTCATGCACCCGAATCTCAAGATGAGAGCGGTAGGCCGGCGGGGCAACGCCGCCTTGTGATCGCCGCGCGCCTACGCCGATTCCCAAATCCGCCGTCTCCTAAGGGGTTCTGTCGTCTGTCGGCATCACGACCTGGAATAGACTATGCCAGATCCGTACAGTCGAGCCCTGCTGAATAGCTACCCCTAAGTACCATAACCGCCGGGTTGCTGTTTCGGTGCACGGCCCCCGTCACGGTCCAAACCTGTTCCAACAATTCCCGTCTTGCTGTGCCAGACGGCTGCGTAGTGACGCGACGGGGCGCCGCCTTGTCAGGGCGGTACCTATTGCCGAGGGGTCTGGAGGGTGGTAGGTGAGGAGGCGGCGACCCTGGCTCTGCTCTGAGTCGTAGGTGGCGGATAGACCTTCCATTCGGCCCTGGAGAGAGAGCTCGGTTGCCCAGCATCGAGGCCGGGCTCCATATTCCTGCCGGTTCCCTCTTAGCTTTTCGGTCGCCACTTTCAGCAGCGCGCAGAGGATCCGATGGCCCGAAAACCGATCGAGTTCTCCGAGCACCCGCTGACTTTCGACGAAGCCCGAGCTCAGGGTTTCTGCCGGGGCCACTGCCGCTACGTCGTGGATGGGGACACATTCGATATGCTGATCGATCTCGGTTTCCACAACTTCGCTTACGAGACCCTGCGCCTGCATGACGTGGACACGCCGGAGATCCGCGGGGAAGAACGACAGCGCGGACTGGAGGCGAAAGCCCGCGTCGAGGAGCTGATTCTCGATAGACCGGTGCTCGTGCGGTCATTCAAGGACCAGGAGACGTTTGGGCGCTTCGTTGCTGACGTGCGGTATTGGACAGGGAGTGCTTGGAGCGATCTCGGGGAGACGCTGGTCAGTGAAGGGCATGTGAAGTGACCACCGTGAAGGAGAGCCAGGTATGCGAATGTCTCATGGTCCGGTGATTCTGCTCGCCACCGCTTTTCTCGCTGCCTGCTCATCCGACCGCGAGGGCGGTGAAGAGGTTTACCGGCAGCTGCTCGGAGAGGGGAACCCCAAGATCAAGGTGGAGGAGGGCAAGACCTACGTCTTCGCCGACGGAAACCCCGAGGACCCGCGAGCCGCGGAGTCAGAGTGGTTCGATTTCACGGGCGCGCCCATACGAGCGGCCGACTTGCAGTACGGTATCGGCAAGGACCGAATCCGCTCGATCGACGATCCGCTCTTCGTGCAACCTGACGACCCGCGCTTGCTGGAGATCCCGCCGAGCCGCTACCGAAAAGACGAGGTGGCGACGACAAACGACGAGATCATGGTCGTGGGCTATGTGGAGGGCGGGGTGGCGCGGGCGTACCCTCTGGCGCTGCTCGACCGACACGAGGTAGTGAACGATCAGATCGCCGGTAAGCCGTTGTCGGTCGGCTGGTGACCCCTCGCGCAACGGTCCGTGGTCTACGGACGCGAATTCGACGGCGAGATCGATGAGTTCGGCACCAGCGGGTACGTCTACCGGAACACCTTCGTGCTGTACGATCGCGGCACGAACAGCCTCTGGTACCCGCTAGACGACGAAAAGTGGACGGCGATCGCGGGCCCTCGTAAAGGCGAAACCATTCCCTTCATCCAGGAGCCGAAGCCGATGATGCTGGCTGAGTGGCGTGAGATGCATCCCAACACTCTCGTGCTCCTTGGGGATAGGGCTGATTTCGAACGCTTGCAGAACTAAGTCCCCGCCGAGGATCGCGGCGGGGCAACGTTCTGGAAGCGCGATCCTGACGGTGACCGTAAAGGCCGTCGTCTGCACCGTTTCGTATCCGGCCTCCTACTTGGAGATGCCGGGCTAAGCTGCAGGGTCGAGACGCTTCGTTGAAGGGGAGCTCTTGGATATCCCTCCGGAGTCATCAGCCGAGCCCCGTCCGCGGCACTCGCTGCCGCAGTCATCTCGTTGCTGATCGGCGCGGCGTAGCTCGCGTCGCGGCGCTCGAGATCGGCGCGATTGTTCGAAGGGCAAGAAGAGAGCGTCGCTAGCAGCAGCGAATCTCTGATCCGGCCCCGTCGATAGGTGTGATCCACCGTGATGTGGACGAGTATGCTCCAGGCGTGCTCGAGGGGGTTGAGGCGTGCCAGACCGGGCAGGCCGGCGAGGATCCGTTTCAGCTCTGCCGTGGCCGCCGATCGGACCCGTCTTTGTATCTCTTCCGGTAGAGCCTGGATCGGGCGATCGGGGCTGTCGGCTAGGGACAACGCACAGCGCTCCGTCGCCTGAAACAGAGACCAGGTGGAGAGGGTAACGGCACCGAGCGTTTCCGCAGCCTCGAGTTCGGCTGTCGCCCCAGGGCAGGAGAAGCGCGCCAGGGCCCAGCGACGGAGCTCGAGCGCCTGCAGAGGACTCGCTGGGGGGTCGGTATCGATCGAGGCGCGAACGATGTCGATGAGGATGAGGCGCGGGTGAAGATTACCGTCCATGCGGCGCGACGGGTTGAGCGGTAAGCGTACGGCGAGCCGTCGCCTGTCGCTCGCGGGCGCGATCGCCCAGGCGGGGCGCGGTTTTCTCATGTGCAACAGCCGACGTTCACGAACGTCTTATTGAACGGGAAGAGACCTGAAATCAGGAGTCCAATAATGAGCAAGAGGAAGCTGATCCGCGCCGTTGGTCTGCTGGCGACCTTGGGGCTGCCGGCGCTGGCGTGCGAGGATGCGGCGAACATGGGCCGCGCGCCCGCGGAGGTTCCCGACGGGGTGGCGCTGCCACGGGCGCTCCCGACCGAAGCGCCCGTGGCGTTCGAGGTTCAGGAGGCGCGCGAGCGCCTGTTGGTGCGGCGCGCCACCGTCGCTCTCGAGGTCGAGAACGTGGATACGGCGGTGGCTCGGATCCGCGATCTCGCCGCCGATCTGCAGGCGCGGGTCGAGCAGCTGGAGCAGGTCGGCGGCCCGCGCGAGACACGACGCACCAACGTGACGCTCCGCGTTCCGGAGACGGCGCTCGACGCGGCGGTCGAGCGAACACGGGCCTTAGGGAAAGTCGAGCGCGTCAGCCTCTCCGAGCGCGAGGTGACGGAAGAGGTTGAGGACCTGGACGTGAGGCTCCGCAATCTGCGCAGGCTCGAGGAACGCTTGCTTCGCCTGCTGGCGGAGCGGACGGGGAAGCTCGAAGAGATTCTGGCCGCCGAGCGCGAGCTGGCCCGCGTGCGCGAGGAGATCGAGCGGCGTGAGGGGCGCCTGCGGGTGCTGGAGAACGAAGTGGCCTGGTCGTACCTGTGGGTCGAGATGCACGAGCCCTTACCGCTGACGGCCCGCCGAGACGACGGGATCGTACGGCGGTTCGGGCGCGCTTTCGTACAGGCCGGCGAGAACTTTCTCGACTTGGTTCTCGTGGTGATCGCGGCCCTGGGTTACATCCTTCCCCTGGCGGCGGTCGTTGGCCTGGGCGTCTGGGTCCGGCGGCGTCTCCTCGCGCGCCGCATGGAGGGCTGACCGCGAAGGGCCCACCAGCGGATTGCGGGCTTCGTGAGGGGCCGCCGGCTGGCTCGGGTGGCCGAGCCGCTCGCGGGTTCCGCGCCAACCGTTGCGCGTGCCACTCCGATCGGGAAGATTGAGCGGCCGGACCAGCCCCGATCGGAGGTAAATATGCGCTCTTTGATGAGTTTTTTCGCCCTCGCCCTCGCCCTAGCGTTCGCCGTCGCGCTCGCCCTCCCCGGCGTCGTCCGCGCCCAGGGGGTCGAAGGTGTCGCGCGCGTCGAGGTGTCGCCGAGCCACGCCTCGGTGGTGGCGGGAGAAACCTTGAGTGTCAGGTCGACTTTTTTAACGTGACACCGCAGCTCTATTTGCACGATGTCTATGTCGCCGACGGACTCGCCTATCTGGCCTACTGGCGCGACGGCCTCGTCATACTGGATGTGGGGAACGGCATCAAAGGCGGGTCGGTGACCGAGCCGAAGCTCGTCAGCCGTTTCGTGTACAACCACGCCCAGCTCTACCCTCGCGACTACCTCGCCGGGACTCACGCGGTGTTCCCGTATGGCTACTACGTGTTCATAGATCACGAGTCGTACTCCGGCACCGTCGACCTGTTCAGCCGCGAGCACTTCCCGACCCGCGGCCTGCTGCACGTGATCGACGTCAGCGACCTCAAGAAGCCGGTCAAAGTCGCGGAATACGACCCCATCGAGTTCGGCGTTCATAACATCTACGCCGCGGACGATCTCCTATATATAGGTGGCTACAACGGCGGAATCCGCTTGCTGGATATCAGCGGCGAGCTGCGCGGCGATCTGCGGGCCCAGGGCCGGGTGATCGGGGCCCTCTACACCGGATCGCTCGAAGGCTTCCGCCCGAACATGGCGCTGGCCTGGAGCGCGATTCCTCATAAGGGCTTCATCTTTGCCAGCGACATCAACACGGGCCTGTGGGTGGCGAAGGTTACGCCGGCGCCCGTGCCTTGAGGGCGTATCGTTTGAAGCGCCGGGTGCGGCCGCAGCGGTCGAGGGGCGGATGCGCGTAGCAGCGGCTCTGCTTGTCGGGTTGGTGATCCTCGCGGGCTGTGAGGAAAAGGCGGCCGACCGCCGAGGGCGTGACTCCCGTTCCATTCTCGCTGGCGGCCGCGGCATCGACCATGTTGGGGTGGCGGTGCGTGATCTGCCCGCGGCGCGGGCGGCTTACACGGACAGCCTGGGCTTTCGCGCCACGCATCCGTCGCGGCTCCCCACCGGACTTCAGAACCTCACCATCTGGTTCGCCGACACCACCTATCTGGAGCTGCTGACGTATTACAACCGCGAGCAAGCGCCCGAGCTCGTGGCGATCCTGGAGCGGTATGAGGGCGGCATCTTTGCCGGCCTCGACGTTCAGTCCGCACAACGCACCTCGGATCTTCTCAGGGCACGCGGTCTGGATGTGGCGGGGCCGGTGAGTGCTTACGCCCCGATGGACGCCGTCGGCAGTGATACGGTGGAGATGTGGCGGCACGTGACCTTTCGCCAGCCCGTCGTCCCTGCAAACGCGATTTTTTTCATTGAATACAACCGGGAAGCGCGGGCGGAGCTGACCCGCAGCCACCCGGAGTTGAGCCCACTCACCCTCACTGATCACGCCAATGGGGCCCAGGGGATGCGTGCGGTCTGGATGGCGGTCGCCGACCTGGCGGCCGCGACGGCTTCCTACGAGGCGATCGGCTTCGCGCCGGGTGACGAGCTGGAACTGCCCTACCTGGGCGCCAAAGGACGGGCGATCCCGGCCGGGCGCGGCGAACTGTTGCTGCTCGCTCCGGCGCGGGGGGACGGGAAGGTCGCGGCATTCCTTCGGCAAAGGGGCGAGGGCGTTATGGGTGTGAGCCTTGAGGTGGGCGAGCTGACGGCCACCCGTGACGCACTGGCGGCGGGGACGGGCTTGAGGTTGACGACGTATGAGGGGCAGTACGGTTCCAGCGTTCTGATCGCTCCCGAGTTGACCCACGGCCTATGGATTGAGATGTTCGAGAGATCGGCGATCGAGGAATGATGGCGGAACCTGAAGATGTCATAGACGATTTACTGATGAGCGCCGCAGTTGCGGCCTGGTGTTCCCCAACCGTCACGACCGACAAAACGAACTGGGAGACGTGGACATGAAGCTCTATTGGCTACCGCGGCGGGAGTTCTGGGCCCTCGCCGCGCTGCTGGCCTGCGTGCCTGCACCGCTGGTGGCCCAGGTCGAGTACCCGCAGACCAAGAAGGTCGATCTGGTAGACGACTACCACGGGGCCGAGGTCGCGGACCCGTATCGCTGGCTGGAAGATGTCGATTCGGACGAGACGAAGGCCTGGGTGGAAGCCCAGAACAAAGTCACCTTCGCTTACCTGGAAGCCATCCCGGAGCGCGAGCAGCTGCGCGAGCGGTTGACCCAGCTGTGGAACTACGAACGCTACAGCACCCCGTTCAAGGAGGGGGGTCGCTACTTCTTCTTCAAGAACGACGGTTTGCAGAACCAGTCGGTGCTCTATAAGCAAGCCAGCCTGAACGCACAGCCCGAGGTAGTGCTGGATCCGAACAAGTTGTCCGACGACGGGACGGTTGCGGTCAGCACGTTCGCCTTTTCGGAGGACGGCAAGCGGATGGTCTACGGGGCGTCGGCCAGCGGCTCGGACTGGCGGGAGTTGTTCGTCCGCGATGTGGAGACGGGCCGCGATCTGAGCGACCACCTCAGGTGGATCAAGTTCTCGGGCGCCTCGTGGACGCACGACGGGGCGGGCTTCTTCTACAGCCGTTACCCGGAGCCCGAAGAGGGGCAGGCTTACGAGGCGGCGAACCGCAATCAGAAGGTCTATTACCATCGCATCGGCACATCGCAGGCGGAAGACCGGCTCGTCTACGAGCGGCCGGACCAGCCGGAATGGGGCTTCGGGCTCACCGTCACCGACGACGGCCGCTACGGGATCATGGGCGTGTGGCACGGCACCGACGAGCGCAACCGGGTCTACTATCTCGACCTGGGTGACCCGAAAGCGCCGCGGCTCGACGGCGAGGTGGTTCGGTTGCTCGATGATTTCGACGCCAGCTATTCGTTCGTCGGCAACGACGGGCCGCTGTTCTACTTCCTGACGAACCTCGACGCGCCGCGCTATCGACTGATTGCCATCGACACGAAGCGGCCGGCGCGCACGAACTGGCGCACGATCATCCCCGAGAAGACCGACGTGCTCGAGAGCGTCAGCATCATCAACGATCAGTTCGTCGCCCGCTACCTCCACGACGCCCAGTCGCGGGCGTTCATCCACTCGATGGATGGAAAGCTGGTCAAGGAGATCGAATTCCCGACGATCGGATCTGTGGGCGGGTTCAGCGGGGAGCGTGAAGACACGGAGATGTTCTACGCGTTCACGTCGTTCCTCTATCCGACGACGATCTTCCACTACGATTTCAAGACCGGGAAATCGTCGCTGTTCAAGGCGCCGGTTGTCCAGTTCGACCCCAGCGGCTACGAGACCCGCCAGGTTTTCTATCGATCGAGGGACGGCTCGCGGATCCCCATGTTCATCACTCATAAGAAGGGGATTCAACTCGACGGCTCGAATCCGACCTACCTCTACGGCTACGGCGGCTTCAACATCAGCATGACGCCGGGCTTCAACATCAGCCGCCTGGTCTGGCTGGAACTGGGCGGCGTCTACGCCCAGGCGAACTTGCGGGGCGGAGGCGAGTACGGCGAGGAGTGGCATCAGCAGGGGATGCTGGAGAACAAGCAGAACGTGTTCGACGACTTCATCGCCGCGGCCGAATACCTGATCGACGAAGGGTATACGTCGCCCAGCAAACTGGCGATCGCCGGCGCGTCCAACGGCGGCCTGCTGGTCGGTGCGGCGATGACGCAGCGACCGGAGCTGTTCGGTGCCGCGCTGCCCGCCGTGGGCGTGATGGACATGTTGCGTTTCCACAAGTTCACGATCGGCTGGGCCTGGGTGTCTGACTACGGTTCATCGGATGACCCGAAGATGTTCCGGCGCCTGTTCGCGTATTCACCGTACCACAACCTTCATCCCGACTTCTATCCGCCTACCCTGGTCACCACGGCGGACCACGATGACCGCGTCGTCCCCGGCCACTCGTTCAAGTTCGCGGCCCGGCTGCAGGAGATGCAGATGGGTCCGGCGCCGGTGCTGATCCGCATCCAGACCAAGGCAGGTCACGGGGCGGGGAAGCCGACCAGCAAGATCATCGAGGAGGAGGCCGACCGTTGGGCGTTCTTGGTCAAGAACCTGGGGGTCGAGGTGACACGCGAGACCACGTTCTAGCGTGCGGCTGCCGGGGCTTCGCCGGACAGCGCGGCCCCGGCGCGCCCCTTGGCAACGCTCCGCCGTCTCGACCGGTCTAATCCCGGTGGGGCGCCGGAGCGACTTTACAGCCTGAGCAAACAGAAAGCGGAGAAACAGGATGCGTCGCCTTCTACCATTCATCATCCTCTGCGGCGCCGCGGCATCGGCCGCCGCTCAGGACGAGCCACGGATCAGCGTTGCCTACGAGCGCTTCGTTCTGCCCAACGGGCTCAACGTCATCGTGCATCAGGACCGCACCACCCCGACCATCAGCGTGAACGTCTGGTACCATGTGGGCTCGGGGCGTGAGAAGCCCGGACGCACCGGCTTCGCCCACCTCTTCGAGCACATCATGTTCGAGGGCTCGGCGCACGTCCCCGAGGGAGCGTTCGATGAGTGGTTGGAGGCGGCGGGTGGGAACAACAACGGCTCCACCAACTCCGACCGCACGAACTACTGGGAGGACGTGCCCAGCAACGCACTCGAGCTGGCGCTCTTCCTCGAGTCCGACCGGATGGGATTCCTGCTGGACGCCATGTCGCCCGAGAAGGTGGACGGCCAGCGTGACGTCGTGAAGAACGAGCGGCGGTTCCGCGTGGACAACCAGCCGTACGGCAAGGCCTTCACCGAGGGTCTCACGCTACCGTTTGACTCGGTTGCCTGCTTCGCGTACTCGCACTCCGTGATCGGCTCGATGGGTGACCTCGATGCCGCGGAAACCGAGGACG
>CAYGCC010000277.1:0-4206 GCA_964348165.1 uncultured Gemmatimonadota bacterium | reverse complement strand
AGATCCTGTCGGACGCCGCCGACATGGTGATGGACACCTACGCGTGCGAGAGCGGTCTGCTGCGGGCGCTCAAGAAGGCGGCCACCGACGGCGAGCAGAGCGCCGCGCTCATGGCGGAGATGCTGACGCTGTACGTGCACGACGCGATGGACCGCGTCGCCCTCTGGGGCCGGAACGTTCTGGCCCAGAGCGCCGAGGGCGACGAGCTACGGACGATGATGGCCGGGCTGCGCCGGCTCACCAAGCACGTTCCGGTCAACCGGGCCAAGCTCCACGACGCGATCGCCGCGCGCATCATCGAGGAGGGTCGTTATACGGTGTGACGCGAGCCGCCGCGCACGCTAGCGCGGCGGACGCTGAATCGGTGGCCTCACCTCCGGTGCATCCCGGTCAGGGACATCGAGGAACCAACGTACGGGTAGAGACCCGGTCTATCGTTTTCCAGACAAGACTTCGTCGAGGATCTGTACCAATCCATCGCGATCGTACGAGAACGCGTGACCTTCGTTTAGCTGTACCAATTCCTGTATGGCCTGCCGGATGGCGATCGCCGCCTCGAACTGATTCGGCACGACCATGTAACGGCGCTTCGGCTTATCACTGGTCATGAAATCAAGGGCGGCGCGTGCCACGTCATCGGGCGCACGTGACTCATTGGGGACGGTGGACGTCGGCAAGATTGCCGATCTGGTGATCCTGGACGCCAATCCATTGCAGGATGTCGAGAACACCCGGCGGATCCACGGCGTAGTTTTCGGTGGGAGGTTCTTGAATCGTCAGGCCCTCGATCAGATGCTGGCGAAAGTTGCAGAACTGGTGCGGAATTGAGGAGCGTCGCATCGCGCTCGTCGCTCGATTTCTACGTAGGCCGCCTTCGCGCCGCGGATTCAAAGGCTGGCTGGACCGACCTGGTCAAAAGCGGGCTTAATGTAATAATCACATCATGGTGCGGACTCAGATACAGCTGACCGAGGAACAGTACCGCCAACTCAAGCGCTGGGCTCAGCGCCTCGGGATCTCACTCTCAGAGGCCGTCCGTCGCTGCGTTGCGGACAGGCTGGCACGGGAAAGAGTGGAGCTCGGACGCGAAGACCTCGCCCGCGAGGCGCTTGCCGTCGTGGGCAAGTACGCCGACCCAGAGGGGGCCTCGCGCGTGGGGAAGGATCACGACGAGTATCTGACCGAGGCGTACAAGCGTTGAGTGTCTTCGTCGACACCTCGGCGCTCTAAGTGCTTCTCGTCCGCAGCGAGGAGGGTTACTCCGAGGTCGCCGAGACTCTTAGCCGCCTGGTCGAGACGGGTCGCATGTTGGCGACAACCAATTACGTACTGGTTGAGACCGCGGCTCTGCTTCAACACCGATTCGGGCTCGCTGCCGTTCGCGACCTCGACACGAGGGTCGTTCCTGTGCTCCGGGTCCACTGGGTTGGCGAGGATCTCCACCGGCGTGCGGTTGAACGGCTGTTCAAGACCGACCGCCGCCGCTTGAGCCTCGTGGACTGCGCCAGTCTTGTGGTGATGGATGCGGAGGGTATACAGGAAGCGCTCGCCCTCGACCGGGACTTCGAGGAGCAGGGATATCGCCTGATTCCTGGCGGTTGAAGCCCCTCGCGCCGCCCCTAGTCGTGCCGGAATCCCAGCGGCCGGTGGGAGATCAGCGCGCAGAAAAGGCAGGTGATCTCGACCAGGAGCACCAGCAGGACTGCCCGACGCGCATAACTGCCGCGGGAGCCGAAGGGCCCGCATACGGCCAATGGAGCCGTAGTTCGTCAGAGCGCGGCGCTCTGAAGTTCAGCTCAGCTCCGTTCCGCTTTGGCCAACTGTCGTGCTTGCGGTCTCTGTTGCGCACCGCTGTGGCGCCGCGGTACTCTACCAATCTCGTGCCTTCGCCACCCTTCACTCGCCGTCGCTTGGCTCGACTCTCAATGGGGCCTAGCGGCCCGCACAGCTGGCATCACAGATTCCTGAAGACGGAGACCGCCCATCGCCTCGTGTGCCCCACCCCCGTCTCGACCCGTCATCACAAACCGAGAGGTGATACCATGTGGCTCCCCGTCATGAAGCGATGGAAGGCCGTGTGCACGACGCTCGTTCTGACGGCCGTCTCCGCGGCATCCTTTCTGCACGCGCAGGCTCGGTCGGAGAGTGATCCGCTGGTGACCCCGGAGGGATTGGTCGCTGCGATCTATGACATGGTTTCGTTCGAGGGCGGGAGCGTGCCCGACTGGGACAAGGTCCGGTCGCTGTTCATCCCCGAAGCTGTCGTCGTGTTACGCACGAGCCGGGAGGCGACGACGATCTTCTCGGTGGAGGGATTTATCGACGACTTCATCAACTTCGTGGAGAACACTCCGGCGGGCGCCAACGGCTTCACCGAGAAGGTCGTACGCATGAAGTCGATGGTGTTCGGGGACATGGCGCATGTGCTCGTTCTCTACGAATCGCATATCACCGGCTCGCCACGGCCGCCGCGGCAAGGCGTGGATAGCTTCTCGCTCATCAAGAAGGATGGTCGGTGGTGGATCGCCGCGGTTACCAACGAACTGCCGACTCCAGAAAGACCGCTGCCGGAGGCGCTTCGGAGCTAGGCGCTGCGGGTGAGGCGACGGAGCCAGGCCCCACGACGCCATCGCCGCTTGCACGAATCTTCTTGCTCTCTCGCCGGCCCGAGCCTTAGCTTGGAATTTCGAGGCCCGCCGCACCGCTGCCAATCTTGCCGACGATGACCGCAGACGTGCTCTGTATCGTGCTAGCCTTGGCCCAAGGGCCGACGGCTTCGCTGCACGGCACCGTTCGCGACAGCGAGACCGGCGCTCCCGTCGAGGGCGCGACCGTGGAGCTGGTGGACGGCGCGATGCGGTCTCTCACCGATCAGTACGGTGCTTACATCCTGAGGGACGCTCCCGCGGGGCCACGCCACCTCCGTGTCGCTGGCCTCGGATACAAACCGGTCACGCTCCACGTTTTCGTTCCCGCCGAGGGCGCCATCAGAATCGACGTGGCCCTGCTCCCGGAGCCGATTCCACTGCGGCCGGTGGAGGCCACGGTCGATCTCAACCGTTCGACCAGCGCCGCCGGAGATCTCGACGCCGGTATCCAGCGGGTCGGGTTGAAGACGGTCAGTTACGACGACGTTCGCGCACACCCCGGGCTGCCGGAACCCGATTTCTTCGAGGCGCTTGCCGGCGGCGGCGTGCGGGTGGCTCCCGAATCGCCGAACGGCTTGCAGGTTCGCGGTGGGGCGGCGGATCAGAATCTCTTCAGCCTGGACGGAATCCCGATCTTCAGCCCGTATCACGCGACGAGCAAATTCAGCGCGGTCGGCGCGGACGCGATCAGCCGGATCGACCTGCACGCAGGAGTGCCGCCGGCGGCGCTGGGTGACGCGCTCGGCGGCCTGGTGGAAATACGGACTCGGAAGCCGGGGGAGGAGCGCGTCGGTTTCCGCGGCGCGCTGATGCCCACCGGCGCCAGTCTCACCGCCGATGGGCCTGCGGGCTTCGGCGTCAGCTTCCTGCTCAGCGGCAGCTGGGGGCAACCCGGTTTTCTCGCGCCGTCCAGCGAGGACTCGTACGTGCGCGGCTCGTTCAGCAACGGGCTCGCCAAGCTGGAGCGACCGCTCGCCGGCGGCCTTTTGCGGATATTGGGCTTCCAGAGCGCCAGCCGGCTGGGAGCGGTTAATCTCACGACGAGCAGCGAAGGCGGCGTGACGGTCGAGGCGGATGATACCACGGCAGGCGCGGGCGCCGTCGCCGTCTCGAATCGGTTCTCCTGGCAAAGCAGCTCATACGGGATCGGCTGGGAGAAGCCGATTGCCGATCTGGCGCTGCTCGACGCGCAACTCTGGTATGCCGACCTGATCGTCGCCGCCGAGTGGCGGGCCCTCGGCAGCCCCTTCACGGCGTCGAATCGGCGACGAAATCTCGGTTCGCGGCTGCGGCTCAGAGTCGATAGCGAGACCACACGCTCCGTTCTCGGCCTCGGCCTCGAGAATGAGCGGCTGGCGTACACCGTTCGACCGATGGGAGGGGATGGCGCCCCTGAGACCGCGGGCGCCGCCTTCGAATTGCGGACCCAGCCGGCGGTGTTCGCGGCCTTCGTCGAGCATCAAAGACAGGTACTGAAAGAGATCCGGCTTCTGTTGGGGCTGCGCGCGAGCGGCGTGTCGGGGGAGCGTCCACGCTTCGCTCCACGCGCCTCCTTGCA
>CAYGCC010000276.1:0-4537 GCA_964348165.1 uncultured Gemmatimonadota bacterium | reverse complement strand
AGTGGAACGACAACTCGAACGACGAGAAGGGATTCGCGGTTTATCGGTCGACCACTGGGCCGGATGGCCGCTTTTCAAGGATCGCCCGGCTCGGAGCCAACGTCGTAAATTACAGCGACACGGGACTGAACGCCGAAACAGAGTACTGCTACCAGGTGCGGGCGTTCGGAAAGGGCAGATCCCCTTTCTCAAATGTCGACTGTGCGACCACGCAGTCCACAACGCCGCAGCCGCCGGCAGCGCCGTCCAACGTGACCGCGAGCCCGGAGAACAGCACCACGGTCGGCGTAACTTGGACAGACAACTCGAACACCGAGGACGGGTTCCGGGTTGAGCGGTCCACCGATGGGGGCGCGACTTGGACCACGGCCGGGACGACTGGACCCAACGAGACATCTTTCACGGACGGCGGTCGCACCGCCGAGGCAGAGGTCTGCTATCGAGTTTTCGCCACTAGCAGCAGCCTCGGTGATTCAGGGCCGTCGAACGTCGATTGCACAACGCCACCGGCGGGCCCGACAGGCCTGATGGCTACACCAGGAACCCCCCCCTACCAAGCGATTGACCTCGTTTGGGTGGACAACTCGAACGTTGAGGACGGCTACGAGGTGCAGCGATCCACGGACGGAGATGCTGGCCCGTTCACCACTCTTGCGAACCTCGGGCCCAACACAACGAGCTACACCGACACGGGTAGCCCTAACACCACTTACTGGTACCGTGTCGTCGCAGAGAAGGACCTCGGTTTCTCCGACTTCTCGAATGTGGCTAGCGCCACAACCGATCCGGCGCCGCCTACTTCGTGCCCCGACAACGGTATACACGACGACCTGAGCGACCCTGGTCTCTGGGGTATCGTCAAAGTCAAGGCGAACCTGAACGCGAAGTGGCAAGGCGTCCGCGGCAACGACCAAGCGCAGTGCGGCATGAAGGCCTGGTTCTTCGGGCTGGACTCCGGCGTCGATCTTGACCATCCGGATCTGAACGTCAACGTCAGTGGCAGCAAGTGCTTCCTTACCGGCTGCGACCCGGGTGTCCCCCAGGACGCGAACGACAACAACGGGCACGGTACGCATACTGCCGGCACCGTTGCGGCCATCGATGGGCACGGGGACGTGAACCCCATCGATAACGTCGTCGGCGTGGCGCCGGGTGCGTTGATCCATGCATTCAAGGTGTGTGGTGACACCGGTGGATGTCCGCTCTCAGCGATCCTGGACGGCGTCGATGAGGTGACGGGGATCAAGAACGCCAATCCCGATCAGCCGATGGTGGCGAACATGAGCTTGGGCGGCAGCGCGAGCGCGTCGATCGACCAGGCCGTGAGGCGCTCCGTCTATTCGGGCGTGATATACTCGCTCTCGGCGGGCAACGGCGTCTTCGGGTTCTGCTTCTTCCCGGGCGACGCGCAGAACCAGTCGCCGGCCCGGGTGGGCGACGATCAGATCTCCGATCAGAATGGCGCGTTCACTGGCGAGGGCACGGTGTACCGGGCGAACGGCGCGATCACGACGACCTCCAGCAACCAGAACGATTCGGACGTCAACTGCAACTTCGGCCAGCCGGTCACAGTGGCGGCGCCGGGCGTGGGCGTGAAGTCCACGTGGGTGCCGCCCAGCTTTTACGCGACCGCCAGCGGCACGTCGATGGCGGCGCCGCACGCGGCGGGCGCGGCGATCATCTACCTGCAGGATCATCCGAACGCCACGCCGGCCGAGGTCGAGCAGGCAATCATGGACGAGCTGGATCCGTGGACGACGGACGACCCGCCCAACGCTGACGGGCGGTTGGACGTGCAGCCGCTATAGTACTGGGCTGCGCGACTCAATGACTCGAACGAAGGGGCTGCGGTAGGCGGCCCCTTCGATTAGCCACCTTCACGCAGGCGGTACGCTCAGATGAGACGACACTTGCTGTTAGGCGCGACCGCGGCAGCTCTGCTCAGCCTCGTTGTGAGCTGCCAGCAGGAGCCGACGATACCCGATGTCGCATCCCCGAGCTTCAGCGAGGACGCTGCCGAAGGTCGCTATATCGTGGTGCTCCAGAAGGGGGTGGACCCGGATGAGATCGCCGCGACTGTCAGCGTGCAGCCACTGTTCGCTTATCGCCACGCTCTCAACGGGTTCTCGGCCGCACTGCCGCCGGCGGCGCTGGAAGCGCTTGAGCTCAACCCCGCCGTTCGCTGGGTCGAGCCGGTGAGGGTGCACGAGATCGCGGTACAGAAAGGCAAGGACAAGCCGTGCAAGGGCAAGGGTCAAGGCAAAGGCTGTCAGGGCGGAGAGGAGCCACCGCCGCCGGGCCCCGGACTCGAGTGCGTGCCAGGCGCCAGCGATCCGACCGGCAATGACGACCTGACCAACCTCTGGGGCATCGATCGGGTCAACGCGCCGGCCAGCGATATCTGGGTAAACTCACCGGTGACTGTTGATATCGCGATCCTCGACACCGGCGGCGACCTGGATCACCCCGACCTGTGTATTCAGGACGCTGTGAGCTTCGATACCTTCGAGCCCACGCCCGACGACTTCCATGGCCACGGGACGCACGTCTCGGGCACGGCGGCGGCGCGTGACGACAACGGTATTGTGGTTGGCGTCGCCCCTACGGCGCGCATCTGGACCGTTAAGGTTTGCAACCAGTTCGGCTTGTGCTTCGGCGATGCGATCGTGGCGGGCATCGATTACGTCACCGCCAACGCCGATCAGATCGATGTGGCCAACATGAGCCTTGGCGGTGGCGGCAGCGACCAGGATCACCCGCTCGATCCCATCGAGTGCTCGCCTTACATCACCGGTGACGCCGAGCACCTGGCCATCTGCAACTCCGTGAAGGCCGGCGTGACGTACGTCGTCGCCGCGGGGAACGGCAGCTCCGACGCTTCTGGCACCGTGCCGGCCGCCTACGACGAAGTGATCACCATGGCGGCGATGAACGATCAGGACCAGGCGGCTGGCTTCAGCAACTTCGGCCCTGATGTGGACCTGATCGCCCCGGGCGTGGGCATCCTGTCCGACTGGCCCGGCGGCGGCACGGCCACGGCGAGCGGCACCTCGATGGCGTCCCCGCATGGCGCTGGCGGGGCCGCCCTCTACATCGCGATG
Source organism: uncultured Gemmatimonadota bacterium (assembly GCA_964348165.1). Lineage (GTDB taxonomy): Bacteria > Gemmatimonadota > Gemmatimonadetes > Palauibacterales > KS3-K002 > CAYGAJ01. The sequence continues at coordinate 1,436 of CAYGCC010000276.1, read as the reverse complement.
GTGATGAATGGCGGGAATCCGCGACCGCTACCCATCGACGTGAAGCAGGCGCTCATTGACAATGCGCAGTCGTGGAGCAACCAGGGTGGAAACCATCCGGAGCCGTTGCTCGACGTCAAGAACTTCTGAGGAGCCAGGCCCGAATCGAATCGAGCGGGGTGGCGCGCCAAGCGCGCCGGCCACCCCGCTTTCCTTTTCGGAGCTACACGAGCGGAAGGCGTGCAAGAACTACTCGGCGAGCCCGGCGATTTTATCCGCGCCTACTGGATGCGCGCGTCGTTCGAGCAACCGGGGCCCGCCTGGCCGCCCTCAGGCAGGCTGGCGCCGTCCTCGGACGGACACTCGTGCGGCATTCCGGTCGCGCGCAGCGTATCGACCTCGGCGTCACCGTCTCCTGCCGTTGCCGTATCGAAGGGGATCACTTGAGTGACCGTCGCGTTTAGCTCGAGCGGCGGCTCGGTGCTACCCTCACCAGAGCAAGCCGCCGCGGCGATCGCGGCGACCCCAAAGCCGATAACGGCTGAGATTCTCGATTCTCTTTCCATACCTGCCTCCCATCCCCTCGCGTAGCTGTGTTTTTTCCCCGTCCGCCCAGAGCGTTCTGGGGCCCAAGGCTCGTCCACTCGGCTTCCGCGGACGAGCCCGTGAGTGATGCCGCCAGCTTAACGCCGCCGGGTCATCACAGTGTCAAAGAATCTGATTGCGCGAGTCGCGCGCCGCGGATCGCTACGGCCGGAGCGGGCGTGTGGATGCGCGACCGGATTGGGAGATCGCGGAAAACGCAGGGGTGCCCGTCGACTACTGCCAGCTCGTGACGTCGGCGTCCTCGTCCTCGCCGCCGGGCTGTCCGTCGCGTCCCAGCGTCAGCAGGTCGTAGGACGTGGGGTTCACCTCGCCGGGGCTGACATAGATGTAGGGCCGGCGCCAGGGATCGAGCGGCACTTCTTTCCGCAGGTAGGGGCCGCGCCAGTTGTAGGGGACCGGATCCTGGGTCGGCTTTTCGCGCAGCGCCTGCAGCCCCTGCTCGCTGGTGGGGTAACTGCCGTTGTCGAGCCGGTAGTTGTCGAGGGCGACGTTGAACAGCTCGATCTGCGTCTTGGCCGTCGCCGTCTTCGACTCGGAGACACGCCCGATGATCTGCGGTCCCACGAGTCCCGCCAGCAGACCCAGCACGATGATGACCACCAGGATCTCGATCAGCGTGAGCCCACGCTCAGAAGCGACGATTCTCTCCATGTTGCCATTCATATTGATAACACCACTACAGATGAAGCGTAGCACATTCTGGCAATGTCCGCTGCATGCGCCACCCGCACCTTTCTCTCGACGAAACGTGTTCGATCACGCGGGTCATTGGAGGGTGGCCGCCGCGCTACCATCGTGCAGTGTCATGATCGGTGACGGGGAGGCGGCGGGGGTCCTCCGAGCGTAACTCG
>CAYGCC010000275.1:0-9500 GCA_964348165.1 uncultured Gemmatimonadota bacterium | reverse complement strand
TCAGCGAGCTGGCACCTGACCTGGAAGTCATCGCCGTCAGCACGAGACCGTGGGAGGGCGGCACAGCCGAACGGGTGAGTCGGATCGTCAGCGACCATCACTTTCCATTGGCGGAGTATCGATTCCGCGGCGTGGCCATCGCGCCTGGCGGCAACGGTGAGCTGGTGGCCGCTGCGGCGCGCCGGGTGTCGGTTGGCGGCCGTTTGGTGCTCTTCGACGCCGCCAGCGAGGATCTCGAGGAGGTCGAACGCTGTGGCCTCAGCCTTCTGGCCGCGCAAGGTGGAACCGCGGTCGCCGAGCGGCGGGATGTGTTGAAAGCGGACGCTCCGCACGGGGGTTAGAGCATGGGCTGGTGGCCGTTCTCGGGGCGGGGTAAGGGTCTGTGCGAGCCTCCCAACTACTTTCGGGAGGGGCTGCGGCTGGTCGAGCAGCGAAAGTACCACGAGGCGCTGACTTCGTTTCGGCTGGCGTTGCGTAAACAGCCCGATGACGCACGAATCATGGAGCAAATGGCGGTCGTCTACACGCACATTGGGATGCCGGACGAGGCGATCAAATACTATGAGCAGGCGATCGCCAGCGGCCGCGACACGCCAGCCGCCCACTACGGTCTGGCCTTCCTGCTTCTGCGGCGCGGCGATGCGGCTGCCGCCTGTGAGCACCTTCGCGCCTTTCTCCAACAACCACCGAGTGACGAGCAGGCAAGCGCGCACATCGAGCACGCGCGGCACACGCTGGCGCAGCTCGAAGGATCGGACCCGGGCGAGGTTGGCGAGAACCGCCCGGCCGGAGAATAGCCTTGGCTAGCGAACCGAGTACCAAGCTGGTGCGGACAGTTGGGGCGCCCGCCTACATACCAGAGGGCACCATCGCCGAGCTTTTCCTGACGGCGGTCGATGCCCATCAGAAACCGGATGCGCTCAAGTACAAGCGGGCCGGCGCCTGGCACAGCCTCTCGCATCGCCGGATCTATGAGGATGTCAAACGAGTCGCACTCGGGCTCGAGGCGCTGGGGATCGAGTCTGAGGACCGAGTGGCGATACTCTCAGAGAACCGTCCCGAATGGCTCATCTGTGATTTCGCCTGTGTGATGGCCAAGGCCATCAGCGTCCCTCTTTACGCTGTCCTGCCTGCGGAGCAGATCCGCTACATGCTCGTCGACAGCGAGGCGAAGGCGATCTTTGTCTCGAGCGAAGAGCAGCTGGCCAAGGTCAGGGAGCTGAGAATCGACGTCAGCACGCTCGCCCACGTCGTCGTCTTCGACGAGGCGCTAGGCGGCGAGCCGGACGTCATTTCGCTGCAGGAGCTGATGGCGCGAGGGGATACCCGGCTGTCCGACCACGACGACGGCGACTATCGCGCGCGGGCGCTGGCCACGGATCCGCACCAGATACTGACGATCCTCTACACCTCGGGCACGACGGGTGAGCCGAAGGGCGTCATGCTGACCCATAACAACCTGGTGTCAAATGTGCGCTCGTCGCTTCAAGTACTCGAAGTCGTGCCCGAGGATGTCTCGCTCTCGGTCCTCCCGTTATCGCACATCTTCGAGCGCATGGCTGGCCATTACGTGATGTTCTCGGCTGGAGTGACCATCTGCTACGCGGAGTCGTTCGCCGCCGTCGGCCAGAACTTCCTCGAGGTGCGGCCCACGGTGATGACGATGGTGCCGCGCGGTTACGAGAAGATCTTTGCCCGGGTGGAGCAGGTGGCTCGCGAGGGCGGCGCGGCCAAGCAGCGGCTACTGCACTGGGCCGTCGACGTGGCACGCCGGCATCTCGACCGCAAGCTCGCGGGCGAGCGGCCGGGCGCCTGGCTCGGGCTGCAGTACCGCCTGGCCGATCGACTGGTGTTCACCAAGTTGCGCCGGTTCACCGGCGGCCGAATCCGCTACTTCGTGTCGGGTGGCGCGCCCCTGAATCCCGATCTGGCGCGTTTCTTCGTCTCGGCTGGTCTCCCGATCCTGGAGGGCTATGGGTTGACCGAGACATCGCCGGTGGTCTCGTTCAACCGGCGTGACTCCATCAAGCCTGGCACAGTGGGTCAGCCAATCCCCGGCGTTGAAGTGGGGATCGCGGAGGACGGAGAGATTCTGACACGGGGGCCCCACGTGATGAAGGGCTACTACAAGAAGCCCGAGGCCACGGCTGAGGCGATAGATCCTGACGGCTGGTTCCACACCGGCGATGTGGGCGAGCTCGATCGGGACGGTTGTCTGTCGATCACCGATCGCAAGAAGGACCTGATCGTCACCGCTGGGGGCAAGAACATCGCGCCCCAGCCCATCGAGAACCGCGTGAGCGGCAGCCCATACGTGAGCCAGGTAGTCATGATCGGCGATCGGCGCAGGTTTCCGATTCTGGTCGTCGTACCCGAGTTCGACGCGCTCGCATCTTGGGCGCAAAAGGAGGGGCTCAGCTTTCAGGGCCCAGAAGACCTGGTGGCCGATCGCAAAGTCGTCGAGTTCATGGAGCGCGAGATTCTGGAGTCGCTCGCAGACCTGTCGCGGCACGAGCGCCCGAAGAAGCTGGCCCTGCTCGCCAACGAGCTCAGCCTCGATAACGGAGAGATCACACCCACGCTCAAAGTGAAGAGGCGCGTCGTCGAGGAGCGGTATAAGGACATCATCGACGCGCTCTACAGCGAGACCTAGCGCGTCACTGGCCCATCCCAGGCTTGATAGTGGACAACCATTGGGGTGTGGCGTAGATTCCAAACCGACCCATTCCCCCGTGTCCCTCCGCCGTTGGCGTCGCCGACGAAATCACTCTGTCAGATGATGCCCGAAGCGAGCCGCGTAGTCCTAGTAATCGTAACGGCGCCTGACCGTCAGACGGCAGAAGCGCTGGCCCAGCAACTGTTGGAGCAACGATTGGCCGCTTGCGTCAATATCGTGCCCGGGCTGCGCTCTCACTATTGGTGGCAGAACCAGATCGAGTCGGCGGAAGAAGTGCTGATGTTGGTCAAGGCGCGGCGGCAGGACCTCGCAACGCTCACGGAACTGGTGCGAAGCTCCCATCCTTACGACGTGCCCGAGGTCATCGCCCTGGAGATCGTGGGCGGTCTGAGCGCCTACCTCGATTGGGTCGAGGCGGAAACGGAGCGAGATTGATGTCGGAGCCCGGCCAGCCGGGAGTGAAAGGTGACTCGCGATCCGCGGCCGACGACCTGTATCAGCGCGCCAAGCAGCTGAGCGATGAGGGCGCGGTCCGCGAGGCGATCCGAACCTATCGCGAGCTACTCGCCATCGAGCCCATGCACCTGAGGGCCCACAACAACCTCGGTGTACTGTACGACCGGCTGGGAGAGTTCGAGGAGGCGCTGGCCCAATACCGGGCGGCTGAAGCGCTCGACCCCGATGACGTCCGGCTGCAGTGCAACATCGCGGCTGTGCTCGCCTCGCTCGGCCGCTACCGTGAGGCGGAGGCCAAGTTGAACAAGGCTCTGCATGCCGATCCGAAGAACGCCGACGCCCGGGAGAACCTGGGGCTGGTGTTCTTCAAGAAGGGCCTCTACGCGGAAGCGGCGGAGGAGCTGAGACGCGCCGCCGAGCTGGACCCCAAACGGGCCAGCGCCTTCTTGTATCTGGGAGAAGCCTTGAACCGGCTGGACGAAGTCGATTCCGCCATGGCGGCACTGGAGCGTTCGCTCGAGCTTCGCCCAACCGCGCGCGCTTACTACACGATGGGGATTCTGTGCGATCGCAAGAAGCAGCCGGGCCTGGCGGAAGCGATGTACCGCAAGGCCGAGGAACTGGGGGGCTGGTGAACCGCCGTTCCCGGCGCCGGTTGCTGGCTGTGGCCATCCTCACCGCCTGGGTCGTGGTACTGGCCTGGCATGTGCGACGCGAATACTTCCGACCGATGGCCGTACGCCTGGCCGAGGCTTCCGCCAACTTGAACCCCTCCGCCTCTTTCTACTCGATCAAGCTGGGAGAAGCGCCGATCGGCTACGCCGCATCGCGAATCGATACACTACCGGACGGCTTCGTCCTCGAAGACGACATGCGTCTTCGCGTCATGGCGCTGGGAAGCCCCTTGCCGGCGGTGGCTCGCACACAGGTCCGCCTGGGGCGGCGACTGGAGCTTCGAGATTTCCAATTCGGACTGCGCTCCGACATCGGAGATTTCTCGGTCGTCGGATCGATGAGCGGAGACACGCTGCTCCAACTCGAGATCGACTCCGGCGCGGGACGCCAGTCGCTGGCGATGCCGACCGACGGGCCGGTCCTCCTTCCCCCGGTCATGCCCGTGGATTTCACTCTGGGGTCCGAGCCGAAACCCGGTGCGGCGTACAGCTTCGAGGTCTTCGATCCCAGCGTGATGGAGCGACAACGCGTTACGGTCGAAGTTTTGGGCAGGGAGACGCTGTTCTATCCCGATAGCGCGGTCTACGACGGGGACACGGGCGCCTGGGCGCCCGCCCGTTACGACACGGTGGATACCTGGCACGTGAAGCAGAGCTTCGGGGGTATCGAGCTGGAATCGTGGCTCGACCCCGACGGCATGGTGGTCAAGGCGCACAGTCCACTCGGCTATACCATCGAGAGGACCGCATTCGAGATCGCCTGGAATACCTATCGGGCCCTGGAGCTGACGGGCCGAGGTGAGGCGTCGGGCGCTCCGGACATCATCGAGCGAACGGCGATCTCCGTCGGAGTGGAACTGCCGTCGGGCGGCAGTTTGGCGAGGCTGGGCGTGCGGCTGCGCGGCGTCGACCTGGCGGGGTTCGATCTGGACGGCGAGCGCCAGCGGCTGAGCGGTGACACACTCTGGGTCCGTACGGAACCGACTGCCCCTGCGCGCTACCGCTTGCCGGCCGACGCGAAGGATCTTGCGAACGAGCTGGGATCGACGCCGCTCATCCAGGCTGACGATCCGGAAATCCGTCGGACCGCCGCGGGGATCGTCGGCGATGAGACGGATCCGGTGGCGGCGGCGGAGCGGCTCGCAGCATGGGTCCACGGCAACCTCGACAAGCGGATCACGTTGAGCGTGCCCAGCGCGCGCCAGGTCCTGGAGGCGCGGCGCGGCGACTGCAACGAGCACACGGTGCTGTACGTGGCCCTGGCTCGAGCCGCCGGTCTTCCGGCCCGCTCTGCGGCCGGACTGGTCTACGTGCGCGACCGCTTTTATTACCACGCCTGGCCCGAGGTCTGGCTCGACGGCTGGGTGCCGGTGGACCCCACGCTGGATCAGTTTCCCGCTGATGCGTCTCACATTCGGTTCGTAATCGGTGGCCTGGCGCGGCAGGTCGAGTTGATCCGCCTGATCGGCCAACTAGAAATGGACGTGGTATCCGTGGAGGAACGGTGATCGAGCTCAGGAATCTCACCAAGAAATACGGCGACTTCACCGCGCTGAAAGGGATCGACCTGCAGGTGCCCCGTGCGACCCTTTACGGCCTTCTGGGGCCGAACGGTGCGGGTAAGACCACGGCTCTCCGGGTAATCGCGGGGATTCTAGAGCCCACCGCGGGCACGGTGCGGCTGTGTGGCTACGATGTGCTGGCCGATCCCGAGCGGGCCAAGAGCCGACTCGGCTACATTCCCGATCGGCCCTTCATCTACGAGAAACTCACCGGCGCCGAGTTCCTTCGCTTTGTCGCCGGCCTCTACGGCCAGAATGGCGGGGAGATCGACCGTCGGATCGACGAGTTGCTCAGCGTCTGGGAGCTTACCGCCTGGCGCGACGAGCTGCTGGAGGCGTACAGCCACGGGATGCGACAGAAGCTGATCATCTCGTCGGCGTTGATACACCGCCCGGACGTCATCGTGGTGGACGAGCCTTTGGTCGGGCTGGATCCCAAAGCGGCGCGTTTGCTCAAGGACATCTTTCGCGGCTTCGTCCAGCGGGGCGGCACGATCCTCATGTCGACTCACACGCTGGAGGTGGCCGAGGCGTTGTGTGACCGGATCGCCATCATACAAGAGGGACGCATCCGGGCGGAGGGCACGATGGACGACCTGAGGCGGGAGGCGCAGAGCGGCGACGCTCGGCTGGAAGAGATCTTCTTGAAGCTCACCGGCGGAGAGGAGGTTCGGGAGTTGCTGGAGGTTCTGGGTTCGTGACCTCGCCGGGTGGGTACTGGCACATCCTGAGCCCGAAGCGCATCGTCGCGCTTCGCCGGCTGCGGGCGCACGGCTCCGGTGGCGGAAAGGGCCTGATGCTGGTCTTCATTGGCGCCGCGTTCTGGCTCGCCGCCTACGGCATCCTGTATCGGATCCTCAGTTACTTCCAGGGCGTGGAGGACATCGGCGACCTGCTTGCAGCCAAGCTGCTGGGGCTGATCTTGCTGACGTTTCTAGGTGTGCTGCTGCTCTCGAACGTGATCACGGCGCTGTCCACTTACTTCCTCTCACGCGACCTCGAGCTGCTCATGGCCGCGCCATCGGAGTGGGAGAACGTTTACCTGACCAAACTGACCGAGACGGCAATCCACTCGAGCTGGATGGTGGCGCTGATCTGCGTGCCGATCCTGGTCGCTTACGGCCGCGTCTACGGCCATGGCTTTGCGCTACTCGTCGTGTCGCTGGCGGCGCTGTTACCGTTCTTGCTCATCGTGGCGGCGATCGGATCGTCGGTGACGCTGCTGCTGGTCAGCGTCTTCCCCGCCCGGCGCGCCCGGGACATTTTCGGCGTGATTACGGTTGCGGCAGCGGGCGGCGTGGTGCTGCTGATTCGCTTGCTGCGGCCCGAGAGCCTGGCCAAGCCGGAGGGGTTCCGAAACCTCGGCGAGTTCATGGCGCTGCTGCGCGGGCCGACGTCGCCCTGGCTCCCCAGCGAATGGGCGGCGGACGCGATCATGGGTGTGCTTCGGGGCCAGTTGAATCTCTTCTCGCTCGTGCTGCTCTGGAGCAGCGCCCTCGGCGTCTTGGTTCTGGGAGCCGTGTTTCATCAGCTGGGTTACCGCTCGGCCTTCACCCGCTCGCAGGACGGGGCTCAGAGACACACGGCGGGCAGGCGATTCGGCTGGTCGATGCGCTTGCTGTTTCGGCGCTTCGGAAGCAGCCGTGCCGAGCTCATCCTGAAGGATATCCGGGTCTTCTTCCGCGACGCCACTCAGTGGTCCCAACTCATCCTTCTGGCCGTTCTGGTCGTCGTCTACATCTACAACATCCGTGCGCTGCCGCTCTATACGGAAGGCGTCAGTTTCTTCTTCGCCCATGTCGTCTCGTTTCTCAATGTCGGACTGGCGGGCTTTGTCTTGTCAGCGATCGCGGCCCGCTTCGTCCTCCCAGGAATGAGTCTCGAGGGCCCCACACTCTGGCTGCTGCGCTCCAGCCCGCTGCGCGCTAAGGATCTGTTGTGGAGCAAGTTCTGGGTAGGGACCGTACCGTTGCTGGCGCTGGCCGTGACGCTGACCGTCGCGACGAACCTGCTTCTAAAGGTCGAACCTCTGATGATGGTCTTGTCCGTGGTTACGATCGCGGCCATCAGTCTGGCGCTGGCGGCACTGGCTCTGGCCTTCGGGGCGAGCTTCCCTCAGTTCGAGAGCGAGAACATGGCGCAGATTCCCACCAGCCTCGGAGGCCTCCTGTTCATGATGTCGGCCGTGGGCCTGGTGGGCGCCGTGCTGGTGCTCGAATCCTGGCCGGTGCTCACGATCTTCAGACAGCGACTCATCGGTGGTGCCGTCACGCCTGATGCCGTGATGATGGCCGTGGCGGGTGGAATGGCCGCGCTGCTGGTTTGTGTGGGGGCGACGGTGCTGCCGCTGAAAATCGCGCTTCGACGGATCGAGCGCTTCGAGGCCTGAGCCGTCAGCGGTCGCCCTGCTCCAACAGCCCCTCCACGGTTCGACGCTCGCCCGCGAATTCGATCCAGCCCCTCACCCGTTGAAGCGCGTTGTACGGCTTCGGTCCGCTGGCAACGGTCAACTCATTATACTGGCGCTCTATGGCGCTGAACTCGCCCCGGATATCGGGCTCGGGGATGCGGAACCAGGTTCGGATCGGCACGTTGCGGCGGAGCTGCGACAAGTTGGCCACCTCGACGGTGCGGGTCTCCACCACGGTCCAGCGTCGCGTGAGCCCATCCGCGTACATCCAGGCGAAGGGGTCGCCGTAAAGCTCCGGGTCGCGCGTCGAGAACAGTACGAGGATGGCGCCGTCGGACGAGCGGAGTATGGCGCGCTCGTAAGGTCCGAACAGAGCCGGACGCTCGGGCGCGGTCACCGCGAACCGATGCAGCACGAGAATGCCTTTCACCCGTCGTCCCTGCTGCGTCCAGGTCGCATCACGGATCTCGTGCCAGGTGCCGCCCCGGTCCTCCCAGGCGTCCAGCAGGTTGCCGAACTCGAGTGAGTATCGCGTCGTACCGGATCGCAGCAGCAAGGCGTTCGGATCGCCGTCCGCAGTCACGGTCAGCCGTAGCGAATCGGCCGGCAGCAATCGCCAGGGCTCACGAACGGGCTGATCCTCATCGGCGAGGTCGAGCACGCTGCGCCAGCGTGACCCACTGAGCAGCCAGCCCGCGTATCGACGGCTCAGCGCGGCCGAGCTGGCCAAGTTGGCTAATTGCAGGCTGAGGCCCTGGCTGCCACCGGACTCGATGGGGAGAAATTGCATGCTGGTGTTGTATTCCGTGGTGGCGGTGGGTGCGCCGCCGCCCAGGTCAGGCAAGCCGCCCAGCTCGCCCCCCGCGGCTCCGGACGCGCCCTCGTTGGGGCCGCAGCCGAGCGTCGAGGCCAAGCAAACGAGGAAAGCGAGCGTCGGCCTGTTCATGCGGCGAAAGCTAGCCCGGGTACCGAGGCCCGGCCAGGTGGGCTGTCGCCGTCTAGAGGGTGAAGGTATCTTGGCCACCGCTCCTGGGGTTGGCGGGTGAAGATAACGGTTTTCCGAATAGAAGAATGATGGCCCTCCATAACAAGATTGGCATCGGGCTGCTCGCCGGCGTGGTCGCCGGGCTGACGGCGAATCTGCTGGGCCTGGAACCGCTACGTGAACTTCTCATGCGGATCGAGCCGATCGGCACGGCCTGGATCCGGCTGATCATGATGATCGTGATTCCGCTGGTGATGGCGAGTCTGATCGTCGGCACGGCCAGCCTGGGAGATGTCACGCGGCTCGGCCGCATCGGTGGTAAGACCATCGCCTTCTATCTGGCGACGACCACCATCGCCATCACCATCGGGCTTCTCCTCAGCAATCTGATTCGCCCCGGCAGCCGGGTGGACCCGGTGACGACCAGCCAGCTGATGGAAAACTACGCTGGCGCGACCAGCGAGCGGATCGAGCTGGCCCAGCAGGCGCCCAGCATTGTGGAGGTGCTGCTCAACCTCATCCCGCGCAACCCGATCGAGGCGATGGCGAACGGCGACATGCTGCCGATCATCTTCTTTTCGCTACTGTTCGGGGCCGCCCTATCACTCATCGACGCGCAGCGGCGCGACACCGTGCTCAACTTCTTCCACGGTATCAACGATGTAGCGATGATCCTCGTGGATTGGGTCATGCGTCTGGCCCCCTACGCCGTATTCGCCTTGCTGGCGGCCGTCGT
>CAYGCC010000274.1:0-8445 GCA_964348165.1 uncultured Gemmatimonadota bacterium | reverse complement strand
TCGTCAGGATCGGGGGCCGTGCCGTCTACGTACTCGATCAGCTCATCGATACCGCGATTCGTCCAGGCGGCCGCGTCTTCCGGCGCCCGCCGGCCGAGCAACAGGCAAAGGTACTCGATGCGGTTCTCCGCCAGTGCGAAGATCGCTTTGAACATCAGGTGCTGCAGAAGGTTGTCCCGGCGAATGTCGATGATAAAGGCGATGGAGGGGCGGATCGCCGCGATGTAGGAGAAATTCTGGTCGGGCCCCACCCCGATGTAGGCGCCACCGTTCATCCCCAGCTCCCGCAGCTTACCCAGCACGTGGAGATAGGACGTCTCGTTCGAGATCAGGTTGTCCGTGTCGAAGTAGCCGCCAGGCTCGGACAGCCGCTCGACCAGCCGCGCGAAGCTGGAGTCGGCCTGGACCTGCGACGCCCGGGCCGCCAGGTTGGCCTGCGACGCGGTGCCCCGAGCGTCCAGGCAGGCCAGCGCCAGGGCCAACAGCGCTACAGTGTAGGCTCTTGCTCTTATCACCTTGCTCGGCTCAGAAGTCGGTGTGTCGCGCTCATTCCCACGCCATGGGCACCAGGGACTATAGCGCCTCGAGCGGGCCAAGCCCAGTTGTCCAGCCAGGGTAGCGACCGCCGCAGATCCAGCGCGGTCGTGTCTACAATGCTCAGGCAGACACCGCTGGCCGGGGCGTTGGCCCCGGCACCCGTTCGGATCGAGCCGGCAGAGGTCGCGAATCGCAGGGGTATCCGTGTAGGTTGTCGGAAATATTCCCGAGCGCGAGGAAAGAAGATGCTCCGTTCTCTTGCCGTCACCTTGTTGACCGCCGCTCTGGCCACGGGCTGTGAGCCCGGCGTTCCCGCTCTCACCGTCGGGGAGATCGAGTTCTCCGCGGGCGCCGGCAGCGCCGAGCCGAACCTGCACGTGACCCCGGACGGCGAAGTGTTGCTGACCTGGCTGGAGCCGGTGGGCGATGACCGGCACGCGTTGCGAGCGGCGGTGCGAAGCGGCGATGAGTGGTCCGAGCCGACGACGATTCACGAGAGCGACCGATTCTTCGTCAACTGGGCCGACTTCCCCTCGCTCGTCGAGCTGAGCGACGCCGCCTGGTTGGTCCACTGGCTAGAGAAGGTCGCGGGCGGCACCTACGCCTACCATGTGCGTTTGGCCATCTCGAAAGACGCGGGATCGTCCTGGGGCGCGCCGATCACACCGCACAGAGACGACTCGCCGACCGAGCACGGCTTCGTGTCGATGGTCCCGCTGGAGGGCGGAGCGGCGGCGTTGATCTGGCTGGATGGTCGCGCGATGAAAGTCGAGGACCCCGAGGTCCACCAGGGCATCGATATGGGTGAGATGAGCCTTCGGGCGACGACGATCGACTCGAATGGCGTGCTGGGGCCCGACGTGCTCCTGGACTCGCGGACCTGCGAGTGCTGTCAGACGGCGCTCGTGCGAACGACGAACGGCCTGGTGGCGGCCTACCGCGATCGCAGCGACGAGGAGATCCGGGACATCGCCGTCGCCCGCTACGTCGATGGCTCGTGGACGGAGCCGACGCACGTTGCCGAGGACAACTGGTACTATCCGGGCTGTCCGGTGAACGGACCCCAATTGGCGGCGCGCCGCGATACCGTGGCCGTGGCGTGGTTTACGGCTCCGGAACGGAAACCCGCCGTCTTCGTCGCCTATTCCTTCGATGGCGGCGCGTCGTTCCAGCCGCCGGTTCGGGTCGATAACGGCGACGCGCTCGGGCGCGTGGACATCGAGCTGATGTCCGACAACAGCGCCGTCGTGGCCTGGCTGGAGCGCAACGAATCGGCAGCCGAAATTCGGGTTCGCCTCGTGACTCCAGCGGGAGTGCCCGGCGCGCCGGCCGTCGTCGCTCAGACCTCGGAAGCCCGGGCCAGCGGTTTTCCGCGTATCGCCCGTAGCGCCGCCGAGCTCGTCGTCGCCTGGACGGCGCTCGGGGAGAACAGCGACGTCCGAGTGGCGACCGTACGGCCCGCTCGCTAAGCGATATCACTTCACGCCAAGAACAGGGAGGCCTCTGATGTCGGTCCGCTGTGCCCTCAATATCCGCGTGGCCTGGATATCGGCCCTCGCAATCGGCGCCTCTTTTGCCCTGGTTGGGGCTACGGGACCGGAGACCCGCGCCGAGGAAGACGACCTCCCCAGCATCGAGGAGCGGGTCGAGGGGATGCAGCGGCTGCAGGGATTCTTCGACCTCTATTGGGACGAGAGTACGGGCAAGCTTTTCTGGGAGATCGATTCCTGGGAGATCGAGTTCCTTTATCAAGTCTCCCTGTCCACAGGGCTGGGGAGCAACCCCGTCGGCCTCGATCGGGGGCAACTCGGTGGCACGTACATATTCAAGGCGCGACGGGTGGGACCCACCGTGCTGCTCATCGAGCCCAACTACGCCTACCGGGCCCGCTCGACCAACCTGGACGAGGTGCGGGCGGTGGAAGAGGCATTCGCGCCCTCCACGCACTGGGGCTTCGAGGTCGAGGCACAGACCCGCGAGCGGGTGCTGGTGGATGCGACCGACTTCTTCCTGAGAGACGCGCACGGCGTGGCCCTGCGGTTCGAGGATCGAGGACAGGGCAACTTCAAGCTCGACCGCAGCCGCAGCGTCTTCTACCTGCCGCGCACCAAGTCTTTCCCGTTGAACACCGAAGTGGAGACGTGGCTGACGTTCACGAGCGATCGGCCCGGCCCCCTGGTGCGGAGCACGGCGGCGAGCGGCAGCGCCGTGACCGTACGTGTGCACCATTCGCTGGTCAGGCTGCCCGATGAGGGCTACCGACCGCGCGCCATGGATCCCAGGGTCGGCGCCTTCGGGATTCGCTTCCACGACTACGCGAAACCGATCGACCAGTCGTTGGTGGTGCGCTGGGCTTCGCGTCACCGGCTGGAGAAGAAGGATCCGGCCGCCGAGCGGTCGGAGCCCGTGGAGCCGATCGTCTACTACCTGGACCGGGGAGTCCCGGAACCGATTCGCGGCGCGCTGCTGGAGGGGGCCGCGTGGTGGAACGAGGCGTTCGAAGCGGCGGGTTACATCGACGCCTTCCGCGTCGAGATGTTGCCCGAGGGCGCGGATCCCATGGACCTGCGCTACAACATGATCCACTGGACCCACCGTTCGACGCGCGGCTGGTCATACGGGTCCACCGTGGTCGACCCGCGCACCGGTGAGATTCTGAAGGGCAATGTCAACCTGGGCAGCCTGCGTTTGAGACAGGATCACATGTTGGGGATGGGGCTCGTCACACCCTATGCGGCGACGGCGAGTCGGCTCGACGCCGCGATCGCTGCGTGCGACCTCGCCGGCGGCCCAAGCTTCGACTACCTGGCGGAGATCGCGGACGGCGCCGACCCGGTGGAGATGGCGCTGGCCCGCATCCGACAACTTTCAGCTCACGAAGTCGGCCACACGCTCGGACTCTCTCACAACTACATCGCCAGCACTTACGCGGGGCGCGCCAGCGTGATGGACTATCCGGCACCCCTGGTGCGGATCGGCCAGGACGATCGTCTCGACCTGACGGACGCCTATGCCGTTGGGGCGGGCGAATACGACAAGTTCGCCATCACCTGGCTGTACAGCCACTTCCCCGACGGCGTGGACGAAAAGGCTGCGCTGGAGGAGATCATCCGCGACGGCCTGCGACGCGGCATCCGCTTCCTCACCGACCAGGACGCCCGGCCGCCGGGCGCGGCGCATCCACTGGCCGCGCTCTGGGATAACGGGTCGGACCCTGTCGCCGCGCTGGAGCACGAGATCGAAGTGCGACGAATCGGACTCGGAGCGTTCGGTGAACGCGCGCTTCGTCCGGGCGAACCGCTGGCGTCACTCGAGGAAGTGCTCGTACCACTTTATCTGCACCACCGCTACCAGCTGGAAGCGACGGCCCATTCTTTGGGCGGGGCCGACTACAGCTTCGCCCTGCGCGGCGACGGGCAGGTCGCAATCGAGATCGTGCCGGGTGAACGGCAACGGGCGGCGCTGGCTGCCATGCTTCGGACCATTCAGCCCGAGTTCCTGGCGATTCCCGAACGCGTGCTCCGCCTGATCCCGCCGCGGGCGTTCGGTATGGCAGGCGGCGAGCTGTTCACGAAGGAGACGAGCCCGACGTTCGATCCGATCGGGGCTGCGACCAGCGCCGCAGAGCTGACGCTGCAGTTCATCCTTCAACCGGAGCGGATGGCGCGGCTGGTCGAGCACCGGGCCCGGAGCACTTCCTATCCCGGCCTCGCCGAGGTCGTCGACCGAACGCTCCAGGCGACCTGGTATTCCCCGCCGGCCTCTTCGCCGTACCTGCAGGAGATCGGCGACGCCGTCCGGCGCGTCGTGCTCGACCGGCTGATGCGCGAAGCGGGCAGCGCGGAAAACACGCCTCAGGTCAGGGCGATCCTCTCGGCGAAGACCGCCGAGCTGGGCGAGTGGCTCGATCGCAAAGAGGCGCTCAGGCCGCACCAGCAGCTGGCGCTGGAGGACATCAGTCGCTGGCAGGCACGCAGCGAAGGGCTGACCCCGGCGACGGAACCGCCCGGGCTGCCACCGGGGAGTCCGATCGGCGTCGAAGCTGGGCGCCGCCGACAATAGCGGTTGCGTTCGGATACCGGCCGCGTTCGATGGCGGGGGCGCCTAGATCCCGGGGCTCCGGCCCTCGTGAATCTGCCCGACCGCATCGATCGTGTCGGCCTGATCGGCAGCCTTGTCGGGGCGATAGCGCTTGAGACGGGCGAAACGCAGGGCGAGCCCGCCCGGGTAATTGGGGCTGGCCTGCACGCCATCGAAGGCGATCTCCACGACCAGCTCGGGGCGGACGTACACCGTGTACGCGTCTCGACTGACCTCCAGCTCGTGCAGCTTTCGCGTCTGCCACTCCAGCGTCTCGTCGGTCATACCTTTGAACGTCTTGCCGAGCATGACGAAGCCGCCGCTCTGAGGATCCCGCGCACCGAGATGCAGGTTGCTCAGCCAACCCTTTCGCCGACCGCTTCCCCACTCCGCCGCCAGGACCACCAGGTCGAGGGTGTGGGCCGGCTTCAGCTTGAGCCACGACCGACCGCGACGGCCGGCCTCGTAGGGCGCGTCCAGCGCCTTGGCCATGATCCCCTCGTGGCCAGCGCCCAGCGCCCGCTTCAAAAACTCCTCGGCGCTGCCGGCATCGTCGGTGACCGAGCGCGGAACGATCAGCTCGCCGGGAACTGCCCCGTCCAGCGCCTCGAGCCGCTCGCGGGTGGGGAGATCGACCAGGCCCGAGCCATCCAGGTACAGGATGTCGAAGAAGTAAGCGCTTAGGGGTAGCTCCTGCCGCATTTTATTCACTTCCAGTCGACGTCCGAAGCGGCGCATGGTTACCTGGAACGGCTGCGGCCGGCCGTCGGCCCGAAGCGCCAGCGCCTCGCCGTCCAGCACGATCTCGCGGGCCGGCAGCGCCCGAACCTGCTCGACCAGCTCGGGCACCGCGGCGCTCACATCGTTCAGTCGGCGCGTGTAGACGCGGACATCTTCGCCAACTCTGTGGACCTGAACCCGGGCACCATCCAGCTTGTACTCGAGGGCGGCGACCTGGAAGCGTTCGAGGGCGTCGCCCACCTGTTCGGCGGTCTGCGCCAGCATGGGCAGCACAGGGCGAAAGAGCTGGATTGAAAACCGCGCCAGGCCATGCGAACCGTGTTCCAGTGCCGCCTGCGCCACCTCGCTCAGGTCGCCGCTGAACATGAGCGCGCGGCGGACAGAGGCGGCGGCGACGCTCGCCGCCCGCGCCACCGCCTCGACCATCAACCCCTCGAGGGCGCCCTGACGCAGCTCTCCCATGACCAGCCTGGCGAGAAAGTCCTGCTCCTCACGAGTGGCACGGGCGAGCAGCTCGTGCAGGGCGTGCCCGCGGCGGGCCGTCGATCCCGGCCCGCTAATCGAGGCCACCCGGCTCAGCGATGCATCGACATCGAGCAGCTCCAGCTCGGCCTCGTGGGCGGCGGCCTCGGGAAAGGCGTCGCGTATCAGCGCGGGCCCCCCGCCGATCCGGCCCTGCGGCAGCTCGCTAGACAGGTAAGCCACGCCGACGGCGACCTCGTCCGGCCGCAGCCTGCGCAGCGTGGTCGCCAGCCGCTCGACCTTCTCCGAACGTGCGCGGGTCGCGCCCACGCGCTGGGAGGTCTCGACGATCTCCTGCAGTCGCACCCGCTAGAAGGCTCCGAACTTGAAGGTCACGATTCCGTTCACCGCGCTCAGATCACCGTCTTCCAGCTCGGGAGCATCGACGCCCGTGACGAATCGGTACCCCGCTCCAAGGTTGAGGCGAAAATAGCGGGTGATGTTGAGCTCGACGTTGGCCGCAGGCTCTAAGACAAAGACCGCTTCGCCATCCGTCAAGTTTGTCGTCAGGCCGCCGCCCCCCACTAACAAGTAGATCGTGAAGTGAAAGAGCTCATCCGATCGGTTGATGTACTCGACCTCGAGGCCACCGTAGCCGAAATCGACGTCCCGGCCGCTGAAAGGGATTCCGTCCAGATTGATGTCGTTGGCCAGGCCGTAACCGCCGCCGCCGATCACCAGCGTGTGATTAATGATCCAACCACCTCGCCCCCCGGCGAACACAGCGAACTCGTTCGCCACCTCGCTGAACTTGACCACCGGACCGCCGAAGCCGCCCGATTCGAAGCCGTCAGCCAGCAGAGTCTTTTCCTGAGCGAGCGCGGGCGAGGCCAGCGCCAGACCGATGGCGCACACCAGCATACGCTTCATCGTTGCCACCCCCCAAGATTCGTTTAGGACCCCCTTGGCAGGCGCTCGCTGCCCCTTCACGGGCCGCCAGCCAGCACTCCGCCCGGGAAGGGCCGATCCAAACCGTGAATGGATATCGGCCCCATCGGGCTACCCTACGGATTGTCGTTTGGTAAGTGTCGCCGGCTGGGAATCGGGCGGCGTCGTACCGACCTAAGGGTCAAACGTGCTTTCGTACCTGAGCGACAAGCTCGTCCAGCGAGTCGACCCGTTTCATCAGACCCAGCAACTGGGTCATCGCGTCCGCCGGCGCCATGTCGGCGAAGTGCCGGCGGATGGCGCGGGACGCCTCCAACCGCTCCTCTGGGAAAAGCAACTCCTCGCGACGCGTCGAGCTCGCTTTGAGGTCGATGGCCGGGAATATCCGCCGATCAGCCAACTCGCGACTCAACACCAGCTCGCTGTTCCCCGTCCCCTTGAACTCCTCGAAGATCACGTCGTCCATCCGCGAGCCCGTGTCCACCAGCGCCGTGGCGATGATCGTCAGCGAGCCGCCCCCCTTAGCCGCGTCGATCTTGCGGGCGCTGCCAAGAAAGCGCTTGGGCTTCTCGAGCGACGAGGCATCCAGGCCGCCAGAAAGCGTGCGGCCGCTGCCCCGCTCCACGGCGTTGTACGCCCGGGCCAGACGCGTGATCGAATCGAGAATGACCACCACGTCCTCGCCGATCTCGACGCGACGGCGGGCCCGCTCCAGAGTCAGCTCCGCGACCGACACGTGCCGCTCCGCCGGGAAGTCGAAGCTGGACGCGACCACCTCTCCGAAGCCGCACGCCTCCATCTCCGTCACTTCCTCCGGCCGCTCATCCACCAGCAGGATCAGCAACGTGGCGTCGGGATAGTTCGTGACGATCCCCTCCGCCACGGCCTGGAGAACCGTCGTCTTTCCCGCCTTGGCCGGAGAGACGATCAGGGCCCGCTGACCCTTGCCGAACGGGCAGAACAGGTCGATCACCCAGTCGGTGTAGTCGCGGTTCCCCAGCCGCGTCAGACCACAGTCGAGCACGAGCGGCTCGTCCGGATGAATAGCCCCCAGCCGGTTGAAATCGGGCCGAGAGCGCAGCTCGGCCGGCGGTCGGCCGTTGACCGTCGTCAGTCGAGTGAGCGGCGGGCTCTTGCCGCGGCCGGGCGGCTTACCCACGTCGCCGGCGATCTCGTCCCCCGTCCTCAGCCCGTAGCGCTGCACGAACTTCCGCCCGACATGGACGTCGCAGTCCGATGGAAGGTAGCTCGCCTCTCGGCAGCGAACGAAGCCGGAGTCTCGGCTGACCAGCTCGAGGATTCCCAGAGAATTCGGTTTTGTCACGTACGTTTTCCTAAGAGATGGGCAGTCTGAGCGGGTGGGGTTTTGGACCGATCTTTCGCGTCGCCGCCCTCATACACCAGATTCGGCCCGGGGTTCTACAACCGACCGCTCCCCTTTTCACGGCCCCGGGCCGGCTAGGCGGTGAAATCTGACTAACAATGTCTCCCCTCGGGCTGTCAGTCTAGTGCGGGCGTGAGTGCATGGCCTCTGCCAGGGGACCCGATTTGCCCGATGCACAACTCGTGGAACGAGCGCGCCGTGGCGACGCCGCGGCCTTTGAAGCACTGGTTCGCCGCCACTACCGGGCAGCGTACGCTGTCGCGCTCTCGGCGTTGGGGCAAGCGATGGACGCG
>CAYGCC010000273.1:0-2834 GCA_964348165.1 uncultured Gemmatimonadota bacterium | reverse complement strand
GCGAAGAAGCGCTCCAGCGCGACCCGCCCCAGCAGCACCACCAGATCGGGCTTGATCAAGGTAAGCTGCCGCTCGAGGTAGGGCGCGCAGTTGTCCATCTCCGGCGTCTTCGGGTTGCGGTTGTCCGGGGGCCGGCACTTGATGATGTTGGTGATGAAGACCTGGGCGCGGTCGAGCCCGATCTTCTCCAACAGCTCGGTCAGGTAGGCGCCCGCATCGCCGACGAACGGCTCCCCCTTGCGATCTTCCCAACGGCCGGGTGCCTCGCCGATGAACAAGACGCGAGCGTCGGCCGGTCCCACACCAGGCACGGCCTGGGTGCGGCTCTCTGCCAGCTCTTCACACTTGGTACAGTTACGGATCAAGCCGTGCAGCTGGTCGACGCTCCGGCAGGTGATGATCGGGTCGGGCGGGGCGAACAGGTCGCCCTGGGAGAGGTCGGTCAGATCGGGCATGGCACCAGTTGGGGCTGAGTTACGTTTCGTGGCTGTGAACGCTCTGTGAATGTAGAATAGCCAATGTCCAATGTTCAATTCTCAAGTGTGTCGGCGTCACGTTGAGCGTTCGACATTCACCATGACTTCGACATTGAGTATTGAGCATTCAATATTCGACATTCAATGCACCACCGCACTCTGCCCCACCCCGATCGCCGCAACATCCAAAGGTAGTCCCTTCCCTTCATCCCGCACCAGACCGATGGCGCCCAGCTCGCAGCGCCCCTCGCACACCCCACACCCCATGCAACGCTCCCAGCTGACCGTCGCCTTGGGCTCCAGCGTGATCGCGTCGAACGGGCACGCCGTTTCACAGTCGCCGCAGCCGACACAGCCCCACTCGTCCACCTGGGCCACGAACCCCGAGGCCGCGACCATCGGCACGCCGTAATCGAGCATCGCCTCCAGTCCGCCGCAGCAGCAGCGGCAGCAATTGCAGATCGCGTAGAAGCGACCGCCGCAGGCGTCCTTGAAGTAGGCCGTGTGCACGTGCCCGCGCTCGTGCTCCGCCTGCAACACCGCCAGCGCCTCGGCCTGGTCGATGCGCCGCGACCGACCGGGGTGATGGTCGAGCACAAACGAGCCGTCGCCCACGATCATGCAAACATCGGTGGGCTGGCAGGGGCTCTCGTGAGCGGCCCGGCAGGGGCAGTCCAGCAGGACCACGTTGGGCGGGCCGCTGAGGACGATGTCCCGGGCGGTCGGGTAAGGGATGATGCGCTCGAGGTCGGTGCGTTTGATCTCGTGATCGAGCGTGACGATACGACGGGCCAGCTCGGTGGGGAGCACCTTGCCGTGATAGCGGTCGGCCCACCAGCGTTTGAGCTTGGGGGAGGCGCGTGGGAGCAGCTTGTGGACGCAGAAATCGATGTACTGGTAGGGCCAGCGGCCGTAGACGTAGCCGTGCACCGCGTTGAGCGCGCCTCTGCGGCTGCCGTCGCTTGGTGAACGCTTCAGCGCCGCGCGAGTCGAGGGGAGGATCAGGTGGCCGCGCTCGCCCCGGAGCCACAGCGCGAGTAAGCCCGCCAGCGCAACACCGGGAATCAGCAGAAGCCAGAGCATGAGCGACTCCTGGCGCCATGGGTGCCACCCCATTATGGCATGCGAGTTGATCGATAACAACGATTCGCGGTGGTGGTTGGACGGACTTCTGCCGGCGCAGGCGCTTCGCGACCGGCGCGCCCGGCCGGCTCGACGGGGCCGGACGGGCGAGCCGACCCAATAGCCGCGCGGCTGCGGCCCGAAACCCCGTCAGTCCGGCGCGCGTAGTATCGTCTGAGATCTCGAGTTCACGTTTCGCCTCCGGGGCCGATGTCGCGTAGATTTCAGGTGGTTAGCGCCAACCCTGGAGTCTTCCATCGGGAGTCCAACCGAGGAATGGATAGTCAGTTGATTCGCCGCCTCGCACCGCTCGTCCTGTTGATCGTGTTCGCCTGCTCCTACCGGAGCGAGGATCAGATGGCTCAATCGCAGAACTTCGCCGTTTTCAGTCAGGGGCCCGGCCGGCTGCTCGATGCGCTCACCGCCGAGCTCGTCTCACGCGACGCGCTGTCCGCGGATTTCGCCGAGGATCTGGAGAGTGACCTGGTAAGGACGTATGCCGACCAGCGGCAGGTCCAGTTCAGCAGCGAGTCGGTCTCGCTCGGGCAGGATGAACTGGGGCGGCTGGTCCCCGAAGAGTTCCGCCGGTTCATCGGTGACGCCGGCGGCCGCTACGTCCTCGAGCTGGCGCTCGAGCCCGCCCGGGATGGCGGGCTTCGCCTGACCGTGACCCCTACGATCATCGCCACGGTGCGCGGCGGCGAAGGTCCGCTGGGCGGCCGGCCGCTCCCCTCCAACGGCACGCTCGAGCGCTCGGTCCTCGATGCGCTCTCCCGACGGCTGGGCGGCTGAGAGGGTTCGGCTCGATCATGGGAACCGGCGGCTGCGGATCGCCCCTGCGCGCGGGCGTCGCCATCGCGCTGCTGAGCGCCGCCCTGGTGGCGTGCGGCGGTGAGCGGTTCGGCTCCTCCCGCGACGACGTTCTCGTTAACGACCCCTCCACCGATCGCGGCAACAACACCACCCAGAGCGAGACCGCCGTCGCCCGGCACGGCGATGTGGTGGTCGTCGGCTTCAACGACTCGGGTGAGTTCACGCGCAAGAACAGCCTGACGGGCTACGCCTACTCGCTCGACGGCGGCGCCACCTTCGTCGACGCCGGTGTGCTGAAGCCGGCGCGCGGCGGCCGCAACCTGGGGGATGCGGCGCTGGCCGCCGATCGCGACGGTAACTTTTACTTCGCTACGCTCAGCATCGACGCGCGGGCGCGCTCCTACGTCGGCGTCGCCCGATCGA
>CAYGCC010000272.1:0-11989 GCA_964348165.1 uncultured Gemmatimonadota bacterium | reverse complement strand
ACTTGCGGCGTCCGAACGTCGAGATCGTCGATCATGCGCCGCGCGATATCGAGGTTCTCCGCCACGTCCGTCACGATGATCGAATTGGTCGCCTCGTTCGGGATCACCTTTCCACGCTCGCTCATCGCCGACTGGATCGCCTCGGCAATCGAAGCGACGGGCGCGTAGTTGATCCTGAAGATCTGCGTTTCGAGCTGCACCAGCTGAGCACGCTCCTGCAAGTTCTCCAGACGATCCACCCGGATGATCCCGGTCGCGGTCTCGACGGCGGTCAGCCCCTGAGCATCGAGTATCGCCTTGAGGGCGAGGTCCCAGGGCTGGTTCCGGATGCTGGCGGTGACGGTGCCTTCGACCCCGGCGCCGGGCACGAACGACTTGCCGGTAAACTCGGCGAAGTTGTTCAGCACATCGCGGATGTCGGTGTTCTCGAACGCCACCGTGATCCTCGGCATCTGGCTGACCGGCGTAGCCTCCTGGCGGAAGGTGCGCGTCGCGGTCTCCACCTGCTGCTGCTGCTGCTCGGCCCCCAGCGGCTCCGGTCGCTCTGGCGCGCTGGCCTCGATGGCCTTCACCGTCGGCGCCCCGCCCTCGCTCGCCCACGAGTCGAAGTTCTCACCGGCCAGATTCGGGAAGGAAACCCTGATTTCCCCACCCTGGCGGGTGAGCGTGTAGCTCGTCGGCGCCACTAATTCGACGACGATGCGCACCACATCGCCACGGAACTGGCTGGTGCGAACCCGAATCACGCCGCCGCGATTGATGTTCTCGAAGTTGTCTTTCCCCAGCGCGTGCCGGGCGCCAGTCAGATCGACGATCAGGCGCGGCGGCTCCGTGAGGAGAAAGTCCGAGTAGCCGACTTCGCCGCTCGATCGCACGACGACCTCGGTGTACCCGGCGACGGGCTCGACCCTGAGCTCGGTCACGGTGGCGGGTTCTCCGCCGCCGACCGCTGCCCACATCACAAGCACTGTATGGAGCATCATACCCGCTCCTCCTCTTTCCTGATGCGCAGCGTCTCACTGCGGGTCACGCCGAACTGGGTGACCTGGAAGACCACTGCGTCCGGCCGGATCTCTACGACGCGCGCGTTGCCGACGGCGTCGCCGCGGCGAACCCTGTACCGTTTTTCGGTGGCGTTGTCGATCAGGGTGGCGACGCTGCCGGCCGAGCCTCCGAAGATGATGCCGGCGAGATCGAGGTTTTCAAATTGGGGACCGGCGTCCTCGAGGGTCAGGAGGCTGACGAAAGGATTTCGCCGATTGTTTGTCGGATAGACGAAACGCTCCCGCCGATAGATCGCCTCGGTGGGCGCGGTCTGACGAGGCACGCCCTGCTGTGCCGCCGTATCCTGAACCACCGGCGGCACCGCGGGTTCGACCCCCAGGCCCGCGAGTGCTGTCAGCAGAATCAGCGCAGCGCTAGCCACCGGAAGACGCTCCTTGAGTTTGCTCTGCCTCGGCCGTCTCAGTCGCGCCGAGCACGAACGTCTCGATGTTGAAAGACACCTCCAGCGGCGCTTCCATGTTGCGAGTCGCTCGACTCTGGGGCGCCGGTGAGATTTGGAGGTTCGTGGGCTTGATGATTCGCGGTAACGAGGCGATTCGTGCCAGGTAACGTCCCACGTTGTGATAGTCACCCAGCACGGAGAGCTCCCAAACCTGCTTCGTGTAGAACTCGCCGGCCTCAGCCGCCTGAGGCCGAATACGCGACAGCTCCACACTCGTCAACTGGGCCTCTTTTGAAATCGCGTCCAGAAGCTCTGGCACCTCTTCGGATTCGGGGATGAACTCCTCGAAGATCAAGAGCTGCCGCTCTTGGATCTCCATCCGCGCCTTCAGATCGTCCTTGCGCGCGGCCAGCGCCCTGGAACGTCGGTTCTGGATCTCCAGCGATTGCAGCTGGCTCTCAAACGTCGCGAGCTCGGTCTGGCGAGGGTCGAGCACGTACATCTTTGCGACGTACCACCCCGCCGCGACCAGAATCCCCATCAATAAGAGAGCCTGTTTTCGTCCTTTTGGGTCGGCCGGTAAGAGAGCCACGACTCTTATTCTCCCGCGATGATGATCGGCTCGGTCGTGATCGCCGTGGAGTCTGGGATCTGATACCGAGCCATGAGCACGAAGCTATGCACGAGCCGCTGCCCCTGCTGCATCTGTTCCTGGGAGACCAGTCGCACATCTCGCAGAAACGGCGACTCCTCCAGGTTCCGCATGAAACGCGTGAGCGCAGGGGTCAGCCCGGTCATGCCGTCGATTCGAAACTCGATGTCACTCCCGGTCCCCGCTGTCTGCTGCATCGAAGTCATCCAGGTGAAGTCGGGCAGCGCGCCGCTCACCGAGTCCAGGATGTGGGACCAGACGAAGCGGTCAGTGTCGATCTGCCGAATGATCCTGGCCTTCTGCACCAGCGTGTCGCGGCGCGCCTGCAGGCTGTCGGCCGCCGCGATCGCTTCCGCATAGCGGATGGAGTCCTGACGCTGGATGGCCAGCTCGCTTTCGACCTGGCTCAGATTCACCCCTTGCGAGAAGAAGGTGAAGCCGAGATGCCCGCCAGCGGCGATCAGCAGCGTGACCACGCCGACGACCCAGGGATCGCCTCTGACCATGTCTCGCAGCCCGTCGAACTTCGGGAGTGAGAGCTTTCTTCCTGCCTTGGGTCGCGCCGCTCCCCGCTTGCCGCCGGGGAGCAGGTTCATTTCTATGAGCGCTAGCATCGAAGCATCCGTTTGTGCTCGAGTCTAGGTTCTCGCGGCTCAGGCCGCGCGCCGCAGCGCGAGCCCGACCGGCAGCACCAGCATGGGGGCCATATCGGCGATCGATATGAGGTCGAACGCCCCCGGCTCCACGTCTACACGCTGGACCGGATTCGCAATCTCCGCCGGAACTTGCAGACGGTCGGCGAGCGTCTCCGCCATACGCAACACACGAGCGCCT
This sequence comes from uncultured Gemmatimonadota bacterium, assembly GCA_964348165.1. Classification (GTDB taxonomy): domain Bacteria; phylum Gemmatimonadota; class Gemmatimonadetes; order Palauibacterales; family KS3-K002; genus CAYGAJ01. Next base: position 9,056 of record CAYGCC010000272.1, on the reverse strand, counting down.
CCCCCGCACACATAGATCCGCGACAGGCCGACGTGTGTGGAGCTGGCCTGCAGAAAAGCGGCGGCACGCTCCACCCCCAACGCGACCTCTTCGGCTCGCTGGGATATGAACTCATCGAGTTCCGGATCGCTGGTGCGGCCCTCCAGCACGTCTTCCGCCCTGTCCGCGGTCAGGCCACGCTCTCGCTGCAGGCTCTCGCGAAGCCGTCGCGTTCCGAAGGCGAGGTCTCGAGTCAGAACGGGAACGCCATTCTCCAGCAAATTCACGTTCGTCGTCTCGTGGCCGATGTTCACAAAGCCGACCACGCCGCTCATCGCTTCGGGGTAGTTCAACTCGAAAGCGTTGTGGAGGGCGAAGGCATCCACGTCGATCACCCCAGGCTCGAGCCCGGCATCGAGCAATAGTGCCACCTTGTTCTCCACCAGCTCGCGCTTGGCCGCGACCAGCAGTACGGTCATCTGCAGACCTTCGGCCGCCGGGTCGAGAATCTGAAAATCGAGTTCGACACTTTCCATGTCGAACGGCACGTGCTGCTCCGCCTCCCAGCGCATCACCTCGCGGGCGTCGGACTCCTTCATTCGGTCCATCTGGATCCGCTTGATGATCACGTCGCGGCCGCCGACGGCCGTCACCACCTTCTTTTCTTTGACGCCCGCTCTCTCGAACAGGGAGCGGATGGTGCTGGCGACCAGCGTCGGGTCCATCACCTCCCCCTCCACGATCGCGTCCGGGACGAGAGGCGTAGCCGCCGCCCTGATCACGCGCGGCCGACCCTTGCCGTGATCCATCGCGACCAGCTTTACATAGCCGCTTCCGATATCGAGTCCGACCGTCCGCTTTCCGCGGCCCAATCCCAGCAATGCCATGACGGTGTCAAAGTCCCGGTTCTCAGGGTGAAAGCGCGCTCGACTTCATGCGACGGTGAAAGCGAAGGCGTCTAAGCTGTAGTGGGACCTAGGGGTAGGGCTCTGTATGATAGCCCCCCGCGGCCTCGTTGTCAACCAGCGCGGGGGGGACGATGTGTCAGACTGCCCGAACAGACTATTCCAATATCTCCAACCATGAGAATTCCGCAAGGGGGTGCGGCAAATGGAGTTTCGAGCCTTCCAGGGCTCGGGCAACGGCGCATCCGCTGTAGCGCAGGACGGCCTGATCGACAGCCTCGTTGGTCCCCGGCGCTTCGTTTCCCACTAGCGCCCCTCCGTAAATCCGGGTCCCGGCGCCACTTGCCCTCAGACGCCCCCTCGCGACCACGACCCCGTGGAAGGCGAAGCCGCCCTCGAGGGTCAGGTCGCCCTCCACCAAGAGGATCCCCTGACCTGCCACCGGCCCCCTGACGCGCAGCTGGCCGTCCACATGGACAAGCGGAAGGTGGTCGAAGCAAGGATGCGCGGTCGCACCTGGTGCGCCCCAGTTCGTGCGAACCGTGCTGTCGCAACCACCCTGTGAATCGATGACCGGGCCGACTTTGTCCAGCGTGACCCCGCCGGGAAATGTGATGTCGGCGTGTCGCCGCAGTTCTCGCAGCCAGCGGTCAACCTCGGATCGAACAGTCGCCGCATCTGTGGCCGCGATCGGTGGCGCCCCCAGCACCTGTCCGCCACCGCTCAGCTGCACAAGGCCGGGGTCGTCGCTCATCAGGCCGGGGAGCGAAGTCGCCGCCGCCTGTCCGCAGCTCACGGCCGCCACCCCTTCAGGAGACGGGTCGTAGCCGTCGATCACGGCGCCGTCCGCCACCCGAACCGGGCCGACCCCCGTGAGCGCCGCATCGCAGCAGCGCGGCCGGAACGCCGGCCGGCGAAGAAACCGAGCCAGCTCGCGCCGCCCGCCCCGCGGGCCGTGCGCATGCCCGGTGGCGCGCGCCAGGTAGTAAGCCGTCGGTCCGCTCAGACCCACGTCCAGTCGCGTGAGGCTGACCCGGTACTCATCGCCTGATGAGAGCGCCCCGTTCAACAGGGAGATCGTCGCGCCTGGCAGGAGTGAGTCGACGATCGCGGTATCGAGATTAGCCAGCGCGGCGCCGAGCCCAGCGTCGGCCGCGTAGAGCGCCGCATTCGCCTGCGCACCCGCCGCCGCGGCGCGGCTGTGCTGTTCGACCACGAAGTAACCGCCGGCCACCACGGCACTCACGATCACCAGAACGAAGAGCGTGACGGCGAGCGCGAACCCAGCCGGCGCGCCAGCAAGGTCGCGTCCTCGACCCCACGGCCCACCAGCGCATGAACAGCCTTCAAGCACCGAGCGTGTCGCAGTACGCTCGAGCCTCCCCGACAGGCTGGGACTCAGCCGCGAACGGCCTGACCGCTCACCACGCATCAGCGATTCCTCAGATAAACCACCGTGGAGAGGTTCGCGCTGGCCGAAGTCGTCCCCGCGCCACGGCGCCGACCCGATCCGCGTCTCGAGGCCCGGACCTCGATCCGCACCTGCGCCACCTCCCGGGGCTCAGCCGCCGGTCCCCCGGAGCTCGTCCGGTACTCGAAGCGCAACCCCCCAGACCCCGGCGCGGCAAAGGGGCCTGTTACCGGCTGAATGATCCCGCTTCGGAGCCGCTGTCCCAACCACCAGCGGCCGTCGGGTCCCGAGTACAACTTGTAGATGTAGGGGCGAAAGCCTCGAACCGGCGCGCCGGCGAGCACCCCGTCCACCGTTCGATCGATGATCAGCCCGAGGTCCGACGGTCGCTGGTCGGGACAACTCCTCGCCCCGCCACCCTCGACGGCAAGCACGCGAACCGCGACCCATGAATCATCGGCGGCCGAGCTGGTGTCCCCCTCCAGGTAGACGAGCGCGCTATCGGCCGGCCGGGCCCCAAACGCTCCCGCGAGTCGGCGCAGATGCAGGGTCGTGCCGGACGCCTCGCAGAGCACCGCGGCGGCGGTCGTAGAACGAACCGCCACGCTGTCCGCGTCCATTGCGTACAGATCACCGGCCGCCGGGCTCGACCCTCGCAACTCGCCCGACAGCACCTGGAGCGCGATCCGCGCCGCGTCGCGAGCCGTCGTCGTCTGCACGGTCAAGGTGTAGAAACGCCGCTGCGCCAGCAGGACGGCGTAGGCCGAACCGATGACCAGCGACGCGAGCACCAGCGACACCGCCACTTCGACCAGACTATGACCCCGCACGCCCAGCCGGTTCGAAGACCGTCGCCATCGTACCCCCGGCGATTGCCGGGCACGCGGGGCCATCAGCGCGGCACCAGCGTTTCGAGGGTGTCGACCTCCTCGCGACGGCCCTCGGTCCCTCGAACCACGAGCACGATGCGTTTGGGATCGCCGCCGCCGACCTGCCATTCAAGCTGTAACGCTTCCCGCTGGCTTTGGCCCGAGACGAGACGAGGGTGACCACCGGCCAACAGCCTCTCCAGCTCGGCCTGCGCGGCCACGCGAACCCGCGTCTGCAGCTCGGCGGAGCCTAACCGCGAGGCCACGACGCTCGCCGTGGCGGCTAGCCCCAACAGCCCAACCAGCAAGAGCAGCTGAGCCACGATCACCTCGGCGATCGAGAAGCCCTCATCGCGCCGAACCCGCGCCGCGCGCCTCACCGTCGCAATACCCGTCCCTGGCGGGAGATGGTCAGCGTGTCCGCTACGCCGCCGCGCCGGAAGACCACTGTGGCGTTAGGTAGGTCGCAACCGGCCCGCGCCGTCGCCAGCCCGCGCGCGTCGAAGCAGAAGGCCCGGGGGCCGGCAACTATGCTCACGCCGCCAAAGCGATCGCCGACGTCAACCACGGGCTGAACCGTGTCGAGAGCCGGGCCGCTCGAGGTCGCGGACGTGTCCGCCGTGACCCAAAAACGGTTCCCGACAGGGTCCAGATGCAGGCGGCATATCCTCCCGTATTGCGCGGCGACCTGCCGGGTCAGGGCGAGCGTCGAGACGAAGGCCTCGCGGGCCGCGGCCACATCGGCCCGGGCGCGACCTCGGAGGACGATGGGAACCGCCACGACGATCAACGTGCCCAGCGTGGCCACCACCAACAGGATTTCAACGAGTGTGAATCCGGCACGCCGAGCCGACAAGACAGACCACCCCTCCCCACACACGACTCCTGTACCGCCGGGTGATGACCCGGCGGCGGCAACGTCCGTGTCAGCTTAGCGCTGGGGGATCAACAGAAGTTCAACGCGAAGCCGGCCTGAGGGCAGGGCCGGCCTGCGCTGGGTCGCAACGGCCTCAGTCGAGGCCGTAGTCGCGGATCTTGTAGAGCAGGGCCCGATAGCTCAAGTCGAGCAGGTCGGCCGCTTTGGTGCGGTTGCCGTCGGTGATCTGGAGGGCGCGGCTGATGAGCCGCCGTTCCAGCTCGGCCGTCTGCTTCTTGATCGATAGCTCGTCGGCCGGCAGGCTCTCCATCGGTCCCTCCACCGCGGTCTCAGGATGGCGGATGAAGTCGGGCAGGTCCTCGGCCTTGATTGTCGAATCCTCGGCCAGGACCATAGCTCGCTCGACGACATTTTCCAGCTGTCGCACGTTACCGTACCACGGGTGAGCCATGAGAAGCTTCATGGCCGCCGGCTCGAATCCGCTGACCTCGATATTCAGTTGCCTCGAGAACTCTTCGAGAAAATGCCGAGCCAGAAACGGTATGTCCTCCGTCCGCTGTCTGAGTGGCGGCAGATGGATGCGTACGACGTTGATACGATAATAGAGGTCCGAGCGGAAGCTGCCCGATCGCACTTCTTGCTCGAGGTCTCGCGCCGTGGCGGTGATGATGCGGACATCCACCTTGCGTGAAGCGCTGTCGCCGACTCGGCGGATCTCGCCCTCTTGGAGCGCGCGCAACAGCTTCACTTGAAGCTGTGACGGAAGCTCACCGATCTCGTCGAGGAACAGCGTGCCGCCGTTCGCTTCCTCGAACAGCCCGGCTCGATCGGCGTGCGCACCGGTGAAGGCCCCCTTGACGTGACCGAAAAGCTCGGACTCCAGCAAGTTCTCGGGAATCGCTCCGCAGTTGATCGGCACGAAAGTCTGCGCCTCGCGCGGGCTCGCGGCGTGGATGAGACGGGCGATCAGCTCCTTGCCCGTCCCGCTCTCGCCGGTGATCAAGACCGTGGACGGATGCTGCGCCACCTTGGTGCTGAGCTCCACCGCCTCTCGCATGCCAGCGCTCTGCGCAACGATCTCGGGATATCGCTCATCCGCCTTGACGCGCTTGCGCAGCCGTGTCACCTCGCGCCTCAGCTTCTCGCGCTCCTCTGCTTTCTTGAGCGTGAGAACGACCTCGGCGGTCGTGAAGGGCTTGGGTAAGTAGTCGTAAGCCCCCTTCTGCATCGCCTCCACGGCCAGATCGTTGCTGCCGTAGGCGGTGATCGTGATGACCAGCCCTTGGCCGTTGTTCTTCTTGTACTGATCGAGGAACTCGAGCCCATCGATGCGCGGCATCCGGATGTCGCAGAGGATGAGGTCGGGCTCTTCCTTCAACGCGCGATCGAGCCCTTCCTTGCCGTCCGAAGCCGTCAGCACATCGTAGCCCTCGTCCTCGAGAATCATCGAGAGGGTGCGGCGCACGCCGGCTTCATCGTCTATGACAAGTACTTTCACTCTTCTTCCTCGATCTCGGCAGCGGGTAGGAAGACTGAGAAGCAGGCGCCGCCGGCCTCGCCGCTCTCCACGTGTATGGTGCCACCCATCCCTTCGATCAGGCGGGCGGAGACCGCGAGCCCCAACCCCGTACCCTGCCCGGTCTCCTTTGTGCTGAAAAACGGGTCGAACACACGGTCGACGATCTCCGGCGGTATGCCGGGCCCGTTGTCGCTGACGGCGATGCGGACCACTCGTGTCCCCATCGTAAACGGGGGCGGCGTCAGCCCTTCACGACGCGCCTGCAGCCGGCGCAGGTGCGAGTAATCAATCCCCGGGGGATCATCGCGCCGCCGGGCCGGCGGAATCCACGCCTCGTACGGAACCGCTTCCGTTTCGACCTCGATACGCCGTCCCTCTTTCCCGTCGACCGCCTGTGCCGCATTCAGCAGCAGGTTCACCATGATCTGCTCGAGCTGGTGTGCATCCGCCTGGATGCTGGGCAGCTGTTCGCTCAGCTTGAGCTCCAGTTCGATGCCCTTGAAGTGGCCCTGCGATTCGACCAGCTCGAGCGCGCCGCTGACCACCTCGTTCACCTCGATCACTCGCGGTGCCGGCTGGCGCGGCCGGGCGTAGTCGAGCAGTCCTTTGACGATACGATCGATGCGCCGCGCCTCGCGCCGCAGGTCGCCCACCAGCTCGGGACCGATCCGCGGGCGGCGCTCCGCCACTTCCAGGTAGCCCAGGATCGCGCCCAGCGGGTTGCCGACCTCATGCGCGATCCCCGCCGCCAGCTGGCCCGCGGAGGCCAGCTTCTCGGCCCGAACCAGCTCGTCGCGCGCTTCCGTTAAAGCCCGGTTTACCTCGTTCAACGATTGAATATTGTCGCTCAACCGCCTCTGTGTCTGCACCAGCTTATCGCTCAGCTCGTTCACCGCCGCAGCCAGGCGCGCCAGCTCCGTCCCACCCTCGACCTGGATCCGCTGGGAGTAGTCGTCGCGAGCGATGGCCTCGGCGGCGGTGACAATCGCCCGCAGCGGCTTGAGAACCATATGGCGCAGCAGAAAGTCACCCAGTAGCAAAAGCAGGCCCACGTCGATCACCAGTAACACTGCCAGAAAGACGACGATCGTCGTGCGCGAGCCACCCACCGGCAGCCACAACAGTACCGCGACGCCCGCTAAACCCAGTGCCGTCACCAGCAGCAGGGCCAGCGCGACGGTCAGTTCGCGACGCAGGGTCGAGACCGCTTTCACCCTAGTCCAAGCGCGTCTTTATCGGTGGAGTGGGGGGATTCCTTCGACCGGCCGTTCCGGCTGAGGCGGGGGCCCCCAAAAGAATAGCGCGGAGGTCACCCTCCGCGCTACCCTTAAGACACGTCTTCCGGCCAAGGCCGGCAAGCTAGTTACACTGAACCACGCCTTCGAGCGTCGCCGTGGACGGGGTCTGGCCGGTGCCGTAGTACAGCTCACACGCCGTGCCCGTGCCCGTGTGCGTGGCGCTCGCCGTCCAACCCGTGCCGCCGGCGTTGTCGATGCTCACGAGCACGCCCTGGCTCTCGTTGAAGTCCAGGTTGCCTTTCGTGGCCGTGTAGGAGAGAAAGTCCGCGAAGTAGGCCTCTTCCGCCGCTGCCATGTTCCGCAGGTCGGACTTCATGGCCGACACGTAGGCCTTCTCCTTGGTGTTGGCGAACTTCGGAATCGCGATCGCGGCCAGAATGCCGATGATCACGACCACGATCAGAAGCTCAATCAGCGTGAAACCCTTCGAGTTCATCCTACCTCCTCCTTTTGCTTCTTCTCTCAGGCGTTCGAACCCGACATGCATCCGACCCCCCGATGTGGCAAGGTTGGGGCCAAACGGGGCTCGGGTTACGTAAGTCTCTATATTGCAGCATATTAACCTCAATCCCGGCTGCCGCGCTCCTCAACCAGAAGCCCGCAAAACGCTGCAAACTGCAAGGCCGTTCGCAAGCCGCGACCGGAGACGACCCCGGTGCCTTCGCACCCCGAGCCAGGGGCGCAAGTGCTTGGCGCGCCTCACGGTAGCGTCCGCAGGGCCTGCTCCAGCGAGTCGGCCAGGCCGAGGTCGGCCCCTGGGGCCCAGCGCAGGGAATCCAGCGCGGCGAGAGCTCCCGCCGTATCACCCGCGGCGGCGCGCAGCTCGGCCAGCTGGTACCAATCCTGCCAGCGCGACGCGTCCCCGCGCAGACGCAGGAAGGTGTCCTGAGCGGCGGCCGCTGGCGCGAACTCGCCCTGCGAGGCCAGCGCCTGCCTGCGGAGCGCGTAGAACACGGGTTGGGGCCCGACGCGATCCAGGGCCCGCGTCGTGGCGGCGAGCGCGCCCGGGGCGTCGCCGCGCCGCAGGCGGATCACCGCCAGCAGGCTGTGGTGGTCCGGGTAGTCGGGAGCGAGCTCCACCGCCCGCTCGGCCATGCGCTCCGCCTCCTCCAGCTCACCCCGCTCGTTCAGCCGCACGGCGAACTCCGCGAGATAGGTGGCGTGGTATGGCCAGATCCGCAGCGACCGACGGTACAATTCACGGGCCCCCTCCCAATTACCGCGCCGGACCTGCTGGTCCCCCAACCACCAGAGGAGCCGCGACGACTCTGGGTGGTGCCGACTCAGGTCCTCGAACACCGTCTCGGTGCTCATCCAGACCGGGTTGCGGCGCAGCGTGACCAGCGAGAAGCCCGCGACCCAAAGCGCCAGGCCGGCGCCGGCCCAGGTTCGGGCGGGAACCCGTGCTCGAGCCAACAGCAGCGCCGCCACGACCGACACGGCGAACGACGGAAGGTAGAAGGTACGCTCGGCCAGGACGATCTCGGCGACCAAGACCAGATTCGAGACCGGAAGCAGCCCCAGCGCAGCCCAACCGACGGCCAGGCTCAGGTCGGGCGCGCGCCGCAGGGCACCCACCGCCAGAGCGAAGCTCCCGCCCACCAGCAGAAAACCGAGCGCGCCCAGCCCCGTCAGGCGGCTCACCGGTAGAATCACAGCCGGCGAGTAGTCGGCGGACAAAGTCAGCGGAAAGAGCAAGAGCTCGAAGTAGCGAGGCCAGACACGCGCCATCGTGAACAGGCGGGTGGTAAAGGTGGCGTCGGGCGTGAAAGCCCGATCGGCGACGCTCTGGATCGGAGACCCAAGCATCACCCAGCGCAGAGCCAGGCACGCGAGCAGCACGACGGTCAGGGTGGCCAGGAGTGGGGCCCGGGACCGCACGTACTCGCGCCAGCCCGCGAGCCGCCCGCGGGCGGCGTCCGGCAGATCGGTCAGCAGGAGGAGACCGGGCAGGATCACCCCGACCTCCTTCGAGAGGATCGCCAGTCCGTAGAGGGCGCCGATGAGCCCGACGGCGGAGGCGCTGATTCGGCGGGCCCGCGCCACGGCCAGGTAGCGATGACAGGCGAGGAGTACGAAGAGGGCGGCGAGCAGCTCGGCGCGCCCGACGACGTTGGCCACGGCCTCGGTATGCACCGGGTGCACCGCGAACATCGCCCCACCCGCCCCGGCGGCCCACCAGGGAAACCACCTGAGCA
>CAYGCC010000271.1:0-16007 GCA_964348165.1 uncultured Gemmatimonadota bacterium | reverse complement strand
TGCCCGGACGTTCCTAGCGGCTTCACCCAGGAAGACAAGCTGGTGATTCACAAAACACCGGACGCCAGCGACCCCAACGCACCCGTCGAGGCGACGAACAACGTCGACGCGCCGTTCGTCGATTGCGCTGCATTCGCGGCGGCCAACACGCCGCCGCTGTTGCGGCTGGCGCAGCGGGCCTGGCGCACGCTCAGCCCGCTCAGCGCCCGGCCGGCCTATGCGGTGCACAACGGGCGCGGCGGCGAGATCATCTCGTTCACCGACTTCGTCTGGGCGCTGCCGTCGCAGATGGAGATCCTGGAGGGTGATGGCCAGACGGCGCTGACGGGCACGCCGGTGGCTGTGCCGCCGGCGGTGCGGGTGACCGATGAAGACCTGCAGCCGGTGGAGGGCGCGCGGGTCTGGTTCGAGGTCACCGTGCCCAGCAACGGCGGGTTCGTCGTCGCGGACATGCCGACGATCACGGGCAGCGACGGGATCGCCCGGGTGACCTCCTGGACGTTGGGCAACGATCCGGGGCTCAACGTGCTGGAGGCCAGCGGCTTCGGGATCGGCGTCGGCCCGTTCACGCATACCACCGTGACGGACCCAGCGGGCACCGATAACCGCGATCCAATCCCGGTGCAGCGGGGTGACGTCGAGTTCACCGCGATCGGTTGTCAGCCCGGCTTCGGCGCGGCCGGAAGCATCGATGGTGTGCTGAGCGACGGGGAGTGGGACTGCGCGATGACCGCGCCCTTCGAGGCCAACGTCGGCGGTGGCAAGAAGCCCTCGACCTACTACTGGATGCAGGATGGCACGGACTTCTACTTCGCCGTGCGGATTCCGGTCGACGAGACGTCGGCCCTCAAGGAAAACAAGCTAACCCTCTATCTGAACGCGGTCGGCGACCTGGCGCTCATGGCGGGTCACGACGTGCTGGTGGTGGACGGCACGGCGGCGCCCGGCGCGCAGTTCAGCGACTTACACTGGGACGACAGCTGTCCCAAGGGCCAGTCGTTCTGCGCCTTCGATGACGGGCGCGCGCCGGACGGCGAAGGCGGTTTCAGTGTCAACACCGTCGGCGGCGTGTCGTTCTATTTCTACGAGCTCAAGCATCCTTTGAACAGCGGCGACCTGAACGACATCGACTTCGTCGACACCATTCATTCGTTCTTCACGCTGAGGGGGCTGGGTAACGGCAACAAGGGGGACACCGACTGGCCGGAGTTCGGGGTCTACGAGGAAATCGTTTCGCTCATACCCTGATGCCGCCGGTTCGAAGCGCGCGAGCCACCCGTCCGCCGGTTCGCGTGTGAGGAAAAGGGCTCCCGTGGTTTCGACCTCGGGAGCCCGCTGTTTAGCTCGGAAGTTGATGCGAGTGCTGTCGACCCTGCGAGTCCTCAGCCCTCCACCTGCCAGGTGCGCCCCGATTTCAGCAGGTCGCTGAAGTCGCCGCAACAGGCCGAGGCGAGGCGCGATTCCACCTGATCCTCGTAGACCGGCGCCGGGTCGCAATAGATGACGCCCAAGGCCACGGGCAGGTTGGGCGGCTCCATCTCGATAAGCAGCGAGGCGAGGGCGCGGTCCTTCTCGTCGTGCACCAGTACATCGCTGGCGCTCACATCGTTCTCGCCGACGGTCACAACCTCGAGCTGTAACGTCCCCGGCTTTATACGCAAACCCTTGTTCTTCTCCTTGCCGAAGAGCAGCGGCTTCCCGTGCTGGACATGGACCTGCATGTCGTTGGCGACGCTCTTGTCGGTGAAGTTGGCGAAGGCAGCGTCGTTGAACACGATGCAGTTCTGGAAGATCTCCACGAACGAGGTACCGCGGTGCGCTTTCGCTCGCGTCAGCACCTCCACCAAGTGCTTCTGCAGAATGTCGACGGAGCGCGCGATAAAGCGGCCGCCCGCACCGAAGGCCAGCGAGCAGGCCGAGAGCGGACGTTCGAGTGAACCCTGCGGGCTGGACGGCGACAGAGTGCCCTGCCGCGAAGTCGGCGAGTACTGCCCTTTGGTGAGCCCGTAGATCTCGTTGTTGAACAGGCAGATCTGCAGGTCCACGTTGCGGCGGAGGACGTGCAGGGTGTGGTTTCCGCCGATGCTCAGCCCGTCTCCGTCGCCCGTCATCACCCAAACGTCGAGGCTGGGGTTGGCCAGCTTGACGCCCGTGGCGATGGCGGGGGCGCGGCCGTGGATCGTGTGGAAACCGTAGGTCGACATGTAATAGGGGAAACGGGCCGCGCAGCCGATTCCCGAAACGAACACCGTCTTCTCGCGGCGCACACCGAGATCGGCCAGCGCGCGCTGAACGGCCTTGATGATCGCGTAGTCGCCGCAGCCCGGACACCAGCGAACCTCTTGATCGGAGCTGAAATCCGCGGGCTTGAGTTGAATATCTGAGGTTGCAGTCGTCATGGTCGTCACTCAGCCAATCGGGCACGAATCGCGTCGGCGATCTCGGCCACCTTGAACGGTCGGCCTTCGACTTTGGCCAGGCTCTCCGCTGGGGTCAGGTACCGGGCGCGTAGGAGAAGCGCTAGCTGACCCGAATTCATCTCGGGAACTAGTATCCGCTCGAAGCGGCTGAGCAGCTCGCTCGGATTCCGCGGGAACGGAGACAGGTAGCGCACGTGGATGTGGGAAACATCGAAGCCCTCGTCACGCGTGCGGGCCACCGCCTGGTAAATGGGACCGTAGGTCGAGCCCCAACCCACGACCGCCAGTTTGCCGCGCTCCGACCCGAGCTCGACGCCCTGCAACGGGATGTCGTTGGCGATCCCGGCGATCTTGGCCGCTCGCGCCTCAGTCATGCGGGCATGGTTCTGGGGGTCGTACGATATGTTTCCGGTCTCGTAGTCGCGCTCGAGGCCCCCGATCCGATGCTCGAGGCCGGGCGTGCCCGGGACCACCCACGGTCGTGCTAAAGTCTGGGGGTCGCGGAGGAAGGGGTGGAAGCCTTCGGGATCCTTCCTGAACTTCACCGGGAAGCTGGGCAGCGTCTTCGCGTCGGGTATTGCCCACGGCTCCGCGGCGTTGGCCAGGTAGGCGTCGGAGAGCATGATCACCGGGGTCAGGTACTTGGTCGCTAGCCGCACCGCTTCCATCGCCACCTCGAAGCAGTCGACCGGGGAATTCGCGGCGATCACTGCCAGCGGCGCGTCGCCGTGTCGACCGAACAAAGCCTGCAACAGATCCCCCTGCTCGGGCTTGGTGGGCATCCCCGTGGACGGCCCCGCGCGCTGAGCGTTGATGATGACGAGCGGCAGCTCGGTGCCCACGGCGAGGCCCAACGCCTCGCTTTTCAGCGCGACACCGGCGCCCGAGCTGGACGTGACGCCCAAAGCGCCGGCGAAGGAACTGCCGATGGCGGAGCAGATGGCGGCGATCTCGTCCTCGGCCGGGAAGGTGACGACGCCGTAACCCGAGAGCTTGGCCATGGCGTGAAGAAGCGGTGAGGCGGGGGTGATCGGATACGAGCCGAAGACGATCCGGCTTAAACCCGCCGCCTGCACTCCGGCCAACAGACCCCAGGCCGTGGCGTCGGTGCCCGTCATGGTGCGGTAGACCCCCGGCGCCACGTCAGCGGCACGCACGGTGTAGCCCACGATGTCGCTGGGCATCTCCGCCGTCTCGCCGAAGGCGTGGCCGGCGTTGAGCGCCGCCACGTTGGCGCCCAGGATCTCAGGCCGGTCCTTGAACTTCTTGCTGAGCCACTCGAGCGTCGCCTTTCGCTCTCGCCCGTACATCCAGAGCATGAGGCCCAGGGCCCAGAGGTTTCGGGAGCGGCGAGCCTCCTTCGAGGTTACGCCAAATTCTTTGACCGCCTCCTCGGTCAGGCGCGTGATGTCCAGACGGACCACCTGGTAGGGAGCGAGCGTGCCGTCGTCGAGGGGGTTCGACTCGTACTCGGCCTTCTTCAGGTTACGGTCGTTGAACGAGCTTTCGTCGACGACGATCATGCCGCCGATGCGCACGTCCGACACGTTCACCTTGAGCGCCGCGGGGTTGAACGCCACCAGCACGTCGAGCTCGTCGCCGGCCGTCTTGATGTCTTTCGACCCAAAATGGACTTGGAACGCCGAAACGCCGTAGGTCGTGCCCGCCGGCGCCCGGATCTCGGCCGGATAGTCCGGGAGCGTGGCGATGTCGCTACCGGCCAGGGCGGTCTCGATTGCGAACTGTGATCCGGTCAGCTGCATCCCATCACCGGAGTCCCCGGCGAAGCGGATGACCGTCTCGTCGCGTACTTCGCGAATCCGGCTCACACCGGCGGGGGGAGTCGTCGTCACGCCGCCGTGGCCATCGGCGTTACCACTGCGCGTTCGGGAACTCATGGCCGAGGACACCTTGTTTATCGAGAACCGTTCTTGATCCCTTGTATACTAGTCGGTTTGGCTAAGGACGCTAGCCGCGCCCGCTGTCACCCGTGCACTTTGCCCGTGGGCTGTGCTCCTGGAGACAAACCGGTATTCTTGGCCTGGCCGCCGGCGTGTCGATCGCTTCTCTTGAATGACCAACCCAAGATGAAGATGCTGCCAACCAAGACCGTACTTTCGCCTGGCCGCCGGCGTAACGCAGCGCGGCTACGAAGAATTCGCGACGAGTCGCTGGTCGCCGCCGCGCTACTCGCGACCCTCTGTGGCTGTGCGGACGCGCCGCTGGCCAGCCTGCGCTCGCGCCTGGAGACTCGCATCGCTGCGGGCGGGGCCGAGGTGGTCGGCTTCTATCTCCGTGACCTTGCCACGGGTGACTCATTGCTGCTCGATGCGGACCGACGCGTACATGCCGCCAGCATGATGAAAGTGCCGGTCCTGATCCAGCTGTTCCGCGACGCCGAGGCGGGGCGGCTGAGCCTGGACGACAGCCTGCCTATCACCGACCGCTTCCGCTCGATCGTCGACGGTTCGCCCTATGAGCTGGGTGCGCCCGACGACAGCGACACTACTCTCTATGCGCGGCGCGGTCAGCGCGAGAGCATCCGTCAGCTGGCGGAGCTGATGATCACGGTCTCCAGCAACCTGGCGACCAACATGCTGATCGAACATGTGGGTGCGGAGCGGGTCCAGGCGAGCATGCGGGAGCTGGGGGCCGACTCGATCGCGGTGCTTCGCGGCGTCGAGGACATCAAAGCCTACCGGGCCGGCCTCAACAACACGACGACGGCACGGGACCTGGGCGTGATCTTCACCGCGATCGCCGAGGGGCGGGCCGCGAGCGAAGCGTCGTGTCGCGAGATGGTGGCGATCCTCTCGCGCCAGCGTTTCAACGAGGGCATCCCGGCCGGCCTGGCTCCGGGCACCCAGGTGGCGCACAAGACGGGTTCGATCACACGGATTCGCCACGACGGGGGTATCGTGTACACGAAAGAGGGGGCGGCCTACGTGCTGGTGGTCTTGACCCAGGGGATCAACGACTCGGGTGTCGCCGACCAGCTGATCGCCGACCTCTCGCGGATCGTGGCCGAAGAAATGGGGGATGGCGGCGCTCAGAACGCTCGAGCGGCGCACGGCGGCGCTGGATCTCCGCTCAGCGCCGGGATGCGGCCACGCCGCTAGCGAAATCCGGCGATCAGCGCTGCGAGAGCGGCGAGGTTGCTGGCCACCAGCGACCAGCCCAGCCGGCGCAGGTTCCGCGGGTGAATTCCCAACAGGCCAACGATGAGGGCGACGAGCGCCGTCGGCAGGACGGCGACGGCAGCCAGCGTCGGCAGATGGCCGGCAAAAGCGAGCAGGAAGGCCGCCGTGATCGCTGCGGCGCATAACAGGGGTGCTACGAAGTGGGCCCAGCCGGGCGCAGGGCCCCGCTTGGCCCGGGCGATGATCGAGCGAACGGTGATCGTGCTCAGGGCGAAGGCGACCATCCAGACGCCGGCTGCGATCCCCGCCACGCGGGGCGGCACCGCGGCCGCCAGCGCCACCGGGACCATCGTGCTCGCCAGCGTGACGGCGACGAGCAGCTCGCCCAGCGCGGTCTTTTCCTGACGGCTGAGGATCAGTGGGAGCAGGAGAGCGGCCAGCGCCAGGACGATCAGCGCCGCCAGCCGCGTGGACGTGCCGGCTAAGAACAGACCGATCGCGCCTGCCGGCAGGGCGATGGCGAGGAGCGACGCAGCGCGCCCCCGGGCCCGGTGAGCCTGCTCGCGTCGGGCTCGCCCTCCACGGCCGCCCGTGAGAATCATCAGCGGTTCGTGCAGCAGGAAGACGCAGATGATCGCGGAGAGGATAAGGAGCGATGCCCAACCCGGGCGACCCAGAGTCAGCGCCGTGACCTGCGGAAAGATGACCTGCGCGTAAGCCCCATGCTCGCGCGGCAGCAGAGACGGGCCCGCGGATGTACGCCCTTCGTTCACTCGCTCAGACCCTGCTTCTCGAAGTAGCGCTGATGGTAGTCTTCGGCCAGCCAGAAGGTGGACGCGGGCACGATCTCGGTGACGATCGTGCGGCCGTGGCGGCCGCTTCGCTCCAGTCTCTCCTTTGAAGAGCGAGCCGCAGCTTCCTGCTCGGCCGTGTGACAGAACACGGCCGAACGGTACTGCGACCCTACGTCCGGGCCCTGTCGGTTCGGGGTCGTCGGATCATGAATACTCCAGAAGACGTCCAGCAGCTCTCGATAAGAGATCTTCTGAGGGTCGAACTCCACCTGGACCGCCTCGGCGTGACCGGTCTGGTCGCCGCAAACCTCCTCGTAGGTGGGGTGGTCGAACGACCCGCCCGTGTAGCCGACCTGTGTCGACTCGACGCCCTCCAACTTGAGGAATGCGGCCTCGACCCCCCAGAAGCACCCGGCGGCGAACGTGGCAGTCTCGTGTTTGTTATCCATCCCGCGTGTCAGTCCTCGGCTCGATCGTTCAATGGAACAGCTCCGGCGGCCGCGAGCGTCGCGGCCCCGGTGGGTCGCCGGCCGATCGCCTCGGGCCCGGCCTGACGCACCCCGTCATGGTGATGCGGAGCTTGGCGGCAAGCCGCGTGTTCATGGTGTGCCTCTAGTACGGCATCCACGGGCCGGGGGTTCCGGCACGGGTCGAGGCCTGCTCCGCGAGCGGGCTAGCGACCAGGCCCCAGGGTGTGGGTGAGACCAGCCGATAGGTAGAGAGTTCGGGTCTTGATAAAATCGACGCCGCCCGTGCGTTCACTGACGTCGGTCAATCCCAGGGTGTAAATAGCGTCGAGCAACAGCGACGCGAATCCGATATCCAGCGTAACGCCACCCCCGAAGACGATCCCCGAGTCGGCACCCCGAGTCGCTGGGCCGGTGCCGATATCGCTGCATGCGGTCTCGTCGACGGTCGCGGTCGAGGCTGTGCAGCTGGCTTCCAGGCCGAGGAATGTGCCGAGGTTGAGGTGCGGCGATACTCTGCCCGGTATCCTGATCACGGCGAGCACAGGAAACTCGAAGTAGTCGACCTTGAGCGCGACGTCGCCGTCACCCTCGCCGAAACCCTTCCGGGTGAAAAGGATCTCGGTCTGCAAGGCCACGTGGGTAGTGATGTCGACCGACACAAGGACGCCGCCATGGAAACCAGCCCGCGCGCCGACGTCCGGATCAAAGAGTGATCCCTGCGCGTCGGCGCTCGCGAGGTTGAACCCCGCTCGGGTGCCGATGGCCACCTCCTGGGCGCTGGACTCGGATGTGATGAGGCAAGCTGCGAGAAGCAGCCAGGGTATGAGGCATGACGAGGGCATCACCGATCAGTTCGCGTAGCGCGTCACCATCAGGGACCGCGGAAGCTCTCTTCCGTGGAAGTTTCGGCTCCTAATAACGGAGCGCGCCGCCGTCGCGCAAGAGGTGCGTGCGCTACGGCTTGATGCGAACCGCTATAGCTTCCACTCGCCGAGCAGTCGGCGCAGGTCGTCGGCAGCGGTAACCAGCTGCGCTACCGAGGCGCTGATCTGTTCCGTCGTCGCCGATTGCTCCTGAACCGCGGCGCTCACATCCTGGCTGCGGGCCGCGTGCGCTGTGGCCGTGGCCGTTACACTCTCCACATGACCGGCCACCTGCTCGAGCAGGTGGCGGCTGCGTTGCACGGTGACCAGCGCCTGATCGGTGGCTTGCGAGATGCGCTCGAGACCCGAACCGATCGTGTCCAGAGCGCCCTCGGCGGCGCGAGCCACCCCTTCGACCTGCACCACTTGCGCCTCGCCGTCCCGCATCTTGGCGACGGCCTTGGCAACCCAGTCACGAAAGCGGGTTACGGTCTCCTCCACCTCCTTTGCGGCGGAGTCGGCATCCGCCGCCAGCTTACGCACCTCATCAGCCACGACGCTGAAGCCGCGCCCTTCGTGCCCGGCGTGGGCGGCTTCGATCGCCGCGTTGAGGGATAGCAGATGCGTCTGCTCGGCGATGGACGTGATGCGCTTCACGAAGCCGGTGATTCGATCGGAGGTGGACTCGAGACCGGCGATCTCCTCGGCCGATCGGTGTACGACCTCACGGAGCGTGAGCAGAAGATCCAGCGCCTGGCGCACGGCGACACGGCTCTCGCCCGCCTCCTGCTGGATCGCGTGGCTGAGCTCGCGGTTCTTGCCGGCCTCGGTCTCGATTGACGCCGTCCCCTCCCGCAGCTCGACCACCACGGCCGCCGTCTCACTCAGCGCCCGCGCCTGCTGGTCCGCCCCCTCGGAAATCTCCGACATCGCCTGGGCGACCTCGTGCGTAGAGCCCGCCACCTGCTCCGAGATCGCGGAAAAGTCCGCGGCTGACGACGCCACCTGCGCGGCGGTGCTGGAAACCTGGTCGGCCACGTTCCGCAAGCTGCCGGCCATCGTATCGAAGGCCGTCGCCACCGCCGCGAACTCCTTGGGCATCGAGTTGTTGCCGATTTGCACTTTCAGCTGGCCGGTCCCCAGTTCCTCGGCCGCCGTGACCAGCTGCGCCAGGGGCCGATCGATGGAGCGGGTGGTCACCAGCGCGAGCCAGGCGGCCAGGAGAAATGCCACCACCAGGATCGTCAGCACGTAGTTGGAACGCTCCTGGGCCCGAGCTTGAAGCGAGCCAGTGGAGCCTTCCAGAAGGCGCGCCTGGCGCTCGGCCAACGCCGAAATCAGGTTCGCCACCTCCTCGGCCAGGGGGTGCGCCGCGTCGGCCAGCGCCCGCGCCTCGGAGCGCCGGCCGATGTCGTAGAGCGCGTGTGCCCGGGCGAACTCCACCTCGAGCTGCGTGAGCGTCGCCGTCAGCTGCTCGATCTGCTGGGCCTCGCTGGCACCGAGGCCGGGCAACTCGCGGTAACGCCGCGCCACCTCCTGGGTACGACCAGCCAGCTCGGCGAAGCGACGCTTCGCGTCGCGGCTGCCGCTGGCCAGGTACCCTTCGCCAGCGAAGATCAATTCCAGGACGCCGCGCTGAAGTTCCGTTCCGATTTCCGCCAGCTGGCGAACGCGAGTCATGCCGGCGTCGAAATCTCGAGACAGTCCCTTGAGCGAGCTGATTCCAAGAAAGCCCGCCGCCAGTAGGCCCAGGAGCAAGACGCTGAAGGCGACCGCCTGACGCCCTCGAATCGTGTCGATCACGTGCCGCCCTCCACGCTGATGAGCTCGATCCGGTCGCTCACGATCTGTCCCACGGCATAGAGTTTCCGAACCGGGTCCCCGTTCGCGTCGAAAGCGATCACGCCGCCGACGCCGTTGAACGCCTCCTGCTCGCGACCCACCTGCTCCAAGTAATCGCGGATGCGCTCGCGCTCAGCGCCGACCGCTCGTGCTGCGCGCGCTACGAGCATCACGGCGTCATAGGCGAGGGCCGCGAAGTGATCCGGTGGCTCGCCGTACGCCTGGCGATAGGCTTCTAAGAACTCCTGCCCCGCCGTGCCCGGCGCGTCCGGGTGATACAGCAGGCCCACATACGTGCCTTCATAAACCGGCGCTTGCCCGGCCAGCCCCAGCACACCGTCGCCGCCCAGAAACGGAACCGCGATTCCCAGGTCACGCGCCTGCTGTATGATCAGCCCCGCGCCGGCGTCGAGCCCGGCAACGAAGATCAGGTTGGGGAGCGTGGTCTGTATTCCCAACAGGTAGGCTTCGAAGTTCTGGGTCTGAGCCTCGATGTACGGGTACTCCTCGAGCAGTGTGCCGCCGCCGGCCACGAACGCCCGCCCGAACCCCTCCCTCAGCCCCCGGCCGTAAGGCTCGTTCGCGTAGAGAATCGCCGCTCGTGAGCCGAGCTCTCGCAGCGCGAAGCGGGCCAGCGCTCCCGAGTTGACTTCGTCGCTCGAGCACATCCGGAAGATCCACGGCCCGGCCGCGCTCACCTCGGGGCTTGTGGCCGTCGGAGAGACGGCGACCAGGCCCCGGTTATAAATCGTGGCGGCAGCGAGCGTGGCGCCGGAGGTAGCATGGCCGATCACGGCGATCAGCGCCGGGTCGGCGAAGAAACCGTCCGCCACCTCGACGGCGCGGCGCGGATCGGCGCTGTCACTGACGGCCGCCAGGTCGAGGGGCCGCCCTCGAATGCCACCCCTCTCGTTGACATGGTCTCGGGCTAGCTGGGCGCCCCGCAGGGTGCGAGCGCCGATGTAGCCCTCCAGCGGAGCGGCGACGCCCAGCCGCACGACATCACGTGTGGCGTCTCCGCCGCCGCAGCCCCAAAGGACGAGCGCGAGCGCAGCGAGGGCGGGAACCGACGCCAAACGGCGTTCAGAACGTTTCCAGCGCATGTTGATGGGTCTTGTGGGTAACGACGGGGGAGGATGCGGGGCTAAGATACGATACATCTGGCACTTAGCCGCCGTCAAGTGATCGGCTCGCTACCGACTGAAAGGCGACGGATCCCGCGGGCTCCTCGGCGTCTTGAATCACGGGTGTGACTACGCGCGTAAGGAGTTGGGAGCGCGGCAGTCGCGCTCCGGAGCCCCGGCCCGCAGCCGGCGTTGTCGAAACCCGAATCCCGCTGGCGTTCGGCTCGTGCGCCGAGACATAGTATTGGGTCGCGGCGGAGCGCGCCGGCCGGGCGACAGGCTCGACGCAACACGACGGGATAGAAAAATGGGTGGCTTCAACGGGTTGTTTGGACTGCTCTTGCTGATCGCCGATATTTGGGCGGTTGTCAACATCTTTCAAAGCCGAGTCTCTACGGGTGCCAAGGTCGCGTGGAGTTTGCTGATCTTCATCCTGCCCTTGTTGGGTTTCGTGATCTGGCTGATGGCGGGACCGCGAAGCGCGCGCACCTGACGCGGCGCTGATCGGCTGTCGCTTCACTAGGATTTCAGCGGCTGGAGCTCTCGCCAAATCCTCGTCATCCCCTCTCCCCGCGCCTCGCGTTTTGACGTAGGTTACCATAAAGCGCCACCTGTTCTTCGTTTTGGATGGCGGGCAGGTGGCGGTGCGACCGAGAGGGCGGTCGGCGAAACCGGAGGTAGACATGAAGCCGGAACGAGCGCAGGTGCTGACGCAGGGCCTCATCGCCGGATTCATCGGCTACGCCGCGGTGGTCGTGTTCTTCGCCGTGTCGAACCTGATCGCGGGGCGCTCACCCTTTTACACCGCGGCGGCGCTGGGCTCCTCGCTCTTCTACGGCCTCCAGGACCCGTCCTTGCTGACCATCCAGCCCGGGCCCGTGCTGGCCTATAACGGCGTCCATCTGCTCCTCTCGTTGCTGATCGGCACCGCCGGCGCCTGGCTGCTCTTCGAGATCGAGCGGCACCATTTCCTCTGGTATTTCGTGGGCTTCATATTCCTGGCTGGCTTCATCTACAGCCTGGTGGCCATCGGAATCGTCAGCGCCGAGATCGCCCATGTTCTTCCCTGGTGGGCCGTGCTCACCGCCAACCTGATCTGGGTGGGCTCGCTCGGTCTCTACCTCTGGTTCCAGCATCGCGACCTGATGGCCACCATCAAGCGCGAAGAGGAAGTGAGCCCCTAGCCCAACCTTTCAGCTGCCGGCGCCGGTCAGCGACAACCGGTACCGCCGGGCGGGCGCCTGAATTTGTGGCACATCTCACTAAAAACGGGGACTTGCAAGCCGCTACTGGTACATTTTTGCCGAAAAGGCCGATCAGTTTGACCTGATCGCGTCTGATCCGAGCCGGTCGCCGATAGCTCGCCAAGCGAGCTAACCCCATACGCATCAAGGGATTAGATGTTTCTGCGCCCACTGGTACGAGTGATGCATAAGCACCTATTGCCTAACACCCCCTATGCGGCCTAACGGGACGCTCGTCTTGCCCTTCATCCCCGCCGTTTCCAATGGCCCGCCAACGGTGGTAATCCGATCGCGGAGGCTTTTGGCATGCCTGGGAATCGAGTACAACTGGAAAAACTCCTGCGCTATGCGGGGCTGTTGCTCTGCTTTGCCCTGGGGTTCCTTGCGGGGCTGGGAGGCACCGCACTGGCGGCGACGCCGCAGCAGGGCGGTGGGGCCAACTATGCTCTGCAATTCGACGGGCTGGACGACCGCGTAGACCTGAGCGCAACGAGTATTGGGCAGCCGGCGAGCGTGACGGTAGAGGCGTGGGTTCGGATCGACGAGCCGAACAAGGTCCACTACCTGGTCACGAACGCTGACAGCGACTTCAACGACGGCTTCAGCCTGATCGTAGATCAGTCCGGGCGGGTGAACTTCGCAGCGGCCTCCGCCCTCTATGTGAAGGGGATAGCGCTCGGCGCGACGCAGCTCGAGATAGGCCAATGGTACCACGTGGCTGGTGTCTACGACGCCCAGGGCGGCGTGGTCAAGGTCTATGTGGACGGCGTAGAAGAAGGGGTGGTCGCGTACTCAGGCGGCATCCGTTACCTGAGCGGTCGTGGTCTCAAGTTCGGGACGCAGAACAAGAGCTACAACCGCGTGGGCCGCTACCTGCTGGGCGCGGTGGACGAGGTGCGGATTTGGGAGGTGGCCCGGGAGGCGGACGACATCCTGGCCACTATGGCGGTCGAGATCACCGGGCAGCAGCAGGGTCTGAAGGGGTACTGGCAGCTGAACGAGGGGACCGGCGTCAGCGCGGCCGACATGGCCAGTGGTAGCAACAGCGGCCAGCTGAAGATGGGACCGGAGTGGATTGAGGCGAGCTGGCGGGTGGTTTCAGAGCAGCAGATCGCCATCGACGTTAAGCCGGGCGGCAGCCACAACGTCGTGATGCTGAACCTTGGCAAGATACCGGTGGCGCTCCTGTCGTCGGCGGGCCTCGATGTTGTAGCGGATGTTGACCAACGCTCATTGACCTTTGGGCGCACGGGCAACGAATCTTCTCTTGACCTGCGTGGTCGCTTGCAGAGGCCGAATTGCGGCGCGGAAGATGTGAACCACGACGGGCTCGATGATCTCGTTTGTAAGTTCGAGACCAGGTTGACCCGCTTGGAGCCCGGCGACACGAAGGGCGTCTTGAAGGGGATGACGACGGGTGGCGCGGCCCTAATGGGGAGCGACGATGTGATCGTGAAGGGAAGATAGGCGGCGTCCGATCACAGCCGCTCCAAGAAGTACGCGGCTTGGCGGTAAAGCCTCAACCGATCCCCAGGCAAAGACGGCGCCCATGGAGTCCGCGACTCCATGGGCGCCGTCTTTCCTGGGTCTAAGGCACGCGCAACGAGCCGCCTTCGACCTCAGCCTCGAATTCGATCGAGGGGGGCTGCGCATGGGCCTCGCTGGCGCTTACAGCATCGTCGCCGTTCGCGATGCCCGGTGAAACGGGTCGTCCTAGCCGCTCGGCGCTACCGAGAAAGTGATCGGTATCTGGACCCAGACTGGGACATGTTTGTCAGCGTTTAGGGCTGGAGCGAACCTGAACTCCGTTACCGCCGCTTCGGCGGCCTCGTCCAGACCTGTGACGCCCGAGCTTTTGTTGACCACGCAGTTCCTGACGACCCCTGTGGCGTCGATGAACGCCCAGACAATAACCGTTCCACCGATCCCCGCCTGGCTCAGTAGTTTCGGATACTTCTGTTCGACGATCCGCTCCGCCCGTTTCGGATCAAGTAAGCGCGGAGCCACTGTGTACGGCGTGAAGGCCGGCGCATCCTGCAAGCGGCTCGCCTCGGCCGGCGGCGGCGGGAGCTTGTCCACAGGGTTCTCCTCGAACGTCGTGGGCGCGATGGTCACGTCCTCTTCGAGTTCCGTCTCGGCCACAACAGGAAGGGCGGGCCGCTGAATTGCCTCGGGTGGCGGTGGCACGTGAACCTCGGGCGGCAGCTCGATAGCGCGGAATTCGCTCATCGCAAAGCTCACGTCGGCCGCCGCCAGCTCGGGGAAGAACCTGATGAAGCCGAAGTGAACCACGGTGGCCAGCATCAAGCCCCCCCAAAACCAGGCGGCAGCCTTTTTCTTGAATAGGTCGTTGGCCGTCTCGAGGTGAGCGTCCCAGACGGTAGGTCGCGATCGCTTGTCTATCATCTCCGGTCTGCTTCTTCTCGCTCGATACCGGCATCGCCGCTTAAGACCGGCCTCATCATCCATTACGGAGTGGAGCCATCGCCTGTTTCCTCTTGTCGCCTTCTCGATCGAGCGGCGGCGGGCGATGGCGATTCAGGTCCGCGGGGGATCTCAGGGCAAGGCGGACGCAACCCCCGGGGGTCTCTCGTCATCCAACTATGATGAGGGCCGGAGGAGGCCGGCTCGCGAGTGGCAACGCTGAAACCCGCTGACCCCTTCGAGCCGTAGGGAAGAGCAGTAGGCCTGGACCTCTTTCGAGTGGAGACATACTAATGTCGATTATCGCTAGATCCGTTGGCTTTCTCGTATCCATCGCCCTGTTTGTGGTGGTGGCCCCCTTTGGCATCACCGCGGACCGGCCGGTGGGCGAGTCCGCCGTGGTGACAACGATGGCTCGGGCCCAGATCGCGGTCGGAGACCGGCTGGTGGCGGCTGGAGACTTCGAGACGGCGCGGGACGCTTACGACGTCGCGGCCAGGATGGTGCGCTCTCAGGGCGTGTTGCCGCAGGAGGCGCTGCGCCGAATCGCTAACGCGTATTACTTCGAGGGCGACTACGAGCGCGCGGCTGTCACGCTTGATCGGCTCGCCCTCGAGGCGGTGGCGTTCGACGAGGCGGTTGCCGAGTTGTGGGCACTTGCCGATGCCGCCTGGCTCGCCGGGCTTGGCGACGGCGTGACGGACGTTCACTGGCAACGCGTGGAGCAGCGGCTCGAATCCGCCGATCTTCCTTCGGCTGTGCGGGAGGAGATTCGCGGCAAGCTGACGGCGGAACTTACGGTGAGGGCGCCTCATCTCGCGTCCTGGTAAAAGTCGCGTAGATTAGACCTGACTGCGTCCAGGGGTTGGACGCGGCGGTCGCCGATCACGGGTAGGGGGAAAACCGGCGGCCGAAACTCGAAGGCGGAGCCTCGTGGGTGCACCCGCGGGCTCCGCCTTCGTTCCAGCGACTTCGATCCGGGATTGGGCTCGTGGGGCGCGGGTGGCGCCGACTCCCTCTTCGCCGCCGCGAGTTGTCAGGTGGATACCGGCGCCGGAGCCGGGACCGGTTTTCGCCCCGCCGCAAAGTCGACGATACGCGCCAACGTCTGGTCGAACGAATAGCCCGCCACCTCCGCCGACTCCATGAACGACACGCCTTCGGTGAGATCCGGGTTCGGGTTCACCTCTAACACATAAGGCTTGTTACCTCGCAGCCGGATGTCGACGCGCGCGTAGTCTCGGCACTCCGTCGCTTCGTACGCCGCGATCGCCACCTTCTCGACCTTGCGCAGCAGCGCCTTTGTGAGCGGCGCCGGGCATACCGTGTGGATCTGGTGGTACACCTCCTCCAGCGGGTTCCACTTCGCCGCGTAGCTGATGATCGGCGGATAGCCCTCCGGCAGCTCGGTGAAGTCGAACTCGACGGGAGGGAGAACCTCTGGCGGGTCGTTGCCCCAGACCGCGACGTGCAACTCGCGCCCCTCGATGAACTCCTCGATCAGGATCGCACCGAATTCCTCGTAGACATGATGGGCACGGTCCGCAAGCAGCTCGGGCTCACGAACGACCGAGTCTTTGTGAACGCCGGCGCTGGCGTCGGCCCAGGCTGGCTTTACGATGACCGGGAACCGCAGCCCAATGCGCTTCGGCAGCTTCGGCTCGTAAAGAAGCTTGAAGCGCGGCG